>CAVHWE010000360.1:0-2032 GCA_963639495.1 bacterium | reverse complement strand
CTCGCCAGTATGTAGCATTCGCCGACAAGTGCTGGCCTGCCTTCCCAAGCCAGTTTGGTTTCGAGCCTTGCTATGTAAACAGCCGTCTCGTTAGCCGCGGCATTCCTGTAGCTTGCGAGGTAGATATCTATGGTGCGCTCTCTGAGTACATCGGTATGTGTGCTTCTGACGATACCGTTACATTGCTCGATATCAACAACTCAGTTCCTAAGTACATCTACGATGAGGATATCCAGGGCAAGTACGACTATAAGTTGACTGATACCTTCATGGGCTTCCACTGCGGTAACACTCCACAGTGCAAGATGTGCTCTAGCCGTAAGATTAAGTATCAGCTCATCCAGAACCGTTTGTTGGAGAATGGTGGTAAACCAGACTTCACCCGTGGTACTTTGGAGGGTGATATCGCAGCTTCTGACATCACATTCTACCGTCTGCAGTGCGATTCTGAGGGTAATCTCCGCAGCTACATCGCAGAGGGAGAGGTTCTCGATGTTCCTACCCGTTCATTCGGTGGTATCGGTATCTTCGCCATCAACGAGATGGGCCGCTTCTATCGTCACGTACTGATTCAGAAGGGTTATCCACACCACGGAGCCGTAGCATTCTCTCACGTAGGTAAGACCTTGTTCGAGGTATTCAAGTATCTCGGCATCAAGGATATCGCTTACAACCAGCCAGCTAGCCTGCCTTACCCAACAGAGAATCCTTGGAAGTAAATTGAGTGAAGAGAGAAGAGTGAAGAAACAAAGTTCGGCGGCCGAAGGGTAAGCCAATTCATTTGCTCTTCTTTCTGTACTGAGTTCATAAAAGATAAGGGCGATTGCTTATCCCTTGCGTGGGGAATAGCAATCGCCCTTTTTATGTTTTCTTGGAAGGAGATTACCTGATGATAATCTCCTTTACGAATGGTTTGCTTATTTCGTATTTTCCTACGCTTCCTGTTTCTGTGGAATCACCACCGAAGCCCCGATGCTGACGAGCAGTACGAGGATGATGAATACCAGCGAACTGACAGCATCAATCTCGAAGAAATCGTGGATGAGCATCTTCACACCGATGAACACCAGCAGCACACTCACACCCACCTTCAGATAGCGGAACTTGTCTGCTATCGCTGCCAGCAGGAAGAAGAGGGCACGCAAGCCCAGGATGGCGAAGATATTCGAGAAGAACACCACGAACGGGTCGAGCGATACCGAGAATACGGCTGGGATGCTGTCGAAGGCGAAAATCAGGTCGCAGAACTCGATGAACACCACCGTCATCACCAGCGGACCCAGATGCAGGCGCTTCTGCATGAACTTCACTACCGGATGCTCCAGGGCATTGATCTCTTCCTTCTTGTTCCTGTTGAGGAACATCTTGGCACCGCTGTAAACCAGGAATCCTCCGAATACGAGCAATATCCAGGCGAACCGGCTGATGAGCGCAGCACCCGCGAAGATGAAGACGAAGCGCAGTACGATGGCTCCCAGAATACCCCAGTTCAGTACGTGCTGGTAATCTTTCTTGTCTACTCCGAACGAGGTGAAAATCATCATCATCACGAAGAGATTATCTACCGAGAGCGTTTTCTCTATCAGATAACCCGAAATGTAGGAGATGGTCATATAGTGCCGGTATTGCTGCAGACTCCCCTCATAGTCGTTCGGGTCCAGTTTGAGATGCGAAGCATAGCGCGAGGCTATCAGCTTCAGGTCGTCGAAGTTCTCGATGCCGTGCACCATGTCGCCATGAAAATAGATGAATACGGCGAAGGCGAGCGCGAGAATAATCCATACAGCCGTCCATGAACCGGCTTCCTTGATAGACACCACATGTGCCTTTCGGTCGATGACCAGCATGTCTAATACGAGTATGGCGGCGATGAAAATCACGAATCCCACCAAAAACATCGATTCAGTAAAAACATGTTCCATTTTTCTTTATCCTTAATCTATTTAGTATATACCATTGAATCTTAAAATCATTTCATCTGTTAGAAACGTGGGCGCAAAATTAGGAAAAATATCTGGAATAGCGAAGGTTC
>CAVHWE010000359.1:0-2034 GCA_963639495.1 bacterium | reverse complement strand
CAGAGTTCCGCTTCGCTCCATCCACCCTCCGGAACTTCGTTCCTCCGGGAGCCGCTCACGAGGCCGCGGCCGGCCACGCTCTGTCGGAGCCTTCCGGCAACTACACAGCTGACTTCATTGCCGGTTTTTCAGCAACAAGTGCCATACTTTGAGCCTGCTTGTGCTTGGGCTTTGCTTTATAAGCAACATACTTCCTGAGGTTATGCGCCAAAGACACCAGCCCCCATTCCACCTTCGTTTTTCTCGTTGACCTCAGACGGAACCTCTTGAAGCCATGGTTGAACTTGATGTTTCCGAAGCAGGCTTCGGGTTCTATTGGCCTGTTGCTGCGATGCATCAGTCCGCGCTCGCTTGTGAGCAGTGCTTTTGCGGCGCTCCTGTATGAGTTCGCCCTGTGGTTGACCTCCATTGATCTTCGGTCGCGCCTGCCGGTATAGCACATTCCTCGCAACGGACATCTCGAACAGTCAGCTGCACTGTACACTGAAGTGTGGGATACATATCCTAAGTCAGATACCGTCCTCCTGTCAGCGGTATGCTCCATGTGCTGTCCCATTGGGCACACGTAGTAGTCCTGGTCCTCATTGTAGTACATGTTTGCTTGGAGGAATGGATTTTTCAGGAACTTGCGCTTCATCTCCTTGTGGAACATGTTGTATTTCACATATGGAGTCATGCCGTTGGCAAACATGAACTCGTAGTTCTGCTCGCTGCCATATCCCGAGTCTGCTACGATTTCGCTGCTGTGGAAGCCGAACTTGTCACGGAAGGACTGCAGAAAGGGGATGAGCGTGCCGTAGTCAGTGGGTCTCCAGTACAGGTCATAATTGACAATATACTGGTTTTCAGTAGATATCTGGACATTATAACCCGGCTTGGTTTGGCCATTGTTCATGGCGTCCTCCTTCATGTGCATGAACGTGGCATCCGGATCGGTCTTGCTGTAGCTGTTCCGCTCTCCGAGTATCTCAAGATGTCTGTCATACTCATCCAGTTTCGGAAGGCTCTCTTCCTTCACCTTGGTTACGGCCTTGCGAAGCTTCCTGTCCGCAACACCTTCCTTGTCCATCTTCTCAAGGATACGGTCCGTGCGCTGTTGAAGGTCTTCCTTGGTGATCTCCTCCGGCTGTTCGGCGGCATTCTCCTCGGCAAGTGCCTCTTCGGCTTCCTTCAGGACGCCATCCACCTTGGCCAGCAGTTTCTCCTTGTTCTTCTCTACGGAGCCTTTCCAGACAAAGGTGTACTTGTTCGCGACGGATTCTATCTTGGTGCCGTCTATGTACTGCACGTCCAGAGATATGAGGCCCTCGTCATGAAGCAGTTCCACGACTTGATGGAAGATGGACTCGAAGCGTCCGTCAGCAAGCCTCTCGCTCCTGAAGCGGTTGATTGTCCTGAAGTCCGGACGGTTCATCCCGCTCAGCCACATGAAGAACACGTTCTCCTCCAACAGAGATGCCATGCGCCGTCCGGAATAGATGTTGGTCAAATAGGCATACACGATTACCTTGAGCAGCATGCGCGGATGATAGCTCGTTGTGCCGCCACCCTTGTAGGTGGATTCAATTTCACTGATGTCGAGATTGTCCAGGATTGCATTTACGGTGCGGACGGGATGATTCTCGGGAACGAAGTCGCCAATGCATGGAGGGAAAAGAAGAAAATCGTTCTGATTGTAATCTTTATATTGTATCTTTGTCATCGTATGAGTGATATTTGTTTTTTGTTTTTTGCACTTCAAATATACAAAATATTCCATACAAAAACAATAGCTATTCTTTTGGTTATCAAAGGAATAGCTATATTTTTTGACGTGGCTATAGCGGGAGGATGATAGGGGTTGAGTATGCGTGTCTACCAACTGATACGGGTATCGGGAGGGCGCCCGACAGTGACAAGTGGTCATCGAACAGCACGCAGGAAACCTTGGGATGATCTGGAGCGAATAATGCGAATGGTGTCCTCCGCAATACCTATCATCACATTCAGATACTATCCTTATAAACAAAGAAGCTGACCTTTTGGGTCAGCCTC
>CAVHWE010000358.1:0-2047 GCA_963639495.1 bacterium | reverse complement strand
CCTCGGCGCTGGGCTGTGCCCGCAATACGGTAAAAGCGTACCGGGCGATTATTGCATCAAAAGGACTGACCTATGAGGAGCTGTTGGCTCGTCCAACAGAAGAGTTGGATCAGTTCTTCACCTCCAAAAAACCGGAAGAAGACGACCGCCTTGACAAGTTGGAGGACGCCTTCAAAAACGCAGACGGTGAGCTCGGCAAGGTGGGCGTAACGAAGTTCCTGTTATGGAACGAGTATCGCCTTTCCAATCCCGACGGTTATAGCTATCCCCAGTTCTGTAAACTCTATCGCGAGCGGGCGGAGACGGTGGATGTGAGCATGCACATCGAGCACAAACCGGGAGACAAACTCTACATTGACTATACTGGCAAGAAAATCCCCTACGTGGACCGCACTACGGGTGAAGTCAAAGATGCAGAGGTCTTCCTTACCTCGCTGGGTTACAGTGAATATACCTATGTTGAAGCAAGCCCCAGCCAGGCTCAGGAGTGCTTCGCGGAGAGCCTCCGGCATGCTCTGGAATACTACGGCGGTGTTCCGCAGGTGCTGGTGCCGGACAATCTCAAGAGCGCGGTAAAGACGGCCGACAAATATGAGTCGGAGATCAACGCTCTCCTGGTCAAGATGGCGCACCACTATGACACGGGTGTCCTGCCGGCCCGTGTCCGGAAACCGAAGGACAAGTCCATAGTGGAACGTCATGTCCAGATTGTCTATCAGCAGATCTTCGCCCCGCTGCGCAACATGACGTTCTTCTCGATAGATGAGATCAATGCCGCCATCAAGGAACCGCTGATACTTCTGAACGAGCGCCACTTCCAGGGCCGTCCGTTCAGCCGCAAGGACCTCTTTGAAGAGGAGATGGCCTCGCTCAAGCCCCTCCCGGAGCATCCGTTTGAGATCATGCAGTTCAGGATGGGCACCGTAATGAAAAACTGCCACATACAGTTGACCGAGGACTGCCACTATTATAGCGTTCCCTTTCGCCACATAGGCGAGAAGGTTAAAGTCTGCTACAACAGTCATGAGGTGCGGATATACCTGAAGGGGACTCAGATAGCCTACCATCTGCGCGACTATGCCCGGTTTAAGTACACCACAATACCAGACCATCTGCCGTCCACACACCGGGCATACAGCGAATGGAACGGGGACAAGTTCGTCAAGATGGCCGCGAACATCTCCGTTGACGTGAAAGCCTACATAGAGATGATACTGGCCCGGAAGGAGTATCCAGAGCAACTCTACAAGTCATGTATGGGAGTCCTTGCGCTCGGCAAGCGTCATGGTAACGACCGCCTCATCGATGCCTGCAGGCTCGGCTTGAAGGTCGGTGCCGTGAACTATACGTTCATCAAGAATACGCTCACCAACCGGACCGAACGGCTATGGTTGGAAGACAACGTGGAAGCATCCCTTCCTGAACACGGCAACATCCGTGGCAAAGAAGAAATCATGTCAAACAAATAACTTCAACGACAATGAACCAATCAACACTCAACAAACTGAATCAGATGCACCTGTGTGGCATGGAAGCCACGCTGAAAGGCATCATGGGCAACATCCAGAATGATAGCCTGACGGCCGACGAACTCGTCGATCTTCTCGTCCAGGCGGAATGGGAATACCGCGAGAACCAGAGGATCGAGCGGTGTTTGAACAATGCCTCGTTCCGCTATCAGGCCTTCATTGACAACATCGACTACAGCCCGGGCAGGAAGCTGGACAAGAATCTCATCATGCGACTTGCCGACTGCTCCTACATCGACAGGGCGGAGAACGTAATCATCACCGGAGCTACGGGTGTGGGTAAAAGTTATATCGCAACCGCGCTGGGTCATCAGGCCTGTCTGAAAGGGAAAAAAGTTCTCTATAGGAATGCCCAGAAACTCTTCACGCTATTGCGCATCTCAAGAGCTGACGGCTCTTACATCAAGGAAATGAGCAAGATAGAGAAGAAAGATGTCTTCATTATCGACGACTTCGGACTCGAGGTCCTCGACCATAAAACCAGCCTTATGCTTCTTGAAATACTTGAAGATAGGATC
>CAVHWE010000357.1:0-2064 GCA_963639495.1 bacterium | reverse complement strand
AATAAAAGATATTTATAGTCGATTCAGCTCTGCATTACCGGCACCAGTTCCCTTGTACTTGCTGCGTGTGGTATTGAACTTATAGCGAAGGGTGAGTTGCAGGTCTCTCGTACCTCGCTTAGACACTTGCAAGAGTTCCATCTTCTGGTTATAGAGCAAGTCGGCATCCCAACATTTATAAAGCAGGTCGTTGCCTTTTATTTCCAAGGTAAGGGCATCCTTTAGGAATGACTTACTGATGCTGACATCCAGTACATGCTGCTCTTTGGCAAGATATACATTCATCGTGTTACCCTTGCTCTGATAGCGATAATCCACGTTAAGGGTGATGCCGCATGGCAAGGAGAAGGCATTGTTGAAGTTGCCCATGAAGATAGGACGGTTCAAGCGATAAGATGCCACATCAGTATGGAGGGTGAACCAGGGTTTCTGCATGCCCAAGTTGATTTGCGGCGCCCAAATGCCTATCTTTGGAGCGGCACTAATGAAGGCAGTCATGCTCTTGAGACTCTTCACGTTCTTACGACTTATCATGGTAATAGCTTCGTTCCCAGGTATTTGCTCCGCCCAATAGATGATGGCATTGCGAGAGTCCTTGTAGTTGACCATAAACTGGATGAACTTCCATACACCCGATAATTCCACTCTGTGATTGGTTTCGTTGTCGAGATAAGGATTACCTGTTTGGCGAGTAAATCGATTCATATAAGATACATTATTGCTCAGTTGACTGTATGAAGGACGAGAGGTCTTTACCGAATAGCTCAACTGTGCCATTACCTTACCTATCTTCGCACCATAGCTGATGGTAGGAAAGAGGTTGCGGAAGGAGCGACTCTGCTCGGGCTGATAGATGCCTGCATCATAATACTTGAATCTTACATACTCGTATCGCAATCCTGCCGTGATGTTTCCTATCGGGGTGAGGTGCGCATATTGGATGAATGGACTTGCCGTCTGCTCCTCCAACTTGCTATAAGAGTTGGCGAGGAGGTCGGTGCGATTCACTTCGTAGTCATCGTTGCGACGGGTATGGATATACTCAGCTCCATAGGAGAGATTACCGCCTAAGAGAGGAGAGGTAATTACGAGTTTGGTAGCTACCATCTTATTGCTCACACGATTCTTGGAGTTGATGTTACGAGAATCGTGCTCCTGGCTCTGTTCATCGCTATAGGCATAAGCCCTGTTTGTACTGAAATAGAGGTCGGTATTCAGATCAATAGTGGTCTTGCCCAATGTGCCGTTGTAGTAGGCATTCAATTGATGGCTAGGGCTGTCCTTGTCGCCCGTCAGACCATCGGTTTTGATATAGTCGTAAAACTTACCGTCGGCTGTCACCTGACTATCGAAAAAATCTTTTGAGCGAGAATAGCCTGGCGAGGTCAAGGTGTATCTCGCACCAATGGAATGATTGGCATTGAAATCATAGCTAAAACCACTGATAAGACGGTGCGATTCTATGCGACCTGTTACTTCGTTGTTGTTATGCTGTTGCCAAAGCGTATCTACATGTACAGTCTGCTCGTAGGTGGCCTTTTGCATCCATGTTGCATCAGAGAACTTATAAGTGGCAAAGAGATTCAGTCCATTATGGCGATAGTTCATGTTAACCTGTTGGATGGTATTGTCGTGCTTATTGTACCAATACACAGAGCGAGTATCAAAGCCGAAGCCTTCTCCTTTCTTCTTGATGGTCTTGATTTTGATTACTGCATTTACCGAAGCATCGTAGGTGGCTCCTGGATTCTGGATGACTTCCACACTCTTGATGTCGGAAGATTTGATGTTATCCAACTCACTGATGTCTTGCATCTTCCTGCCGTTGATATATATAATAGGTGTACCCTTGCCGACCACCTCATATCCATCTTTCTTCTTCACGATACTCGGCACATGCTTCAATACATCTTCTGCCGTACCCATCTTGCTAAGCACGGTTCCAACCACATTGGTCAGCAGTCCTTCGTGGGTCTTCTTATATTGAGGAAGATGAGCTTTCACCACCACTTCGCCAAGTTCTTTGGAGAACTTATCAAATAGGGTCGTGTCGGAAATCTGTTC
>CAVHWE010000356.1:0-2078 GCA_963639495.1 bacterium | reverse complement strand
TTCTCGAAACTTGTCTCGCTGACAATCTTGACAGGGAATCCGTAGATTTCTCCAATCCGCTTGTATTGTCCGCCAGTTGTCTCTTTCTCCGCCAACATTTGCAGATGCTTTCCTATAACCTCTAAGTTCGTGGACTCCACACCATCAAGAGTGATGAGGTTGAGGATGTTGCCGTCCTTGTCTTTCTTGGCTTTGCCCATAAACTTGCCGTAGTCCTCGGTCATTCCCTTGAGAGAGGCTTTGTTGTTGCCCAGCTCTGCCGTCTTTGACTGCAATTTTGTTTCTGAGTCACGCTTGCCCTTGTTAAACGATTTGCGCTCACCCTCCAGAGAAGCAACCTTCTTCTCCAACTTCGCCTTGTCAAGCAAGTCAGTATTGCCGGAGAGAATAGCCATATACTCGGAAAAATTCATGCCCGATTTCTCGTCCATCGCTCCCTCGTCAATGGTTCTCGCTCCCAAGGCTCCGCTTTTCAACTGCGAGATAAAAGTCTGCTTGCAGTGCAGGAGGTTGAACTTGTACGAGTCAAGCGACTTTTCCACCGCATAGATGATAATGTCCACCTTATTGTCAGCGTATAACTTAGCTATCTCGTTGCCAGCACGAACTCCACGACCATTGCGTTGTTCAAGATCTGATGGACGCCAGGGTGTGTCGCAATGATGAATCGCCACACACCGTTTTTGTGCGTTTACACCTGTACCCAACATGGATGTGGAGCCGAACAATACTCGTACCGAACCCTCGTTCATGGCTGCTATCACCGCCTTTCTTGCCCTCTCGTTCTTGCACTCCTGAATGAAGCGGATTTCAGATGAAGGTATTCCATAATCCTCTATCAGCTTACGCTTGATTTCAGAATACACGTTGAATTCCCCAGGTCTGTATGTGCCAAGATCTGAGAATACGAACTGCGTCCCCTTGTGATTGTCATAGCGTTTGTAATAGTCCGCTATCATCTTGGCACAATGGCTCGCCTTGTTGTCGGGATGATCCTCACAAGTCGGGTCTATCATGCGCATGTCGAGAGCCATCTTTCGGGCATAGTCTGTGGCTATGAGCATCTTCGCCTTTTCCTCTGTTTCCGACAATGGCAGTCTGCCGAGGATGGTGGCATCACCCGTCTTGGCAAACTCCATCAGCTTTTGGATGAAGTCCTCCTGCTCGGGTGTCGGTGGTATGTTATGAAGGATCTCGTTCTTCTGTGGTCTGTCCACACCAACCGCCTCCGCTGTGCGATAGTCGGTTATCTCGTTGTAGAAAGCAGCAAGCTCCGGTACCTTGATGAAGTATCTGAAACGTTCCTTCTGTACGATGTTGTTGGTGACGTTAAACTCGAAGTCGGTAGTCTTCTTGGCGAAGATTGCCGCCCACGCATCGAAACAGCGGATGTCCTGACGCTCCAGTTCCTTGGGGCGCAGGTACTTGAAGAGCAGATACAACTCTGTCAGTGAGTTGCTGATAGTTGTTCCCGACAGGAATGTCGCTCCCAAGTCTCTGCCTGTCCGCTCCTGTATGGTACGGATAGCAAAGAGCATGTTGAGCGCCTTCTGGCTTCCCTCGCTGTTGCCGAGTCCTGCCACACGGTCGTGACGGGTGTTGAACATGAGGTTCTTGAACTGGTGGCTCTCGTCCACAAACAAGTGGTCGATGCCCATCATGCGGAAATCCACCACATCATCGGTACGTTGCTCGATGCTGTAGGCTATCTTCTGCAACTTCACCTCCAGATTCTGCTTTCGCTTTTCCAAGCCTTTGAGCATTCCCCTCGACACGTCTTTGCCCTGCGTGCGTATCACTTCCAAGTTTTCCTCCACGGTATCAAGCTCTGCCTGCAATATCTGCCGCTGGAGTTCTGGCGATTGCGGTATCTTCCCGAACTGGTCATGCGACATGATTACACAGTCATAGTCGTTGTTCTTGATGTTGTTGAAGAAACTGACACGGTTCTTGGTGGAAAAATCCTTCTCCGAGGCATAGAGTATCCTCGCATGGGGATAAGCTGTCTGATAGGTGGCGGCAATCTCCGCGACATTGGCTTTCAGCCCGATAATCATCGGCTTGTGAGCCATACCGAG
>CAVHWE010000355.1:0-2106 GCA_963639495.1 bacterium | reverse complement strand
TTCTGACGACCAAGCTTACGAGTAGAACCGCTCATCTCGCTTCTCTCCTTAGACTTAGCTGTACCCTGACGCTGGTTAGCGAGATACTGCTTTACGTCGAGATAGAGAACGTGATCGTTAGGCTCAATGCCGAAGACTGCATCATTAAGAGCTACCTTGCGGCCGGTCTCCTGACCTTTGATATCTAATACGCTAACTTCCATTATTTCTCAATTAAAACAGTTGAACCTTTGCATCCAGCGAAAGAACCCTTAACAATAAGAAGATTCTGCTCTGGAATTACCTTTAACACCTGAAGGTTCTGAGTTGTAACTCTGTCACCTCCCATTTGGCCGCCCATGCGCATACCCTTGAATACCTTTGCAGGGTAAGAACAAGCACCAATAGATCCCGGCTTACGAGCGCGGTCATCCTGACCGTGAGTAGACTGACCTACACCACCGAATCCGTGACGCTTAACAACGCCCTGGAAGCCTTTACCCTTTGATGTACCAATTACATCAACGAACTTACAATCGTTGAAGATTTCAACTGTAATTGTGTCACCGAGGTTGTACTCCTCATCAAACTTGAACTCGGCCAAGTGCTTCTTAGGTGTTGTGCCTGCCTTCTTGAAGATTCCCATCATAGGCTGAGAAGTACGCTTCTCCTTTGCCTCTTCGAAACCTAACTGATAAGCCTTGTAACCATCCTTTTCTACAGTTTTAACCTGGGTTACAACACAAGGACCTACTTCGATAACAGTGCACGGAATATTCTTACCGTCGGCACTGAAAACGGATGTCATTCCGATTTTTCTTCCAATTAATCCTGGCATTTCAATTTAATTTTTAATAATTAGACTTTGATTTCTACTTCTACACCACTTGGCAACTCAAGCTTCATCAATGCATCTACTGTCTTAGCTGTTGAGCTATAGATGTCGATGAGACGCTTGAAATCTGAGAGCTGGAACTGCTCGCGAGACTTCTTGTTAACGAAAGTACTGCGGTTTACAGTAAAAATACGCTTGTGTGTTGGCAATGGAATAGGACCGCTAACGATAGCGCCTGTTGCCTTTACAGCCTTCACAATCTTCTCAGCTGACTTGTCAACCAACTGGTGGTCGTAAGACTTCAGCTTAATTCTGATTTTCTGACTCATTTTTAAAATTAAGTTATTATTATATGAATTATTTAGTCTAATGGAAGAAGAGGTACGCTGCTTAAGAGTCATTCGCTAAGCAGCGCCTCATCTTACCGTTATTTCTTTTTATTAAAGGAGTTCTGCGTGACCCTTAACCTCCTCCAACACTGCCTTAGCGATTGTTGAAGAGAGAGGTGCATGGTGATCATACTCCATAGAGCTTGTTGCACGACCAGAAGTGATAGTACGCAAAGCTGTTACATAACCGAACATCTCAGCCAATGGAACCATTGCCTTTACGATGCGAGCACCGCTACGACCTTCTTCCATACCCTGAACGAGACCACGGCGCTTGTTCAAGTCACCGATTACGTCACCCATGTTCTCTTCTGGAGTAACAACCTCTACCTTCATGATAGGCTCCATCAAAACAGGACCTGCCTTAGGGCAAAGAACCTTGAATGCCTGATGAGCTACCAACTCGAATGACAACTGGTCAGAGTCAACTGGGTGGAAGCTACCATCGGTCAAAGTCACCTTCAAACCTGTCATTGGGAAGCCACCGAGTACACCATTTGACAAGCAATCAGCGAAGCCCTTCTGTACAGATGGGATGAATTCCTTAGGAACGTTACCACCCTTAACCTCGTTGATGAACTGCAAGTCGCCTTCCTTGTAATCCTCGTCCTTAGGACCGATGGTTACATCGATACAAGCGAACTTACCACGACCACCAGACTGCTTCTTATAAGTTTCACGGCTCTGAGCTGTCTTAGTGATAGCCTCCTTGTAGTTAACCTGAGGCTTACCCTGGTTACATTCAACCTTGAACTCACGCTTCAAACGGTCGATGATGATATCCAAGTGGAGCTCACCCATACCAGAGATAATTGTCTGACCGCTCTGCTCATCTGTACGAACAGTGAAGGTTGGGTCCTCCTCAGCCAACTTAGCGAGACCATTATCCATCTTAGCGATGTC
>CAVHWE010000354.1:0-2119 GCA_963639495.1 bacterium | reverse complement strand
GCGGTTACCGCAAGGTAGATGCAGCCATGCACGATGAGAGAATCCGTAAGTTTGTACGTGCCTTCATGGACGATGACATTACTCCTTACGTGCCAGCTCCAAAGGATACTGATCTCGAGGCATACAAGCAGTGCCTGGTTGAGCGCTTCGGCAACCGCATGGTCAGCGACCAGGTGGCTCGTCTCTGCTTCGATGGTGCCAGCAAGTTCCCGGTTTACGTAATGCCGAACCTGGAGAAGATGATTGCTGATGATGCTTCTGGCAAGCGTCAGGATGTAGAGTTCAAGCGTGTGGCTTACCTCTTTGCTGCTTACCGTCATTATCTGAAGTATCAGGTAGATGACAATGGTGATGCATTCGAAGTGGCAGATCCATGGCTTACCGTTGATGACCATAAGGCCGTCGATAGCGATGATGCGCTCGATTTTCTCGGCATTTCAGCCTTTACAAGTACCGATCTCAAGGCTGCTCCTCATTTCGTAGAGCTTTACTTGAAGATGGTAGAAGACATCAAGGCAAAGGGTGCCATGAAGGTTTTGGAAGATGAAATCTTGTAATATAGAGAGAAACTCTTGAAAATAAGAGTCAGGTGTTTTTATGGATTGTTTAATTCGTCGAAACACCTGACGATAGCGTAACTTTCTCTAATTTAAACCTAGATAAACATGAAACAATCGATAACGCTTAGGAGTGCAGGACCATTTCTACTCCTGACATTCATCTATTTTATAGTGGGCTTCCTTACTACCGTCAACGGTCAGTGTCAGGGCCCCTTGAAGATAGCCTTCCTCTCGGAGGTTACCACTGCCAAGAACTCCCTGGCAACGCTCATCTCCTTCGCTTTCTTCCTGGGCTATCTGCTCAATAGTGCGAAGACGGGACGCTTGCTCAACAAAGTGGGCTATAAAAAGACGCTCATCCGTTCGATGCTGGTAATGGTGCTGGGACTTGCCTTCTATCTTGCTTCGGCGCTGATTGCTGAATATTGGGGTGGGGCAGGCGTGCATCTCTCGCAGGATTTCGTACCATTCGGATATTTCGTTTTCCTTTTCGGATCTTATCTGATGGGTACGTCAGCGGCAATGCTTCAGGTGGTGATCAATCCTTACATTGCTGCCTATCCTTTGCCGGGAACCCAACCGGTGCAGCGCATGAACTTCACCTGTGCGGTGAATTCTTTCGGAACTACCATCGCTCCATTCTTCGTAACGGGCGTGATGTTTGCAGGTGTGTCCCTGGATTGTGTTTCTGCCGACCAGCTCACCATTCCATTCCTGGTAATGATGCTCATCATTGCCTTTACAACATGGAGCACTTCCAAGGCGAATCTTCCAGACATTGAGGGTACGAGAGAGGAGACTCAAAATGTGGAATCTGAAGGAAAGACAACTCCTTTTGATGATTCCAGAAATGCGAAGAAACGCAGCATCTGGTCGTTCCGCCATTTGAAATATGGTGTGATTACCATCTTCTTCTATGTGGGAACCGAGGTGGGAATCGGCAACAATATGAATCTCCATGCAATGGATTTGATGGGACATGGTTACGATTTTTCTCCAGCCCTTCTTGCCACACTCTATTGGGGTGGATTCATGATTGGCAGAATGGTTTCTGCCGGTTTGAAGAACGTGGCACCTCGCCCTATGCTCATCACCGTTACGGTGGCGGCAATCGTATTGATGTCTGTTTCCATGTTTACCGAGAATCTCTGGCTGATGGCTGCTGTCGGATTATTTCATAGTGTGATGTGGAGTTGCATCTTTACTTTGGCGGTGGATGGCTTGAAGGAATATACTTCCAAGGCTTCGGGCGTGTTTATGATGGGAGTTTTCGGTGGTGCAGTATTCCCTGTGCTTCAGGGTTTGCTTGCCGATTATATCGGTTCGTGGCAGTTCACCTGGCTCGTTCCTCTCTTCTGCGAGTTCGTTATCCTTTGGTACGGACTTGTGGGGTATAAGAAGCAGAAAGCATAAAAGGCAATAGTTATAATAAATAATCGTTATAATAAACATAAAAACCGGGATGTTTTTTATTCGAAGCATCCCGGTTTTTCTATCTCTTCAATTTCTCTTTTTTATCATTCCGCAATCTGATGAATCACATAGGTAACCACGCCCCA
>CAVHWE010000353.1:0-2121 GCA_963639495.1 bacterium | reverse complement strand
TATGAATCATATTATTAACGCATTCAAGAATCTGCCTCGAAGGGGTCAGCACAATTTCGTGAAGATCTTGTGTCTGGCGCTCGGATTGGCAATCAGTTCGGTAATTATTGCCGAGATTTATTTCGAGCAGACTTACGATACGTACTTCCCGGGATGGGAGAGGACGTATCAGATTTCAGAAGTGGGAACGATGCCGGGAGACGATGGCAATAAGTCTTTCAATTTCGCCCAAACCTCAGGAGCTACAGCTCCGGGCATCAAACAGTATGCTCCATTTGTGGAGGCTGCTACACGACTTGTTTTTATTGGAGATTTCCAATGTAAGATGGAAGACCAAAATGCAATCTCTTGTAAAATAGCATTGGCGGATAGCTGTTTTTTTGATGTCTTTCCCCAAAAGGTAACGATTGGCAAGGCAAAAGAAGTCCTTTCTCGTCCATTCTATTGCATGATAGACTCAGAGACAGCGGCGAAGATGGGCGGCAATGTCGTGGGTAAGCATTTCACGATGGCAAGTTATCCTGGACATACCTTTACTATCGGAGGTGTATTTGAGAGTTTCCCATGGGGATCCTCTTGGCATTCTCTTCAAGTGTTGGTGTCATTGGGTAGTATCGGGGATATGCTTGGTTATGATGGAAGGCAGCAATGGACTGGAAATGATTGTTATCAGTCTTTTATCCGATTGTCAAAAGGGCATAAGCCAAGTGAACTTCATCCATATATCAACAAGATGAAGCAAGACCACTTCCCGTTGAAAGAATGGAAGAAAGCGGGTATTTCATTAGATTACGACTTTACCGTTCTCAGCGAAATGTACACGCAAAGCCCTTACATCAAGAAAATGGGATGGATCATGGGTATCATCGCTTTTGTATTGCTTTTCACTTCCGTGATGAATTACCTGCTCATCATCGTGGGTAATCTCGTAACGCGTTCTCGTGAGATGGCTGTGCGTAAATGTTATGGAGCGGAACCCAAGAACATCCATGCCATTGTCTTCTCCGAGGCGTTGGTACATGTTGGCTTGTCGATTGTTCTTGCAGCTATTTTAGTATTTCTCAGCAAGGGAACGGTAGAGAATTTCCTTTCAGCCCCAGTTAGTGTCTTGGTGCTCAATCGAGGTTGCTGGATATTGGTAGCAATTTGTCTCTTAGTGCTTTTAGTGGGTGGATGGATGCCTGGTTGGCTTTACTGCAAGATACCTGTAGCGATTGCTTTCAGGGGGTATAGTGAGAACCGTAAGAAATGGAAGCTCATCTTGCTGGGTGTTCAGTTTATCATTTCGGGGCTATTGTTCAGCTTGCTCTTTGTGGTCAATAATCAATATAATATGATGGTAAACTTGAATCCTGGTTACAAGTATGATAAGGTGGCATTCGTTTTTGTAGGAGGACTAGAGAAAGACCAACGAGCGCAATGTCTATCGGAAATTAAGCGAATGCCTGATGTCAATATGGTGGCATCTTGCTATAGTGTTCCTTTGCAAAGTTATAGCTTTAATGGTAATAATCTTTCTTTGCCTGGCGACAAGCGTACTATCCAAATCATTCATGATGCAGGTGGAGTGGATGACAATTACTTCAAGATGATGGACGTTGAGTTTGTAGAAGGATCTTTCTTCACAGAGCGTAATGATAGTTCTCGACAAATTGTCATTGACGAGAACTTGGCTAACAAGCTCGTAAAACTTGGACATTGGAAAGATGGGGCTGTAGGCAAGCGAGTTTGGATTTCTTCACATTGTAATGAGGATGAAACGATGACGATTTGTGGTGTTGTCAAGAATGTGAGGTATGGAACGATTAGCACGTCGAATGCTGATTCGAACGCTACTCCTTTTGTCTATTTCTATGGTCGGGCTAATCGGTGTATGCTCGTCAAGTTTAATGACTTGACGGAAAAGAGTCTCTCTGACTTAAAGGACAAGGTACAGTCGCTGTATCCGAATAATGAAGTGACCGTTTATGATTATGAATCCGAGTTCAAGGCACAGTATGCTTCCCAGCTCAATTTCCGCAACGGAATCTTGGTTGCCGGCATCGTAACGATGATCATCGCCCTCTTCGGATTGGTGGGCTATACGAGTGATGAGGTGAACCGCCGCCGCAAGGAGATTGC
>CAVHWE010000352.1:0-2150 GCA_963639495.1 bacterium | reverse complement strand
TCACCATTACCAGCGTCACGTGAGAAGCAAACACCTGTAGCAGATGTATCGCCCATATTACCGAATACCATCGCCATGACAGATACGGCAGTACCCCACTCATCAGGAATACCTTCCATCTTACGGTAGAGGATAGCGCGCTCGTTCATCCAAGAACGGAACACAGCGCAGATAGCGCCCCAGAGCTGATCGATTGGGTTGGTAGGGAAATCCTGACCAGTCTGCTCCTTGATAGCAGCCTTGAAGAGTTCAACGAGCTTCTTGAGCGACTCTACAGAGAGGTCCTTGTCAAGTGTAACGCCCTGCTCTTCCTTCACCTTTTCGATGATAGCCTCGAATGGGTCGATATCTTCCTTGTTTACAGGCTTAAGGCCCATAACGACGTCACCGTACATCTGTACGAAACGGCGATAAGAATCGTATACGAAATGAGGATTACCGGTCTTCTTGACCAATCCCTCAGCTACTTCGTCATTCAAACCGAGGTTGAGGATGGTATCCATCATACCAGGCATAGATGCACGTGCACCAGAGCGTACTGATACGAGGAGCGGATTCTCTACAGAACCGAACTTGCTGTTCATCAGCGCCTCAGTATGAGCTACAGCAGCCATCACTTCGTCCTGGAGAAGTTCTTTGATTTTTTCCTCACCCACTTCATAATATTCATTACAAGTGTCTGTAGTAATGGTGAAACCTGGAGGAACAGGTACACCAATCAGGTTCATTTCGGCAAGGTTTGCGCCTTTACCACCAAGTACTTCTCGCATTTGGGCATTGCCTTCTGCTTTTCCGTTTCCGAATGTATAAACTCTTTTTTCGTTCATAATTGTTATAGGTATAATATTTTATTCCGTTTAACGTTGGTAATTATTAATTGTAATGCAAAGATACGATTTTTATTTGATACTACCAAACTTTTATACGCTTTTTTGCTATCTCGAGATTACATTTTATACTGTTGACGCACACACGGGCAGAAATTTAACAATCCAGAATCCTATAGGAAGAAATGTGACGAATTTGAAAGTGCACTTCCCGAGATTTCGGGCTGTATTACGATGCCTTTTACACCCCTGGCGATGCCCCCGAAACTGCGTCCCGACGTAGCGATGGCTACGTCCCGACGCAGAGCCAGACACGTCGCGACGTAGCAACGGCTGCGTCGCGACGTAATTTCACCCCTGTCGTGTGGCAACAAGGCATCCCCAGAATATAAAAGGTCAAAAGGTCAACTGGTCAACTGTCACTTTTTACCTTTATGCAACTATCACACCCCAAGCTAATGAGAAAATTATTACTAATTAATATAAAACATATAATAATGTACGCGCGCGTGTACTAATATATTTCATAATAATATATACCCTCTATATAGCCATGAGAAGAAATCCATCCACACCTGCCAACAACATAAAAGTGACAGTTGACCAGTTGACCTTTTGACTTTTTGACTTTCTGGCAATCCTTTTACTTTTTTACCCTTTTACTTTTTTACCTTTACTCGCAAATAATTCGGGACAACTCTTGCATTTCTCATAAAATTGCAGTATCTTTGCACCCATAAAAAATACAAAACATTATTATGGCAAGAAAACGTAAACCATTACCTCTGTTAGAGAACATCACCATCGAGGCAGTAGCAGCCGAGGGTAAGTGCATCACACGAGTAGACGACCAGGTCGTCTTCGTACCATTCTGTGTGCCAGGCGATGTTGTCGACTTGCAGGTAGTAAAGAAGAAACATAAGTACTGCGAAGCCAAGGTGGTTCGCTTCATCAAGAAGAGCGAGGTGCGCCAGGAGCCTATGTGCGAGCACTTCGGCATCTGCGGCGGATGCAAATGGCAGAACCTGCCTTACGAGGAGCAGATCAAGGCTAAGCAGAAGCAGGTAGAAGACCAGCTCACCCGCATCGGAAAGATTGAACTACCTGAGTTCCGCCCTATCATGGGCAGCGTGAAGACTCAGGAGTACCGCAACAAGATTGAGTTCGGATGCAGCAACAAGCGATGGTTCACCGCCGAGGAACTGGCTCAGCTCCCTCAGAAAGAGGATGATACCGTAACATCACTCAAGGAGCGCCACGCCCAGAACGCCATCGGTTTCCATATCACCGGAGCCTTCGACAAGATTTATCCTATCAAGAAGT
>CAVHWE010000351.1:0-2175 GCA_963639495.1 bacterium | reverse complement strand
ACTCAAAACAAAAGCTCAAATCTGCTATTTTTTGCTTTTTTAGTCATTCTTTTTCAAAAAAAACATCATAAGACAACAGAAGGGGGAAATCCTTATTATTTTCTTTTTTCATCTGTTACAGATAATAAAAGGGTGCGCCATAAACTTATGACGCACCCTCATTATACCTATTTATATATAGTACTCTATTCTACGATTATTCTCCTATTGGAGAATCAGCATAGTCGAGCACATTTTTCTTATTAGCCTGCATACGCTCATATTCTTCTTTAGAGCCTACAATGAGCTTATCCCACTGACGAAGACCAGTACCTGCAGGAATCAAGTGACCACAGATTACATTCTCCTTCATACCCTCTAGGTAATCAACCTTACCACGGATAGCAGCCTCATTCAAAACCTTAGTAGTTTCCTGGAATGATGCAGCACTCATAAAGCTCTTAGTACCAAGAGCAGCACGAGTAATACCCTGGAGGATCTGTGTAGAAGTTGCAGATACGGCATCACGAACCTGTACAAGTTTCAAGTCGCGACGCTTCAATGCAGAATTCTCATCACGCAATCTACGAGCCGTTATGATCTGACCTGGTTTGAGACTTTCACTATCACCACCGTCAGTAACAACCTTCTTACCCCAGATACGATCATTCTCTTCTGCAAAGTCAAGTTTATCAACCAACTCTTGCTCCAAGAAGGTAGTATCACCTGGATCGTCAATACGAACCTTACGCATCATCTGACGTACCACAACCTCAAAATGCTTATCATTAATAGCCACACCCTGAAGACGGTAAACGTCCTGGATCTGGTTAACAATATACTCCTGAACAGCGGTAGGACCCATGATGGCGAGAATATCGCCAGGAGTTACACTACCATCAGAAAGAGGAGTACCAGCACGTACAGCATCATGTTCCTGTACCAAGATCTGCTTAGAAAGAGATACAAGATACTTCTTCTGATCGCCAGTCTTAGATGTTACGATGATCTCACGGTTACCACGCTTTACCTTACCCATAGTTACCTCACCATCGATTTCAGATACAACAGCAGGGTTAGAAGGGTTGCGAGCCTCAAGAAGCTCAGTTACACGAGGGAGACCACCAGTGATATCACCTGCACCACCTACAGCACGAGGAATCTTAACCAAAACCTCACCGGTATTAATTGTCTGTCCATCCTCAACAGCCAAGTGACCACCTACAGGGAAGTTGTATGTACCAAGGATTTCACCATTAGCATCAATAACATCACAAGATGGAACCATTGCCTTATTCTTGGAATCGGTGATAATCTTCTCCTCCAAACCTGTAGTCTCATCGACCTCAGCACGATAAGTCTGATCCTTCTGAACGTCATTGAACTTCAATGTACCCGCATACTGGCTGACGATAACGGCGTTGAATGGATCCCAACGGGCGATAACTGCATCCTTTTCTACGATTTCACCCTCCTTGTGATACAATGAAGAACCGTAAGGAACATTCAAAGTTGCAAGAACGATGTTTGTATTAGGATCCACGAAACGGATTTCAGCCAAGTGGCTTACTACCTTTTCGCACTTGATATCGTTGCCTTCCTCGTCTTCCTCTACGAATGGTACTGTGCTCAACTCGTCAAACTCGATACGAGACTTATTCTTCGCAGCAATCTTAGCATTGGCAGCAGCGTTAGATGCAATACCACCGGCGTGGAATGTACGGAGAGTCAACTGAGTACCTGGCTCACCAATAGCTTGAGCAGCGATGACACCAACAGCTTCACCCAACTGTACCATACGGGCTGTTGCCAAGTTACGGCCATAGCACTTCATGCAGACACCCTTTTTGCTCTCACAGGTGAGAACAGAACGAATTTCAACACTCTCGATAGGAGATTCATCTATAGCCTTTGCCTTAGCCTCGGTGATTTCTTCACCAGATTTGACAATCAGTTCACCAGTTGTTGGATGAATAACATCATGTACAGATACACGACCCAGAATACGCTCATAAAGAGATGAAATAATCTCATCACCATTCTTTAAAGCTGTACAAACCAAGCCACGCAATGTACCACAATCCTCTTCGGTGATGATAACATCGTGAGAAACGTCTACAAGACGACGAGTCAAATAACCGGCATCGGCAGTCTTCATAGCGGTATCAGCAAGACCCTTACGGGCACCGTGAGAAG
>CAVHWE010000350.1:0-2190 GCA_963639495.1 bacterium | reverse complement strand
GAAATATCCAAACACCCCAAGACATCCACGCCAGCAATATCGGATGACAGAGCTGGCAAAGACTTGGAAAGAAGGGTATGAGAAAAAGAATAAATAACATCATAATAAAAATAGAAAACAAAAACAAGTAATGAAGAAAAAAGCAACGGTCCTTATCGCCTCTATCATGGCGTTCTGCGGAATCAATACCGCTCACGCTGACGAGGGAATGTGGACGATTTACAACTTGCCTAACGCTGTATATGAGATGATGCAGCGCGAAGGCTTCAGTATGACTTACGACCAGCTCTACAACGGCGAAAACGCCTTGAAGAATGCTGTGGTTAACTTCTCTGGCTATTGCTCGGGCGTAGTCGTATCTCCAGACGGTCTGGTATTTACCAACCACCATTGCGGTTTCGAGGCTATCAGAAGCCACTCTACCGTGGAGCACGACTATATGCTCAATGGTTTCTTTGCCAAATCTTACGCAGAGGAATTGCCTAACGAGAATATGTTCGTCAGCTTTATGGTTGAACAGAAGGATGTAACCGATAAGGTGATGAGCCTCGGATACGAGAAACTCGACAACAAGAAGCGCGATGAACTCATCGATTCTCTGGAGAACGAGATGACTAAAGAGGTGAAGAAGAACGATTCTACCCTTCATATCACCGTTCAGCCTTTCTACGAGGGCAACAAGTGGTACGCTACTACCTATCGCGACTTCACCGACCTGCGTCTGGTTTTCACCGTACCAAAGTCTATGGGTAAGTTTGGTGGCGATACAGACAACTGGATGTGGCCTCGCCAGACCTGCGACTTCTCTGTATTCCGCATCTATGCCGACCCTAAGACCAATGGTCCTGCTGCCTACAGCAAGGATAATGTGCCTTATCATCCAAAGCGTTGGGCACAGGTTTCTCTCCAGGGTTACAAGGATGGCGACTATGCGATGACCATGGGTTACCCAGGCAGCACAGAGCGTTATCTTTCAAGCTACGGAATCCAGACCATGCGCGATGCTGAGAATGCGCCTCGTGCCCAGGTTCGTGGCGTAAAGCAGGAGGTAATGCAGAAGCACATGCGTGCCGACGAGGCTGTACGCATCAAGTACGACAGCAAGTACGCCAGCTCTTCCAACTACTGGAAGAATGCCATCGGTATGAACAAGTGTATCGACTCTATCGGCATCGTGAATCTGAAGCGTGAGTACGAAACCCGTCTCCGTGCTTGGCAGGATACAGCCAAGGCAGCCAACGATCTTGCCCACAAGGTAGATTTCGACAAACTCGCCAAGCTCTACAAAGAGAGCGCAGACGTGAAATACGCCTGGACCAACTTCTCTGAATCTTTCACCAGAAGAAGCAACATCGAGTTCTCTACCCGTGCCATCAAACTCCAGACCAACATGGAGGTGAAGGGTCCTGAGAAGAACAAGAAGAAGCAGTATCATGAGTTTGAAGATAACTCTGCAGAATGGGATATGGCACTCGATAAGGAGGTGCTCGCTACCCTCTTGAAGAACTACAAGGAGCACGTAGACAGCAAGTGGTTGCCTAAGTTCTACAAGACCATCGACGCTGAGTTTGGCGGCAACTACGCCAAGTATGTGGATTATCTCTGGGAGAAGTCGCTCATCATGAAGAAGGGCGCCAAGCTCTATTTCAACAAGAAGGGATATGAGAAGGATCCAGGCGTAAGCTTCGGTATGGATTTGAACGATGTATTTGCAGATTTCGCTGCTCAGATGGGCAGCATCAACGATAGCATCGCCGAGCAGGAGAAGTATCTCTGTGCTGCCAAACTCCGTATGGAGGAGGACATGCCTCACTACAGCGACGCCAACTTCACCATGCGATTGAGCTACGGTCAGGTAGGCGGTTTCGACCTCGGTGGCAAGCCATCAGGCTACTACACCACAGCCGAGAGCCTCGTTGAGAAGATGAAGCAGGGCGATAAGTTCATCGATTACTACGCTGAGCCTATCATGCACGAGCTTCTCTCTGAGAAGGATTTCGGCAAGTATCAGGATAAGACGACTGGCAAGATGCAGCTCTGCTTCCTCACCAACAACGATATTACCGGTGGTAATTCTGGTAGCCCTATGTTCAACGGCAAGGGTGAGTTGATTGGTCTTGCCTTCGATGGCAACTGGGACAGCCTCAGCTCTGACATCAACTTCGACAAGCGCCTGGCTCGCTGCATTGG
>CAVHWE010000349.1:0-2205 GCA_963639495.1 bacterium | reverse complement strand
TAGTGATTATTTTTGCTATAGCTTATGAAGATTAACGACGACGTAATCAAGGTTATTATCGAGCAAGCTAAGAAGGATGCGCCCATCGAGAGTTGCGGACTTCTGTTAGGCAAGGATGATGTGGTGACGGAAAGCTACTGGATGGAGAACATCGACCATAGCGAGGAGCATTTTGCCTTTGCTCCGAAAGACCAGTTTGCGGCTCTGAAATACGCCCGAAGCAAGGGCTTGAAGATTCTCGCCAACTGGCACAGTCACCCAGCATCGCCTTCCCGCCCATCGCAGGAAGACCTTCGGCTGGCTAACGATCCCAACATCCGTTATGCCATCCTCTCATTGCTCGACGGAAAGATTCACCTCAATTCATTCAAGGTTCTGAATGGAGAGGTGGTGGATAAGGAAGTTCACTTTTAAAACGATACAAGAACATGTACAGAATACCTTCTACATTAAATGGAGACTTGGACTATACCCAGTCACTCATCGACCAGTTCAAGGCGGGCGAGATTCAGGCTGGTCAGTTGAAGTCGAACCGTGTACCTATGGGCATCTACGAGCAGCGCAAGAACCAGCACTATATGTTGCGTCTTCGTTGTGCCGGCGGTCTCGTCACCCCAGAGCAGCTTGCCAAGATTGCCTTTGTGGGTCACCAGCTCTCCACTTCGCATCTCCACGTTACCACCCGACAGGAGATTCAGATTCACAATGTTGATATCGAAGATGCTATTCCGGCTCTGAAGAAGCTGGAAAAGGTGGGCATCTCCAGCGCAGGTGGCGGTGGAAACACCGTAAGAAACATGATGGTGGATGACCGGAGTGGACTCACTGCCGATGAGGAATTCGATGTCTATCCATACGTGGAGGAACTCACCTCCCGACTCATCGCCGAGAAAGATTCGTTCACGATGCCTAGAAAATACAAGGTGGCAATAGATACCAGTGTAGAGACAGCCAACTACTCCTACATCGCCGACCTGGGTCTGCAGGCACGCATCAAGGACGGACAGCGAGGATTCAGAGTGCTCATCGCCGGTAGTGCCGCCAGCAACGCCCACACCGGTTGGGAAGTATTCGACTTCCTTCCAGAGAAGGACCTCTACCGTGCAGCCAAGGCTCTGAAAAACTGGTTCCATAAATACGGAAACAGAAGAAACCGCCACAAGGCACGCATGAGATACGTGTTCTACAAATACGGTACAGAAGAAGCTAAGCGATTGTATCTCGAAGAGTTTGAGGAACTTAAGAAAGATGGTTCAATCGATTTCGAGGCTCCGGCATTGCCATTGGAACATCATAAGCCCAACTTCCCTCCACTTAAAGCTCCAACCGATTTTGAAACCTGGAAGCGCCGTTACGCTCACAAGCAGACCAATGCCGAGGGCCTGAAAGAGAACCTTTGGTACGCCTACATCCCATTGCGCCACGGCAACAACTCCACGGATTTCTTCGCAGAAGTAGCCGAATACCTGGGCAACTATGGCAACGATGTAATCCGCTTCACCAAGAAAGAGCAGATTCAGGTACGCAATATCCCAGAGGAATATCTCACCAACATCTACGCCTTCTTCAAGAAACTGGGCGTCTATCAGATAGATTATCCTGTGGTGGTTACCAACCTCACCTGCTGTACGGGAGCCGATACCTGCCGCCTCGGCATCTGTTTGCCAAAGGGTGCCATCGACGGTATCGCCAAGCAACTACTCAATAGCAATCTGAACCTCGATGCCATTCCTGACTTCGAACTCCGCATGAACGGCTGTACCAACATCTGTGCGCTAGCCACCTGGGGAGATTTAGGATTCAGCGGGCGTGTAGGACGCGTGGGCGATGACCCATATCCTGCCTACACCATCTGGCTTCCGGTAAAGGGCAAGCACGAGATTGACCTGCAGCAGGGTTATATCGCCGCCAAGAAGATTCCAGCATTTGTTGAAGATTATCTCCGTGATGTGATAGCCGAACAAGCCAACTATGCCGATTATTACGACTATGTGGCAAAGAGAGGCGTGAACATCGTGAAGGATCTGATTGCGAAATACAAGGAGGTGGCTCCTTATTCAGAAGAACCTGATACCTTCTTCGATTTCGGCGATGACGAGAAGTTCTCGCTCATCAAATACGGAAAAGCAGAATGCTCTGCCGGATTATTCGATATCATCGAAATCGACCAGGATACCATCAGAGAGAAGCGGAAGGAAGTGGAGC
>CAVHWE010000348.1:0-2246 GCA_963639495.1 bacterium | reverse complement strand
TTTAAGGAGCATTGCCTGCGCAAGGATGTCATTGCGAAGGCGCATGCTGTCATCTGTCCCGACGGCAGCCGCAAGAGTCTCATCTCGCAGAAAGCGCTCAGAAACTGGCGCAGATGGCAGAGGTTGAGGCCTGTGCGTAGGGTCTTGCTTAAAATAATCAAGCTCTATATCCGTTTATCATATAAAAACTAAAAAACAAGATACAATGAAGATCAAGAACGATTTCAAGCTCCGCGAAATTTGCGGTGAGTATGTGGTAACAGCTGAAGGTATGCAGGCAGTAGACTTTACCAAGTTGATCAGTCTCAATGAAACAGCCGCCTTTCTCTGGAAGACGGCTGAGAAACAGGGCGAGTTTACGGTGGCTTCGCTGGCTCAGGCATTATGCGATGAGTATGATGTAGTGATGGCTCAGGCAGAAAAAGACTGTGAGGCAATAGTTGCCCAGTGGCAGAAAGAGGGACTGGTATGAGAAAGTATGCACTTTGGTTTTTCCGCCAGATGTCTGCCGTGCGGGGCCGTTTGCTGTTGCGCATCATCGCCGGTCTTCTGCAGGTAGCATTAGGTTTGTGGCTCGTCTGGTTGTGTCGCCGGTTCATCGATGTGGTGATCTGGCGGGGCAATGTGCTGCGCGAAACCATCGTGCTTTTTTCAGTCATCGCCCTGCTGATAGCCCTTCGTCAGCTGGTATTCTATCTTTCCGGCATCACCGAGGTTATCCTTCAGAATGATATGCGTAGCCGCCTCTTCAGGTTTGTGCTGGGCAGGAAACTCTATGCCGTTAAGCGTCAGGCTGAGGCTGGTTCCGTGAAACCGGCTTCTGAAATGCTTTCCGGCGATATCAGCCAGCGTTTGGAGCGCGATCTCTCTTCAGCCTCTTCGGTAGTTACGGATGTCCTGCCCACGATTGTTGTCACCCTGGTGCAGCTCTTCGGTGCCTTCTTCCTGATGCGTTCCATCGATTCCATTCTGGCATGGAGTCTTCTGGTACTGACACCGGTGGTTGCAGTTTGTGCCAAGTATCTCGGCAGCCGACTCAAGAAGATGACGCTGGCAATACGTGAGGAGGAGAGCAGTATACAGATGATGATTCAGGAGACGGTAGAACATGAACTCACCATCAAGACCTTGCAGGCAGAGAGCACGGTTTCCGGTAGGGTTGGCAGCATGCAGCAGCGTTTGCATCAGCTGGTTCGCCGTCGTATCCGCTTTACCTTGTTGTCCCGTCTGCTCCTGGCTTTCACCTTCAGTTACGGCTATTTCGGAGCCTTTGTCTATGGTGCCATCCAACTCAAGAACGGGTTGATAACCTTTGGTGTGATGACCGCCTTCCTGCAGTTGGTGGGTCAGATACAGAGTCCTATCATGTCGCTCTTGGGCATGATTCCTCAGCTGATTCATGCATCAGCGAGTGTAGACCGGTTGGTAGAGATAGAAAATACCGAGCAGGAGGAATCTCTGGTGCAGGCAGATGCTTCTATACCTTTGCAGCGTGCTTGCGGCATCCGTCTTCAGGATGTGAGTTATTCATATCCCGATGAGCGAAAGAAAGTTGTTGTCAGTCATTTCTCTTATGATTTCCGTCCCGCCACATCTGTGGCGATAGTAGGAGAAACCGGTTGTGGCAAGACCACCATCCTGCGTCTCTTGTCGAGTATCATCCAGCCCGATAGCGGAAGGATTGTGCTGTATGATGCCCAAGGCAAAGCGGTAGAAGGAACCGGCATGCGTTCGCATATCGTGTATATAGAACAGGGTAATACGCTGATGAGCGGAACCATTCGCGATAATCTTCTCCTTGCCAATCCCGTGGCTACCGATGATCAGCTTACCGAAGCCCTTCATGTAGCCTGTGCCGATTTCGTTTTCAGTTTGCCGGCAGGTATGGATACGAAGATAGGAGAGCATGCCACCCGTTTGAGTGGCGGTCAGGCACAGCGCATTGCCATAGCCCGCAGTCTTTTGCGCGAAGGTAACATTCTGTTGCTTGATGAAATCAGCTCATCGCTGGATGCCGAAACCGAGAAGCTTCTTTTCGACCGTCTCTTTACTTCGTATGCCGATAAGACTATTATCTGTGTTACGCATAGGAAGGAGGTGGCAGACAGATGCCAGGAGCAGATACGGCTGTGATGAAATGACCTAACCTCTTTATGCTCTGGGGATAGGTTATCCCCAGCCCTCAGGTAGTATCTGGTAATGTGTAGTGAGAATATCGTGAGGGATAACCCCAAATCGTGATGGAT
>CAVHWE010000347.1:0-2255 GCA_963639495.1 bacterium | reverse complement strand
GCAGGGTTCGCAAGCTGTCGAAGTCTGTCACGGTGAAGTTCTCAAAGCCAAGCTACGAGGCATTGAGGCTGAGGGCGAGAAAAGCCAACCGCAAGTTGGCGGAGTATATCCGTGAGTCAGCCTTGAATGGTGAGGTGGTGAGCGGACACAACACAGAGACGGTTGCCATTGCCAAGAACCTCATCGGTATGGCAACCAACCTCAACCAACTTACCAAGCTGTCGCATCAGAGAGGTTTCCAGGAAACCCATGTGTATGTGGTGGACTTGTTGAAGAGATTGAAAACCGTCCTTGTCGAGTATCGGCAAGGAAATTCCAAACCTAATCCAAGCGGAATGAACAGAAGGGAGGATACACCATGATAGGCAAGCTAAAGAAAGGCAGCTCATTTGGTGGTTGCATCCGCTATGTTACAGGCAAGGACGAGGCGAAAATCATCGCCTCGGATGGTGTGTTACTCGGCACGAATGCCGAGATAACGCAAAGTTTCGAGCTACAGAGGCAGCTAAATCCAAGGATTAAGAAGCCTGTGGGACACATTGCATTGAGCTTCAAGCCCGAGGACAAGCCACGTTTGACGGATGATTTCATGGCTAAGATAGCCATTGAATACATGCAGATGATGGGCATCACCGATACCCAATTCATCATCGTAAGGCATCACAATACGGACAATCCACATTGTCATATCGTGTATAACCGCATCAACAATGAGGGCAAACTCATATCAGACGCCCACGATTACAGGCGTAATGAGCAAGTGACCAAGGCTCTAAAATCCAAGTATGGACTGACCTACGGAACGGACAAAAGCAAGACAAATACTTGCAAATTGCGCAATAGGGAGCGTGCCAAATACGAGATTCACAATGCTGTAAAGAGCGCATTGAGAATGGCAGATAGCTGGGACGAGTTCAAAAGTGAACTTGCAAAACGAGGTGTTCACTTAGAGTTTGTCTATAAGGATAAGGAGCGAACCAAGGTTCAAGGCATCCGTTTCTGCAAGGATGGATATAGCTTCAAGGGTACGCAGATTAGCCGAGACTATAGCTTTGGCAAACTGAATGCGAGATTAGAGGGAACGGAGAACCTTTTATCAGCAAGAGCCAAATCTGCTCAGCAATATGAGCAAGGTTATCACAAGAACAACCAGGAGCCATCCATATCGGAGAGCAGTCAAGACCCTTGGGACAGTATTTCTTCCATCGGCTTGTTCGCTCCGTCCAATGCCCAAACTTATGAGCCATTCCCAGAGGATGAATCCGCCAAGAAGAAAAAGAGAAAACGCAGAAAGGGCTTCAGCCTTTGATGCAAGTTACAAACTTAAAATTAGAATCGAACATGAAAGAAGAACTATTGGAAGCCATCTACGGCACAGTTGAGAGATTGGAGCAGAAAGTCGATGAACTTTCTGCCTCCACAAAGAAGACAGAGACAGGAGCCATCCCCGTCCCTGTAAATGTTGACACAAGTAAACTTGAAAAAGCCATACTTTCCGTATCTGCAAAAGAAGAAGAGACTATAAGCAATTTGGCAAAATTAAGAGAGGCGATATGTATCTATATCGACCTTACCAAGAAAGAAGCAAGCAAAGATGAACAGCGGTGCAAACTCTTGTTTGATACCATTAATCAGATGAAACAAGAGCTGAATACTACATCAAAAGTTGTGCAGGACAAACTTCACGCAATGGGTAGCATTCCTCAAAAGAAGGTTGTCACCCATCGTTTCGAGCCTACTTCAAAGTATGTTCTTCTTTTCATTGGAGGCTTGGCTTTATCTCTTGTTATCTCCATTTGGGGTAATCTCACCCAATGGCGAGAGCACAAAAATTGGGAGGAGGCAGACTTGAAGTATAGAGCCTTAAAAATGGTTCTTCCATCTGACGACTCAAATATTCGCTACATCGAAAAGCATTTCTCTGTTTGCCGAGATGAGAAAGTTATTGATGATGTAAGAAGTCGTGTTGCTGTTTATGAAGATTCAATCTTTCGTTATCATAAAATGGTGGAGATAGCAGCATACAAAGATAGCTTGGCAAGAAAGTTGACAAACGAATCAAATGAAATCAAAAGGCTTATCAAGAAATAATAAGATGTTGTTTCTTGTGTTTGCACCATTGTAGCAGGTGGAACACTATATAAAAAACTGATAGTGGCAAAAATATTACCTCGCCACCATCAGTTTGTTTTCGCATTTAATTTTGATATGGGTTACGAGACGAATATTCCTTGGATTGAGGCAATCTGAGGCTT
>CAVHWE010000346.1:0-2255 GCA_963639495.1 bacterium | reverse complement strand
AATTGGTACAGAATAAGGGATATGTCAATATTTTGAAGTAAAGAAACTTGAATAGTGTATATGAAAAGAAATCAGCTCTTATCTGAAGCAACTGTTTTTGAAAGTTTTTCCCAAAAAGGTTTGTGGTTTCAGGAATAATGGCTAATTTTGCGGGCTGAAAGGGGAATCGCTTGATTGGCGATGATTCTTGGAATGATATAATATAAATAGGATATGGATAGGAAAAATGATGGCCTCAGACTGATGGATGGGGCTGGATATAAGAAGATAATAATTGCTTGTGACTCTTATAAGGGCTGCCTTTCGAGCAGAGAGGTGAATGAGGCGATTGCTTCGGGAGTGAAGGAATGGAATGCGGATGATGTTGCTCCCGAAATCATTACCCTGGAAATGAGTGATGGGGGAGAGGGAATGCTCGATGCTTTTCTTTCAGCGATGAAGGGAGAGCGAGTGAAGATTCATGCCCATGATGCGCTGATGAGATGGATTGAGGCGGAATACGGAATCGTGGATGATACGGCGATTATCGAGATTGCGCAGACCGCCGGACTGGCTCTGATTGAGTCTGAACAGCGTAACCCGATGAAGGCTACTTCCTGGGGCGTGGGCGAGATGATTATGAATGCTTATCGCCGGGGCGTGCGCCGTTTCATCGTGGGTTTGGGCGGAAGTGCCACATCCGATTGTGGCATCGGAATGCTCAAGGCGATGGGCGACGACTGGAAGAAAATCCGCCGGGAATGCAGTTTTGTGCTGGCTTCGGACGTTACCAATCCGCTCTGCGGTGAAAACGGGGCGGCTCATGTCTTTGCGCCTCAGAAGGGAGCTGATGCTAAGATGGTGCAGATGCTGGATGATAGGGCAAGGAAGTTTGCCGAGGTAAGTGCCAAGCATTTCGGATATGATAGGAGTGCGGCTCCTGGGGCTGGTGCGGCCGGAGGACTGGGTTATGCTTTCCTGCAATATTTCAATGCTGAGACACGACCAGGGGCTGAACTGCTTTTAGAGAAAATAGAGGTTGATGCGCTCATTCAGGATGCTGATCTCGTGATTACGGGCGAGGGACATAGCGACCGTCAGACCTTGATGGGGAAACTGCCGCAAAGAATTCTTGAGCATGTTACCAATCAGAAAATATGGCTAGTATCGGGCGGAGTTAGCGATAGAAAGGCTATGCTGGATGCAGGATTTGATAGAGTTGTTCAGGTTACTCCAGAAGAAATGCCATTGGATGAGGCGATGAAGCCAGAAGTGGCTCGTAATAACATAATAAAGGTAATTCGTGAGCAATTTGCTTTGTAGTTTCAGCTATTATCTGTACCTTTGTGACCGTTTTCAAATAAGGTAAGAATAATGAAGTATATAATTTTTGATTTTGATGGAACCATCGGCGATTCGCAGAGTCTCATCGTGAAGACCTTGCAGGATACGATGCGTGCAAGAAAACTGGAAGTGAAATCGGATGAGGCTTGTGCCAAGACCATCGGTTTAAGACTGGATGAGGCTTTCGTCTCGCTCTTCGGAATGAGTGCTGAGGAAGGACTGGAATGTGCGGCAACCTATCGCGAAATCTTCCTGGATAACAAGAAGACGATGATCGTGCAGCCCTTCCCTCATGTGATAGAAACCCTGAGAGCGTTGCACCGTCAAGGCTATGTTCTGGGAATGGCCAGCAGCAGAAACCATTGCTCGCTGGATGGATACGTGCATCAGATGCAGCTGGAAGATATTTTCTCTTCTATCGTGGCAGGCGATGATGTGGAGCATGCGAAGCCGGCACCCGATATGGTTTTCAAGGCATTGAAGGAGATGAAGGGAACGGCAGATGAAACCCTTGTAGTGGGCGATATGACCTTCGATGTAGATATGGCGCATCATGCTGGCTGCAAGGCCTGTGCCGTGACTTATGGAAACGGAACCCGCCAGCAGCTCGCTTCTGCGGAATGGATTATAGATGATTTCGCAGAACTTCTGAAAATCGTAAAAGAATAAACTGAACTCTGAATAAAAAGATAATTTTATCCTTGCTGGAATAAAAAAGCGGATAAAGTTATCTTTTTATTCATTTTTTTATAGTACCTTTGCACCCGCAATTGGTTCGCTGCCACCTTCTGCCGCCTCAGGTAGGATGAGTGCGTAGTGATTAAAAGGGAATCGGGTGAGAAGCCCGGACAGTCCCGCTGCTGTAAGCGTCTTATTGCGGCAAGCACCATGGTCACTGACATTTTTTCGGGAAGACCGCTTGCCATGAGTTT
>CAVHWE010000345.1:0-2262 GCA_963639495.1 bacterium | reverse complement strand
CTCAAATCGCCAAGCATTACCAGCGACTTTCCGACCGTGAGGCGTTCGTTACCGCAGAAATGGTGAGAAACGCCTACCAAGGCATAGGCACGGAGTACGAGACCTTGCTCAGAGCATTTGACAAGGAGAACGCAGCCTTTGCCAAGCGTGTAGGCAAGGACAGAGCCAAGAACACCTACCGCAAGTATCTTATAGTGAGAAAGTACGTTGCCGATTTCATCAAGTATCAGTATAAGCGCAGCGATATGTCCATGAATGAGCTTACTGAGGAGTTCATCCGTGACTATTGCCTGTACTTAAAGAATGTCGTCGGACTTGCTCAGTCCTCCATTTGGATTTACTCCATACCATTGAAGCATATTGTCACGACCGCACACTACAATGGCAAGATACCGAGAAATCCATTTGCCATGTACCATGTTGACCCAGACCACAAGGAACGTGAGTTCTTGACCTTGGACGAGCTTACCGCCATGACAGAGATAAACTTGGAAGACCCGAACATGGCATTTGCGAGAGACCTCTTTCTCTTTGGCTGTTGGACAGGTATATCTTTCATCGACATCAAGAACTTAACGGAAGATAACATCTGCATGATAAACGGTGCTCCTTGGATTGTTTCCAAGCGTCAGAAGACAGGTGTGCCTTTCCAAATCAAGCTGATGGATATTCCTATGCAGATTGTTGAGCGATACAAATCTTTCAGAAAGGGCAGTCATTTGTTCAACATCGGCAATCTTGACAGCATCAACAAACGCATCAAGAAAGTAGCGGTAATGTGTGGTATCAAAAAGCGTGTCTCTTTTCATGTGTCTCGCCACTCTTGGGCTGTTTTAGCCTTGGAGTATGGTATGCCGATAGAGAGCGTGAGCAAGATTCTTGGTCATACAAACATCACCACGACGCAGATATACGCCAAGGTAACAAGCAACAAACTTGACCATGACATAGCAGTCTTTGAAAGTCGAATCAAGGGGCATTTGCCTACAATGGGAGGAATGGCATGAAAAGGACTGTAATCACCGTGGACGGAAATGGAATGCTATCCATTCCGTCCAACCTGGAGGACTTGTGGATGAGTGAAAATGAGTTGGTAGATATGCTTTATGTCACAACCCCGAAGCTCAAAGCCGTGATAAGAGCCATATATAAAGAAGGTATGTTGTTGATGTCGGAAGTCCAACAGAAGCAAGAAACCTCCAAAGGCATTTGGCAAACATTGTATGGATTCCCTATGGTTGTTGCCATTTGCTTCCGTCTAAACTCCAATGGTGCAGCGCAACTTCGTGATGACATCACCAAGAGGCTGTACGGAGCAAAAGAGAAAACAGCCATTGTCCTGCAAATCTACGGAGGGACAAATGCCTTCAGCTAAGAATGGTCGCATTTTTGACGCTTCGATTATTCACTGTCGTATTGACTTGTTGACTTACTGATTCACTGTCGTATCAAGCATTTCTGTGAAGAATGCAGAGCTGCCGATGTCAAACGTTTTACATGTTTATCGTATGACATATAAAACGTATGACATGCAGGAATACATTTTTGTTCATCCCGAGGAAAGGTTTACCAGCAAGCCTTTCTTCGGGATTTTTCGTTTTACCTTATCCCCAAAAGCTACATCAAACACCTTGATTTCCTATCTTTTAACACTGTCGGTTCAAACTTCTCCATTCTGCGTAGGTTTGAGTTTTGTATTTTGATTTTCCGCCATTACCTTTGCAACTTTAATTTTTATAAGTTACAAAGGAGAATTTATGAACATGACAAATGACAACAAACTGCCAGTTGAAGTTGCTACCATGCAGCCACAGGCACCACCTCCACCAAACGAGGTGTTCATCCGTGTTGGCACAACCTTATACAAGGTGGTTGACCAACCTACTATCAATGGAGGGAAGGTAAGAAAGCGCATCCCTTGGAACATGGAAACCTTGCGTCAGGACTACGGCAAGGAGTTCATCAAGTATGTCCACAAGTATGACGGATTCTGTACCGTTCCCGAACATGTGAACCACCGAACTGTAATAGACGGTTTTCTCAATCTCTACGAGCCGATAAGCCACAAGCCAATGAAAGGGGATTTTCCGAACATCAAGAAATTGCTTTTTCACATCTTCGGTGAGCAATACGAACTTGGCATGGACTATCTGCAACTGCTCTATCTCAGACCTGTGCAGAAACTTCCAATTCTTTTGCTTGTGTCTGAGGAGAGGAACACAGGCAAGACCACGTTCTTGAACTTTCTGAAAGCGTTGTTCC
>CAVHWE010000344.1:0-2272 GCA_963639495.1 bacterium | reverse complement strand
TCACTCACCTTTCGGGGCAGAAAATCCTACTCAATGAGCTATGTTCTAATCCTTAACCGAAAGCATATCCCGGTGTCCTTCATCGGGAGGAGAAACACATTCTCCGCGCTTTCATGTTGCAAAAATAATATTTATTTCAGACTTATGCAAATTTTTGAAGAGAAAAAATGCATTTTAATGGCTGATTTGTTGAAAAAAAAATCTATTTCTTCCCGTATTACGTATAATGTAAAAAATGTGAATGTATATATATAATATACTTGGTATAATGTAGGGAAGAAAAATCGACACCTAACCGCCTGATATTCAGTATCTTGTATTTTTAAGATTCGCCCTGGTAGTCATTGGGGCATATTAGAAGGCACATGATTGGCTCTGATGGTACCTATTATTGACCCTGGTAGTCATCAAAAAAGGATAATTCTCTCTGGTAGTCATTGAGCACCCAAATGAGGTGAAAAAATGATGTACTTCCGTTTACCAACTGAAGCGGTTGCGTCGGGTTAAGGATATGGCTGCACTGGGTTACGCAGACGGCTGGACAAGGTTAAGGATTCGACTGCATCGGGTTAAGGATTCGACAACGTAGGCTAACGGAGTCGTATCCGTCGATTTATCGAGACGTCTTGACTCGCTGACAGAACCATCTGGAGTAGCAGACTGAACCATATCAGTATTCTGCTGCATACGCTTGCGTGCAAAAGTATACATAATTGAGCCAAATAGTGCACAACTGGTACTTATCGTACCAAAGTGGACAACTAGGACTCCGCCGATGTTGTATCTTTGTATCAGCATTCGGGAAGAGACCGGTGCACAACATGATTATTCACAATTTTAAAATTTTATGTATTATGGCAATTAATTACAGTTTAGTAAAGCTTGCGTCAAAATTTGGTGACAAAGCAGGAGTTCCTAAGTTCTACGCCCGTGCTCAGATGAACGAGTCTATTTCGCTCAAGAAGTTTGCGAAGTTGATCGCTATGCAGACCACTGTATCCTATGCGGATGTAACAGCCGTTCTGATCAGTTTGCAGGAGAACATGGTCATCGAGTTGCAGCGAGGCAACCAGATTGATTTCGGCGAGTTGGGCAAGTTCCGCCTCCAGCTTACCAGTGAGGGTGCTGCAACCGCAGCCGAATTTAAGAGCGACATCAACATCAAGGGTGTGAACATCCAGTTTATCCCGGGCAGCGATCTTGCCAACATCTTCGTAGGTATGGAGTTTGAGCAGGTTGCATCACGTGCCGTACAGAAGGCTGCCCTCAAGGCTGAGAAGGAGGGTGCCAAGACCCTCGACATCGAGGAGGCTAAGAAAAAGCCTGCCAAGGACAATGCTTCTTCAGGCGGCGATACCACGGGTGGCAACACCTCTGGCGAACAGACTGGCGGCACGGGTAGCACTGGCAATGGTGACACTGGAGACGGATTAGAATAATTAACCTTTTAAAACAGAACAGATTATGACAGAAAAGAACAAGCAGAAATGGAATGAGATTCTCAAGTTTGCAGTAACCGTACTGACAGCTCTCCTCGGGGCGTTGGGCGTTTCGGCAGGTGGACTTTAGAGTGATGCCTATGAGAGACATCGATATGATAGTGGTGCATTGCAGCGGCAGCCGCTGCGATCACCGTTATACGATGAAGATGCTGCGCTACGACCATGTTCATAACAACGGCTGGACCGACATCGGCTACCATTTCTACATCACGCTGGATGGAGTGGTTCATGCCTGTCGCCCGGTAGAGCGTATGGGCTCTCATGCCCTCGGTTACAATGCGCACAGCATAGGCATCTGTTACGAAGGTGGTCTTTCGCCATCGGGCTGCATCAGCGACACCCGTACTCCTAAGCAGAAGGAGGCGATGAAGCATCTTATCCAGGATCTTCACCACCGTTTTCCGGGCATCCGTACCATCCTGGGTCATCGCGATTTGCCTGGCGTTCAGAAAGCCTGTCCGTGTTTTGATGCCACGAAGCTCCAGTACCTCCTGGATGCTTCCTGATTCTCTTCCATTAAGAGGGTTTTTCAAGAGCAGAATCCCTCCGATTTTATTTAACAAGTTAGGGCGCATCCAATCCGGATGCGCCCTTTTTCTTTGTCGTCATATTTCTTTCAGTCAACACTCAACATTCAACACTCAACATTCAACACTCAACATTCTCTAACTTTTTCAGAAACTTTTCCTAGAAAACTCTTGCAGATATGAAAATAAAACCGTAACTTTGCGCTATAGAATTTTAAAACAGATGGTTATGAAGTACTTAGA
>CAVHWE010000343.1:0-2281 GCA_963639495.1 bacterium | reverse complement strand
AGGTGGCACGTGAACGTGTCCCCACTTTGGCTCCTTGAGCGTCTTCCAGTAATTGTAGGCTTTCAGACGAAATTCGAGCATCCATTCCGGCTCTCCCTTCTTCTGCGAGATGAGGCGCACAACATCCTCGTTGAGACCCTTTTCTATGATTTCAGTATGCACATCTGTGGTAAAACCATACTCGTATTTCTGGTCTATCACATCCTTGACAACCTGATTCTGTTCTTTCTCTATTTCTGCCATTGTTATTTAGAATAACCTTTCGTTATTTTAACCCTAAATAGGGATAAGCCGCTGAGGACTCATCCCTACCTTATTATATATATGATAGAGCGAAAAGACAAATGAAATTATCACTTTTCGTTCTTCACTCTTCACTTTATTAAAGCTTCTGCTCTACCTCGATCTCTGTGAAGGTCTCGATAACGTCACCCTCCTGGATATCGTTGTAGTTGACGAGGCTCAAACCGCACTCCATACCGGTAACCACCTCCTTGACATCGTCCTTGTAACGCTTCAAGGCACCGATTTCTGCAGTACGGATTACAATACCGTCACGGATGACGCGAGCCTTATCCTTAGCGTGTACCTTACCCTCGGTAACGAGACCACCGGCAATAGTACCCACCTTGGAAATCTTGAAGGTCTGCTTAACCTCAACCTGACCGGTAACGATTTCCTTCTTCACCTTGTCGAGCATACCTACCATCGCACTCTTGATATCGTCGATAGCATCGTAGATAATAGAGTATGTGTTGATTTCAACACCCTCACGGTCAGCAGCCTTGCGAGCATCGGCAGATGGACGAACCTGGAAACCAACGATGACTGCATCTGAAGCAGATGCCAGCATCACGTCGTTCTCTGATATCTGACCCACAGCCTTGTTCACCACGTTCACCTGAACCTTCTCGGTAGAAAGCTTGATGAATGAGTCGCTCAAAGCCTCAACAGAACCATCGGTATCACCCTTCACGATGACGTTCAACTCATGGAACTCACCACGTGCGATACGGTGAGAGATATCACCCAAGGTCAAGCGCTTCTGAGTACGCAAGCCCTGCTCACGCTGCAACTGCTCACGCTTGTTGGCGATTTCGCGAGCCTCCTGCTCTGTCTCGATTACGTGGAACTGGTCACCTGCAGTAGGCGCACCGTTCAAACCGAGGATGATAGCTGGCTCAGCAGGAGCAGCTGACTTGATGTTGGCATTACGCTCATTGAACATCGCCTTGACACGACCCCAAGAAGTACCGGCGAGTACGATGTCGCCTACCTTCAAGGTACCGTTGGCAACCAATACGGTAGAAACATATCCACGACCCTTGTCGAGAGAAGACTCGATGATGGTACCTGTAGCACGACGGTTAGGGTTAGCCTTCAAGTCGAGCATGTCAGCCTCGAGGAGCACCTTGTCGAGCAGATCGTGAACACCGATACCCTTCTTGGCACTGATTTCCTGGCACTGATACTTACCACCCCACTCCTCAACGAGCAGGTTCATGTTAGCCAAGTCCTCACGGATACGGTCTGGGTTAGCACCTGGCTTATCAATCTTGTTGATAGCGAATACCATTGGTACACCGGCAGCCTGCGCATGAGCGATAGCCTCCTTGGTAGTTGGCATCACAGAGTCATCGGCTGCGATGATGATGATGGCGATATCGGTAGCCTGGGCACCACGGGCACGCATGGCGGTAAACGCCTCGTGACCTGGAGTATCAAGGAAGGTTACCTTGCGACCGCTTTTCAGGGTCACACTATAGGCACCGATATGCTGGGTAATACCACCCGCCTCACCGGCAATCACATTGGTATTGCGGATATAGTCGAGCAAAGAGGTCTTACCATGGTCTACGTGACCCATCACGGTTACGATTGGAGCACGAGGAACCAAGTCGTTCTCATCATCCACTTCCTCGCTCACGGCCTCCTGAACCTCGGCACTCACGTATTCGGTCTTGAAACCGAACTCCTCAGCTACCATGTTGATGGTCTCTGCATCCAGGCGCTGGTTGATAGATACCATGATACCTACGCCCATCAGGGTAGAGATAACCTGAGTAACACTGATATCCATCATCGTAGCCAACTCGCTAACGGTAACGAACTCAGTAAGTTTCAGGGTCTTGCTTTCCTTCTGCTCCTGACGAGCCTGATCCTGCAACTTCTCCTGAACAGCCTCACGCTTCTCCTTACGATACTTAGCACCCTTCTTGTTCTGGCTCTTGCTGGTCAAACGTGCAAGAGTCTCCTTAACCTGGCGTGCTACAGCCTCGTC
>CAVHWE010000342.1:0-2287 GCA_963639495.1 bacterium | reverse complement strand
GCTTTACCTTGCCGCCAGGTGATTGGCAGTCGAAGGCAAAGCCGGTGGCTACAGCCAACAACGAAAATATCAACAAAAGAAACCTTCTCATTATGTCTGTCTTATTTTAGTTACTCCGATTTTGTAGCAGTCATAGTCATGTTCTTGACGTCAAGCACAATGGTGTAAGTGCCAGCCTCGTCTTCCGAAACCTTCCACTTGTAGTCGCGCTCGTCGGGGTACTTAACGAGCATGCAGGCCGAATGAGACAGACCCACACCGTTCTCGGTAGGCATAATATAGTCGCACTCAAAGCCGTTGGTGATGCTGAGCGGGAACTTCATCTCGCCTTCCTTAAGGGCGATTGTTGCGGTGTAGGTGTTGTCGTCTACCTTGTTAAACTTAACCGACTGATCGATGCTCCAACCATTAGGTGTGGCATCGCCAACGGCGTAGACGTCGTTGAAATGATACTGAGCCTCGCTTCCAGGCACAACCACAACGTCGTTGCCTGTTACCTCTTCCCAGTTGGTTATGCCTGCTCCCTCTATCTTAACAGCACCGCTAGCTGTGAACGTAACGTTGTACACATACTTCTTGCCCGACTCAAACTTAACGTCGGCAGAGATGGCTGCCTTGTACACCTTACCGTTGTGCTCGAACTCGATGTTGCGTGTTGCGGCATCGTTGCCATCGATGTTAGGCAGCACGATAGCCTCAACATAGTGACCGTCAAAAGAGCGCATCTCCACATCCTTCTTGGTGTCGCCAGACACCATACTAAGCTCGTCGGCAAAGGCGCTGTACGACACCTTGGTGTACATACCCTTTAAGTTAGCCTTGAGGTCGGCCAGCGAAGAGCCGTCCTCGGCTTTGGTATTCATAAATATCTTTGTAAGCTTATGCTTGAAGTTGAGCACAGCCTGTGGCGCATCGGCGCTCACACCCGCTGCCTTTGCACCAAGAAGGTCTATGAGAGCCTGGTTGTCCTGCTGCTGCACATCAAGCTCCACCACGCCAGCTGCAGCTGTAGTGCTGTACGGATAGTAAGCCACAACGTCTACCTTGCTGCCGTCGTCGGGCAGGCTGGCAGCCTTTCCTACAGGTTCAAAGTTGGCATTTGCCGCCCAGCCTTCTGTCAGGGTGTTGCGGTAGGCAAGGTTGTCGGCGGCATCAATGTCGGTTGTACCAGCCTTAAGGGTGTATACACCAATTTGGTCGCCGGCGTTCCACTGGTCGTCAAAGGCACGTGTCTGTGGCAAGGCGATGTTGGCAACGACCTGCAACTGGGCGTTCTTGGTATCGTTGCCGTTTACTTCTTCGTTGCTGCAAGAGGCAAGAGTCATAGCTCCTACCATTGCAAAAAGCATAAATGATGACTTTTTCATAATCTGTATTTTTAAATTAATATTGTTTAGTTTTTGTTTTGGTGTATCTCTATAAGAGATTTGTCGGTGTGCGTTTGGGGCTTATTGGCGTGCGTAAGGAGTGATAACGCCCATGTCAACAATGGTCCAGTTGGTTACAGATGAGTCCAATCCGTCCACACTTACCTTGCCTCTAACGTTAATGGTATCGTGAGAGCCGTCGTTGAAGTTGGCTACATATTTGCCTATCGACGTCTCAAGACGCTGCTGTGTACCGTCCGATAGGAACAGCACAAACTGCACGGTTACATCCTTGCTGAGGTCGAGCGCAAAGACATTGAAGGGTGCCGTTATTGTTCCTGTTGTGGCATTGACACTGAAGTCGGACACAGCCTCAACCGCAGTAGACGGAATGGATGTGTACATATTGTATGTTGCCATTGCATTGGAAAGGATGGCGTAGCCTCTCTGCACCACTGCGCTGCCGTCGGTAGACGTAACTTTGGCCTTAAGCGACACATTGAGTTGTCGTGTTGCCTGCTTCATGGGCAGCGTCAGGCTTGTCTTGTCGCCCGTTAGGGATGTTATTGTCTGCGCTGCACAGTAGAAGGTGGAGGGTGTTCCGCTTATTGCTTCGGCATTGCCTGTGCTTTGCGAGGCTGCCTTAACCGTGGCTATGCTGTCGTTCACGTCAACCCCCAACACCGGAACGTATGCCAGGACCGTATAGTCGCGGTTCGACTTAAGCTCCATCTGATATGTGTCCGACGCTAAGTTGTAGTTGTCGCCGTTGACAGAGAGCACGTACTGCTGTGGCCGTTGCTGTGCATCTATGCCGCTCCAGTCGGTGTGTATGTCCACCAATGTGCGTGGCAGCATTATCGGGTCGGGCAGTTCGTCGCCGCATGATGCCATGCTTAGGAGCGTGGTGCAGAGCACGG
>CAVHWE010000341.1:0-2288 GCA_963639495.1 bacterium | reverse complement strand
GTTTTATGGCAATTAAAATGCAGTAAATATATTATTATTTCTTAATTTTTTATGCTTTATGTCGAAGAAAACTGAAAACTAGAAAATATTTTTCTATCTTTGCAGCCTTAATGATATATAAAAGAAACAGATATGAAGAAAATAATAATATCAGGCATCGTTATGGCGGTTGCTACCTTGTCGTGCCTTCCCGTTAAGGGACAGGAAAAGGTGGTTCCTTTTAAATATGGTAATATGGACCACTGGGTAATCAGGAATATCAAAGAATCAGGCATTATCGGAGGAAATCAGAAAAAAGTTTATGCCGTTGGACCTAATATGACTATCAATGGTAATATTCCTTATAGCAATAAGGGTGGTTCGCCTTGGGGTTCCTCTAATGTCCTGGCACATGTATCGGGCATCTATAAGACGAATAACTCTGTGTTTCGTGATAAACATGGTAGTGGATATTGTGCCAAACTGGTAACCCATATTGAGAAAGTAAAAGTGCTGGGACTCATCAATATCAAGGTCTTGGCTGCCGGTTCTCTCTTTCTGGGTGATGTTCGTGAACCGATAACAAGTACCAAGGATGGTCCTAAAGCCATCAACTGGGGTATACCATTCACCGCACGTCCTAAGGCTTTGCGCTTTGATTATAAGACTTCTTTTCCTAATGCAGCCAATCGTATCAAGCAGAATGGATTTAGCGGAGCCTCTACGGTTGCAGGTCGAGATCATGCAATAGCTGTGCTCTATCTGCAGAAACGGCATGAAGATGCTAAGGGAAATATAACAGCTAAACGTGTGGGTACGATGGTAGTCAGATTCGGAAAGAGTACCGATAGATGGGTGGAAGATGCTACCTATACAATCCATTATGGCGATATCCGCCACATGGCAGGTTATCAGGCTGCTACTATGGGACTGCGATCCACTGACTATGCCCGTAACAGCAAGGGTAAGAGTGTGCCGGTAAAAGAAGTAGGATGGGCGAGTGCTAACGAAACACCTACTCATCTGATTCTTCAGTTTTCCTCATCCGATGGTGGAGCCTATATCGGAACTCCAGGCAATACCTTGTGGATTGATAATGTAGCATTGGTGTATTAAAATAATAAAATCGACAAAATGAAGCATATTCTGACAATACTTATTATGATGTTGGCATTGGGCAGCTATGCCTCTGAGCCTTCTGTAACCGATAGTATCTCATCTGCAGAGAAGATGGATACGACGACTTTACATGCCGGAAAATCATGGGTGAACCGGATTCTTGACTACTTTAATGATTCCAATAAAAACAAGAAGCATAAGCGTTTCGATTTTAGTGTGATAGGTGGCCCTCATTATGCCTCTGATACCAAGTTTGGATTGGGATTGGTGGCAGCAGGACTATACCGTACTGATCCGAATGACAGTATTCTTCCTCCTTCTAATGTCTCGCTTTATGGTGATGTCAGTTCTGTAGGTTTCTACATGTTGGGTGTCCGTGGTAACCATATTGCTGCTAAGGGACGTTATCGCATCGATTATGATCTCCAATTCTATTCTTTCCCGTCAGATTTCTGGGGAATAGGTTATGAGATGGGCGATAACGATGACAATAAGAGTGATATGAAGCGTTGGCAGGCTCAGGCTGAAGTTAGCTTTCTGTTTCGGGTAGCGGATGATTTTTATATCGGACCGATGGCGAGTTATGACTATGTAATAGGTAGAAATATTGAACGTCCGGAATTGCTGCAGGGCATGGACCGTCATACATGGAATGTAGGAGCGGGTGTTTCTCTGGTATATGATAACCGGGATAATCTGACGTACCCGCATCGGGGTATCTGTTTGAATATCAATCAGATGTTCAGACCTGGATTTATGGGAAATGATTATGCTTTCAGTACGACGGCATTTCGTTTTGATGCCTATCAGCGACTGGGCAAGGGAACAATTCTTGCCGAGGACTTTAGGGCTAACCTCAACTTCGGTAATCCATCGTGGGGAATGATGGCAGAATTGGGTGGTACTCATTCCATGCGTGGCTATTATGAAGGCCGTTATCGCGATAAACATTCTCTGGAAGCTACGGTTGAGTTGCGCCAACATGTATGGAAGCGTAATGGCATCGTAGTGTGGGTTGGAGCAGGAACCATCTTCCCGAAATTCTCGGCATTGCGCTCTAAACAGATTTTGCCGAATGCCGGTGTAGGTTATCGCTGGGAATTTAAGAAGAATGTGAATGTACGTCTGGATTATGGATTCGGTAAGTCGGGGCAGTCTGGTTTTCTCTTCAATATCAATGAAGCGTTTTA
>CAVHWE010000340.1:0-2290 GCA_963639495.1 bacterium | reverse complement strand
TTATTATAGCTTTCCTGTTTATCCTTTCCAATTAAATGGCAGTAAATCGGTGTAATCGTTTTTCTCTTCTCTTTCTTTCTCCTGTACCCTAATCAGCACGTCCTGCATCCATAGTTTTGGGTTCACCTTATTTTCCCTACAGCATCCCATCAGTGAAAAGAAAATTGCCGCTGCATGTGCTGCCTCATGTGATCCGGAGAAGAGCGTATTTTTTCTGTTTAAAGTCAACGGCCTTATAGAACGCTCCACCGGATTATTGTCAATGCAGAACTGTGCGTCATTGACATATCCGGACAGTTGTTCAAAGCGTGTGTACATATAGAACATGGCCTTGGCAATAGGCGATTTATCGACCGTATGTCCATATTCCTCCTTGCACCATTTTTCCAGTTCTTTGATAATAGGGTACGATTTTTCCCGGCGAAGCTTTACCACCGCCTCCCCTTCCAGATGTTCCATTCTGATTTTCTCCTCCACGGCATACAGTCCGCCTATTTGTCCAAGTGCATGCCTTGCTCTGGGAGGGTCATTTCCTTCCGCTTCCACAAAGTTGCGCCTGACGTGTGCCCAGCAGCACAGATGCAACTTTCCGGGTAGCGTGTCGAACTTGTCATATACTGCAAAGCCGTCACTCTGTACCACCCGGACCTGTCCTGCCAGCAGTGTGTCTGTTCCGCTGCTGCCACGGCCCTTGTGATATTCAAAGAAGGGGGTATGGAACCGGGGCAGATAGAAGTTCCACATATACCCGCGGTGAAGAGCACCGGGCCGGTCGCTTTCAAGTACGGGATGGGGTGTCTCATCGGCCATGACGTAATAGCTGTCCTTGACCAGTTCACGAAGTTCATTATAGATTGGTTCCAGACGCTGTGCGGCAGCCATCATCCAGTTACTTACGGTGGAAGGACTCAGATGGATTCCTTCACGCTCAAAGATATCCAGCTGTCTGTGCAGAGGCAGGTGGTCGTAATATTTGGCGGTAGCAATGTGGGCCAGTACACTTTCCGAGGCATTGCTGTGGGGATGTGCCATTACGGGCATGGGAGCGGTTATGATACGACCGTCGGCGAGCCGGTATTTAGGACGGATGATGCGTTTCACATAGAATCGGGCGGGACTGACAGCATATTGTTCGCTCACTTCCTCTCCCAGCTTCGTCGCTCCCTCCAACGAAAGGCCTTCCGGCATGGGAATGATAATCTCCTCACGGGGAAGGGACGGGTCGATGGGCTTACGGGCGTGGGGAGTGATCTTTTTCGTGAAGCTTTTACGGAAACGATTGTAGCCATTCTCCGATGTGACGGATTTCCCAGCGGTTTTCTGTTCTTCCGCTACCGGGTCATTGACATCGGACGGAGACTCGAAACAGATGCTCAGCTGGCCGGCATCTTCGGGAAGATGACGTTTTTCACTGGATTTACCCCATAAACGGCGTGTCAAGTCAGCCAATTTCCATCTCAGATCGGCAATGACGGCTGTACAGGCCGAGATTTCTTCGACCTGGCGGGAATACTCCTGCAAAGAGGCTTCGTATTTTCTCTGAAGTTCCGCATGCTCCTTTTCAAGGCATTCATGTTCCTTGCGCAACTCTTCGTACTCTTCCAAAGTAAGGGTAATAACCGGTTCTTTCACTGTACATCCACTTTTTATTATGTGGCAAAGTTATCAAAATAAAACTGCACGGCTTATAGAATGGGGAATTACTTTTCAACTGTTTTCCGATACTTTTTAACAGTAAGCAGCTCATTCAGGCGATTCCAGGAAATTTGAAGAAAATCCTTCTTCCGTTCCTCCTTTTTCAAGAGGAAAGAACCGCGATTCAGACGACGGCATTCCAGACGGTATTCGTCGTCGCACCGATAAAGGATATGCAACCTGCTACGGGAGCGGTCGGGAAAAATATGACAGCTCTGCTCTGACACGCAGGAACCCGTGTGTCGGATGACCTCGCCACAAAGACCGTCAATACCTTTATGGAAATTACAACCTTGGGGATAAAGGTAATAAGACCAAAAAGGACTGCTGCGGAAAAGGCCAAGGCCTAAAGGGAGAAGTAGGTCCTGAGGGGAATGGATACCAAGGCTGGAAGACGAAACTTTATAACGACGGCCGCCATCAAATATGAAAAGAACAGAATCAAAACGGTTAGACTCGGAAAAGAGAGTACGTAGTTTATCACTTTCGCTAGAAAATTCTAATACTGAACACATAATGGATTAAGATTATAATGAAGCCACAAAGGTAGGAAGGAAAAGAGGGGAAAAAAACACGCACGAGGCCGAATGCTTAC
>CAVHWE010000339.1:0-2293 GCA_963639495.1 bacterium | reverse complement strand
GGTACTTTCTGTGGTGTTGCCGATTTGGCAAGCAAGTATGGCCTCGTACCAATGAGCGCCCAGCCTGAGACTTACTCAAGCAACAATACTTCCAAGATGAGCCGTCTCGTAAGCAGCAAGCTCCGCGAGTATGGTCTGGAACTCCGCAAGATGGTGGCTCAGGGCAAGAAGTCGGCAGCTATCCAGGCTCGCAAGAACGAGATGCTCGGTCAGGTTTATCACATGCTGAGTCTTACTCTCGGCGAACCGGTAAAGGAATTTACCTATGCTTTCCGCGACAAGGATGGCAAGCAGATTGGTGAGGCTAAGAAGTATACTCCTAAGAGTTTCTATGAGGAGACGGTGGGCAAGGACCTGAACGGTACCTTCCTTATGGTGATGAACGACCCACGCCGTCCTTACCACAAGACATACGAGGTAGAGTATGACCGTCATACTTATGATGGTCATAACTGGAAGTATCTGAACCTGCCTATGGAGGAGATTGCCCAGCTCGCCATCGCCTCTCTGAAGGACGGTCATAAGATGTATTCAAGCTATGATGTGGGCAAGCAGCTCGACCGCAAGCGCGGCTATCTGGCACTCGACAACTTCGACTATGGAAGCCTCTTCAATACCTCATTCCCAATGAACAAGGCTGACCGCATCGCTACATTTGATAGCGGTTCTACTCATGCCATGACGCTGACTGCTGTAGATCTTGATGCCAATGGCAAGCCTGTAAAGTGGAAGGTGGAGAACAGTTGGGGTGCTGACAATGGTTTTGCCGGTTGCTTCATCATGACCAACGATTGGTTCAACGAGTACATGTTCCGCCTGGTAGTAAACAAGAAGTATGCTTCTGAGCAGCTCTTGAAGGAATTCGACCAGAAGCCAACCATGCTGACTCCAGATGATCCTCTGTTCCAGTTGGAAGACTAATTCATCAAGAAATATAGATTTAAACCGTATTTTTCTCGAGAAAAGAGAAGAATACGGTTTATTTTTTGTATTTTTGTACCCGAAATAATGGTAAGAACGTTATTTATATAAAAGCTATATAGATTATGTTAGAGAAAAGTAAGCGTGAGCGCATCATTGCGCTCGTTAATAAAGAGGTGGTTCCTGCCATCGGCTGTACCGAACCGATGGCTGTGGCACTATGTACAGCCAAGGCTGCTACTACATTGGGCAAGCGCCCTGAACGTATTGAAGTTCTTCTGAGTCCTAATATGCTCAAGAATGCGATGGGTGTCGGCATTCCTGGCACGGGTATGATCGGCTTGCCTATCGCCGTATCGCTGGGTGCGCTCATCGGAAAGCCTGAATATCAGCTGGAAGTGTTGAAAGATCTTACTCCCGACAGTCTGGAGAAGGGCAAACAATATATCAAGGATGCGGATATCAACATCAAACTGAAGCAGGGTGATGTGGATAAACTCTATATCGAAATCATCTGTCATGCCGGTGAAGACCGGGCTACGGCAATTATCTCCGGTTCACATACCCATTTTGTGTATGTTGAGCGTAATGGCGAGGTGGTGCTCGATAAGCGTGGCGGTACTGTGGGTGATGAGGCTGATGATGATATCCAACTCAATTTCCCGATGGTTTACGAGTTTGCTACAACAGCTCCGCTTGATGAGATTTCTTTCATTCTCAAGACCAGGGACTATAATATGAAGGCTGCCGAGTTGAGTATCAAAGGCAACTATGGCCACTGTCTGGGCAAGACGATGGACCGTCCGTTGAGTCATGGTATCTTCGGCGATAATATTTTCTCGCATATCATCTCCCGCACCGCTTCTGCCTGCGATGCCCGTATGGGTGGCGCCATGATTCCGGTGATGAGCAACAGCGGCAGCGGCAATCAGGGCATCTGTGCAACGAACCCTGTGGTGGTTTATGCGCTGGAGAACGAGAATACCGAGGAGGAAATGATCCGTGCCCTGATGCTCAGTCATCTGACAGCCATCTATATCAAGCAGAGCTTAGGCAAGCTTTCGGCTCTTTGCGGTTGTGTGGTAGCCAGTACGGGCAGCAGTTGCGGTATCACCTATCTGATGGGTGGCGATTATACCCGCATCTGCAATTCTGTCAAGAATATGATAGCCAATCTCACCGGTATGATTTGTGACGGAGCGAAACCAAGCTGTGCCCTGAAGATTTCATCAGGTGTCAGCACCGCCCTCCTTTCCGCCCTCCTTTCTATGGAAGGCAAGTGTGTCACCTCTGCCGAGGGTATCGTAGATGATGATGTGGATAAGTGCATCCACAACCTCACGAGCATCGGTGCCGATGCGATGAGAGCTAC
>CAVHWE010000338.1:0-2332 GCA_963639495.1 bacterium | reverse complement strand
TCGTGATTGGAGAAATCAAGGATTCGCATTATATTCCCGTAGCAAAATAAGGAGAAACGTGATGAAAGCAAAAAATATAATGATGATATGCCTGTTGCTTGCCGGACTTTTCTGCCTCCCATCCAAGGCACAGCAGCCTGGAGAAAACGTCAGTTCTCAAACCATCAGGAAACTGGGCGAGAAGCATTTCTTCTCCATCTCCACTATTCCTGATGATATCTTCCGCCTGATGCAGGGCAAGACATACAAGAAGAACTGTACCGTGGCAAGAAGCGAACTGAGATACATAAGATGCCTGCACGTAGACAAGGACGGCAGAAACATCGTAGGAGAAATGGTGGTGAACAGGGCGATAGCCACAGATGTGCTCGATATTCTGAAAAAACTCTACGAGGCGAAATATCCGATAGAGCGGATGAGACTCATTGACTACTGGGATGCCGACGACGAAAGGGCGATGAGAGCCAACAACTCCTCCAGCTTCAACTTCCGCTTCATCTCGCATACCCATACGGTATCGAAGCACGGAAGGGGACTGGCCGTAGACATCAACACCCTCTACAATCCTTACCACAAACGACTGAAGAACGGCAAGGAAGTGGTGGAACCTGCCACCGCCCGCCCCTATCTGGACCGCAGCAAGAACCACGCTTATATGATAAAGAAAGGCGACCTCTGCTACCGGCTTTTCAAGGCAAAAGGATTCAGATGGGGAGGTGACTGGAAACACAGCAAAGATTACCAGCACTTCGAAAAATAGAAATGCAGGAAAGAACAGCCAGCAAGGAAAGGACATAAAAAAAGACTATGCCTATGTTACAGCATTTCTTTAGCAACTATGGCATAGCCTTTTATTATCCTAACGATCTTTTTTATATGTAACACTAATTTAATTCACCTGTTACAGCCTTTTTATAATACATTGTAACTAGCTGTACCAGACAGAATTATATTCTCTACGTTCATCGTCCTCATTATAGAGGTTCTCATATTCAAGGTTCATAGCCTCGAATGATTCCAGTGTCTGTTTCATGATAACTCCTCCTCTATTTATTAAGTTCAACTTTTAATATGGCAAAATTACTAAAAAAACAGATTTCTTGTGTCAATATTTCAGAAAACTTTTGTATTTTTGCACCATCTCTGCACATCAGGGGCAAAAAGTGCAAAAAACAGCTCTGTTCAAGAGCCATGCAAGATAAAAAACAAGAAATAAGATGAAGATATTACATACTTTACGACTCGACAGAATGAAGTGGCGCCACTGGGTACTGCTGCTGTTGCTCATCCTCGTCACCCTTACCAAGATGATTCCTCTCTGGGGAGTTATCTACACCTACCATGTTTATCCCGTTATCGGCACCCTTCTCTCGCCCATCTCGGGCATCTTTCCCTTTGCCGTGGGCGATATTTTCATAGCTCTCAGCATCGCCTGGGTCGTCCTCTATCCTATTTACGAGATGGGATTACGGAAGAAACTCGCCCGTCGGTTTATCTTTCTTGCTGCCAAGAGCGGCGGCTATCCGAAGAAAAAGGTGGTTTTCGGAAGGGTAATTGAATATCTGCTGTGGATATATGTATGGTTTTATGCAGCTTGGGGACTGAACTATTCGCAGCCTGTTATCTATTATAGAGTTGGCATGCAGCCTGCTGAGGTTTCGGAAGAGAAGTTCCGGAAATTTGCCTACCAGTATGCTGACAGCCTCAACCTTTTGAGTGAAGAACGGAGAGGGAAAAGTGAAAAATTCAATTGTATTGTGGATGATAAACTGAAGAATCGGATACGGGATGCGGTTCTGAAGGAATATAACAAGATAGGCTATCGGGAGGGCATCAATCCGCCTTTCAACCAGCATCCGCATGCCAAGACGATGGTGTTTACGCCCATCAGTTCGATGTCGGGTGTAACCGGCAGCATGGGACCATTCTTCTGCGAATTTACGCTGAACGGCGATATTCTTGCACACGATTATCCGGCTACCTATGCCCATGAGTTTGCTCATTTTCTGGGCATTGCTAACGAAGGAGAGGCGAATTTCTACAGTTATCTCGTCTGTACGGCATCACAGGATAAGGCTGTAAAATTCAGCGGATATTACCACATTCTGCCCCATGTATTATATAATGTATTCGACATTCTCGGCGAAAAGGAGGGTGAGAAATATCTGAAATATATCCGTCCTGAGATAATCAGGCTGCTGAAAAGCGACCGCCAATACTGGCAGGGCAAAAGATGCAAGGCACTGGATGCTGCCCAGGATTTCTTCTTCGAACTCTATCTGAGAGGCAACCATGTAGAAGGCGGCAGAAAGAGCTATGCCGGCGTCATCGG
>CAVHWE010000337.1:0-2336 GCA_963639495.1 bacterium | reverse complement strand
GCGGTTTGTTCAAGACCAAGGGTGTAGGTCAGCGCATCCTCGCTGCAGCCATCAATTCCCCTATCTCTGTCATGGAGACAGCAGGCGAAGGTGGTGCATGGGGTATCGCCCTTCTCGCAGGTTATCTCGTTAACAACGAAGAGAAGTTGAGCCTTGCAGATTATCTCGACAAGAAAGTATTCGCAGGCAATACTGGTGTAGAGATTGCACCTACTGCAGAAGATGTTGCTGGTTTCGATAAGTACATCGAAACTTACAAGGCTAGTCTTGCTATCGAAAAGGCAGCAGTTGAGAACAAAAAGTAACTAAACGACAAATACGTTTGTGGGGATTATACCTCCACAAACGTATTATACTAAAAATCAACAACAAATAATAAGAACAATGATGAAGAAACTTTTCGCTACCACATTGCTTTCAACAGCAGTTGCATTCTCAGCTCAAGCTCAGGATGTAACAGGAACAATCCATGCCAACCAGGGAACACAGAAAATCAATAAAGAGATTTATGGCCAGTTTGCCGAGCATCTCGGAAGTTGCATCTATGGTGGTCTTTGGGTAGGTCCTGATTCTAAGATTCCTAACACTCAGGGTTACCGCAACGACGTGCTCCAAGCCCTCAAGGACCTGAAAGTGCCTGTATTAAGATGGCCTGGAGGATGCTTCGCTGACGAGTATCACTGGATGGATGGTATCGGTCCACGTGAGAAGCGACCAAAGATGCAAAACAACAACTGGGGTGGAACCATTGAGGACAACTCTTTCGGTACACACGAGTTTCTGAATCTCTGCGAGATGTTGGGTTGCGAGCCTTACATCAGCGGTAACGTGGGTTCCGGCACTGTTGAGGAATTGGCAAAGTGGGTGGAATATATGACCAGCGATGGAGATACTCCTATGGCAAAACTCCGCCGACAGAACGGCCGCGACAAGGCTTGGAAGGTAAAATACCTCGGTGTTGGTAACGAAAGTTGGGGCTGCGGTGGCAACATGCGTCCTGAGTATTATTCAGATCTCTTCCGCCGCTACTCTGTTTATTGCCGCAACTATGACGGAAACCAGCTCTATAAGATTGCATCTGGAGCGAGCGATTACGATTATAACTGGACTAAGGTATTGATGGACCGTATCGGCAACCGTGCCAACGCCATCTCTCTACATTATTATACAGTAACAGGCTGGACAGGCAGCAAGGGTTCTGCCACCAAGTTCAACAATGAGGATTACTACTGGACCATGGGCAAGGCGCTCGGCATAGAAGATGTCATCAAGAAGCACGAGGCTATCATGGACAAGGCTGATCCAAAGAAGCAGGTAGCCCTCCTCGTTGACGAATGGGGAACCTGGTGGGATGAGGAGCCTGGCACGATCAAGGGCCACCTCTATCAGCAGAACTGTATGCGCGATGCCTTCGTTGCTGCACTCTCACTGAATGTATTCCACCGCCATACAGAACGTGTGAAGATGACCAATATCGCACAGATTGTCAACGTACTCCAGTCAATGATCCTGACAGATACAAAGGGAACAGGTCACATGGTTCTGACTCCAACCTATCATGTATTCAACATGTACAAGGACTTCCAGGAGGCAACCTATCTCCCAATGGATGTAAAGTGCGACTCGATGGATGTTCGCGGCGATGATCACGCAAAAGATGGAAGAAAGATTCCATTGGTATCTACTTCAGCAGCCAAGAAGGCAGATGGAACCATTGTGGTTGCACTTGCCAATGTCAGTCTTGACAAGGCTCAGCAGGTTGAGTTTAATCTGGATGGTGCAGCTGCTCCAAAAACTGTAACAGGACAGATTCTTTCCTGCAACAAGGTGAGCGATTACAACGACTTCGCACACCCGGATGTAGTGAAGCCTGCAGTTTTTAAGGATGCAAAAGTAAAGAAAAACACCCTTAAGGTAAAAATTCCTGCAAAATCTATCGTAGTTTTGAAAATAAAATAGTATCTTTGAAGGCGAAAAAAGGAAGTATCCTTCTTTTGAGTAGCCTTCAGAGCTAGAAATACAAGAATATTTCAGCAGAAATAACAATTATAATTAATATAAGATTATGAACGACATTAAAGTAATGAATCATGCAGCAGATAACATCCGTATCTTGGCTGCTTCAATGGTAGAAAAGGCAAACTCAGGTCACCCAGGTGGTGCCATGGGTGGTTCTGACTTCATCAACGTGCTCTTCTCTGAGTACCTGGTTTATGATCCAGCAGATCCAACATGGACTGGCCGCGACCGCTTCTTCCTCGACCCAGGTCACATGAGCCCAATGCTCTATGCTGGTTTGGCTTTGCGTGGTTTCTTCTCAATGGAAGACCTCAAGC
>CAVHWE010000336.1:0-2343 GCA_963639495.1 bacterium | reverse complement strand
ATAATCCGGTGAAGTTTACCGGTCCTGATCCTGATGATGATTTCAGTACGATGACAGGCGATATAGACCCGGAAACATGGCCTGCCTTTGCGCCTCAACTGCCTCACGGCATGATTTACAATATAATCTATGGTCAGAAATATACCGAGAGTAACCGGAAAATCTTCGTGATTCGTGGTATTGCCAATGGTATGGAAACCTCTCTTACTTTCAAAAAGATTGGAGGAAAATGGGAACTGATCAAACTGAATATGTAGCTTTTTAGTTAGTAGTAATAGTTTTAACCAGATATGAAGGATATTCGTAACTACGGCCTTTTGGCTCACAATACGTTTGGAATCGATGCCAAATGCAGCAGATTTCTGGAGTATGAATCGGTTGAGGAAGCCCGACAGATAGTGGGCTTGCTGACAGAGGCAGATCAGCCGCTGCTCATTCTGGGCGGTGGCAGCAATCTCTTGCTGACCGGTGATTATGCAGGTACAGTGCTCCATTCGGCTATTATGGGTATTGAGGTTCTAGACAACAAGACTTTGGCAGCTGCAGAGGGGGATGATGCTTTGTGCAATCCGGATTGGGTATTCCTTTCCTGTGGTAGTGGTGAGGTGTTTGATGATGTGGTAGCTTATGCCGTAGAGCATGGCTATCATGGAGCGGAGAATCTGAGTATTATTCCGGGTGAAGTAGGTGCCAGCGCGATTCAGAATATCGGTGCCTATGGTGTGGAAGCCAAGGATATTATATATAAGGTGGAAGCGGTTGAGATAGCTACGGGCAGGGTAGTGGTGTTTGATAATGCTGACTGCGAGTATAGTTACCGTCAGAGTAAATTTAAGCATGAGTGGAAGGATAAGTATCTGGTGACGCATGTGATTTACCGTTTGCAGAAGACCTTCCGTCCGGATCTGGATTATGGTAATATCCGTTCTGCACTCGAGGCTAAGCATATTGCTGAGCCTACAGCCCAGCAGCTTCGTGATGTCATCATAGAAATTAGAGAGGCAAAATTGCCTGATCCTAAGGTGTTGGGTAATGCAGGCAGTTTCTTTATGAATCCTATTGTAGAGAAGGCTAAGTACGAAGAACTGGCTGCTCTTTATCCGGGTATGCCTCATTATACCATCGATGATTCCCATGAAAAGATTCCGGCTGGCTGGATGATTGATCAGTGTGGCTGGAAGGGAAAGAGTCTGGGACGGGCCGGTGTGCATGATAAGCAGGCACTGGTGCTAGTGAATCGTGGCGGTGCTACGGGCGAGGAAATCGTAAAACTCTGTGAGACCATTCAGGAGGATGTGAAGCAGAAGTTTGGTATAGAGATTCATCCGGAAGTGAATGTGAAGTGAAGAATTCGGTTGTTTTCAGAAAAATATTTGATAATTAATGAAGGTAACTTTATTAGGTACAGGCACATCGGGCGGTGTTCCTTCGTTGGGTTGTAACTGTGAGGTGTGCCGAAGTACGGATCCGCATGATAAAAGATTGCGCAGTGCGGCAATGATAGAAACGGAGAATACCCGTATTCTGATAGATGCCGGACCTGATATCCGACAGCAGTTGTTGCGTGTGCCTTTCAGGAAGATAGATGGTGTGCTGGTTACGCATATCCATTACGACCATGTTGGTGGTATTGATGATTTGCGCCCTTTCTGTATCTTTGGTGATATCAATATCTATGGCGATGAAATCGTTACTGCGGGGCTGCCTCATACGATGCCTTACTGCTTTCCGAAGAATGCAGAAAAACTCTATCCGGGAGCTCCTAAACTCAAATTGCATACCATTCATCCGCATGAGCATTATCAGATAGGGGATATTGAGTTTGTTCCTATCCGTGTGATGCACGATAAGATGCCTATTCTCGGCTATCGGTTTGGTAAGTTTGCCTATATTACTGATATGAAATCTATGGGTGATGAAGAATATGCTTATTTGGATGGTGTGGAAACACTCGTAATTAACGCACTCAGATTTGAGAAAACACATCACAGCCATCAGCTTGTATCTGATGCTATTGAGGTGTCGCGCAGGATAGGAGCAAAACATACTTATTTTATCCATGTAACTCATCAGATTGGTTTCCACGATGAAGCGAATAAAAGGCTGCCTGAAGGCTTTGAATTTGGCTTTGATCAAATGGAAATATACGTGGATAATGAGTAAAGTATAGTTAAAATAATGCTCGATTTTATGCTAAAGAATTAATTAAGGTTAATTATTTAATCTTTTTTGAAGAAAAGCTTGCGAGTATCATAGATTATTTCTATATTTGCATGTGTGTTTTTCATAGTATTAGATTTAAGGTTAACAAGGTATTGGGGTCGCAGCGGCGACCCTTTTTTG
>CAVHWE010000335.1:0-2349 GCA_963639495.1 bacterium | reverse complement strand
TTCTACGATACAGAAATATTTCTCCTTCATTTCCGGCTTCTTCTCCAGTACGCCGCTGTGCAGATACTTGGTTCCCATGATGATGGAGGTGAGCGGCGACTTCATGTCGTGAACCATCGCATAGGAGAAGTCCTCGCGCAGCAGGCGAACCCTTTCCTGCTCATCGATGTAGTTGATCTGGTCGATAAGGCTCAGAATGATGACCACCATGGTGAGTAGGGAAGTGAGCAGCGTGATGCGACTCTGGTAGAGTGCCGAGAAAAAGGCATGCGCCCTCACATCGGCTGCCAGACTCCAGGGATTATCGTAGCCCATCTGGTGAACGCTCATCTGGAATGAGTTGTATATCCAGAAAAGTTGCATGCATAGTACGGCTACCAGCGCCATCGTACCGAGCATTTTGGTTCTGTTTGCCTTCATAATCAGGTGGTTTTAGTATTCTTTTTCTTCTTCATCCTCTTGTATCAGCAATGGTTCTATATTCTTCTTGAGAAGATAGAATCCATAGCCCATCATGCCCAGTCCCAGGATGCATACTAGGATGGTAACCCAGTTGCTGCCCAGGTTGAACGGAATCATATTGGATATGAGATAAATCGCAAATATAACGATGGAACTTCGGGTTTTGCAGTAAAGCCAGAAACCGTATAAGGTGCACGGGAGGGCTGCCAGGACGTAAAATATCCAGAGTGCCATTCCCTCGCCCGAACCTGCTGTCAGCGTAGTTGGCATAATCATGAGCAAGTATACAAGCAGAACGACCCATTTCTTCTTTCCGCTTTTCAGAAGTTCTTCCAGAATGGCACCATAGAAAACGTAGGCTGAGATAAACGTGCCTACCAGCATCAGTGGGAGCAACTGGAAAAAGCCGAACTGGCTCATTTCTTTAGGCATAAAATGAATGCCTAAGTAGCTCATCAGGGCATAATAGGCGATGATAAAGCCCAGCATCGGCATAGAGCCGTAGAGCATGAGTTGCCATTTGCTCTCTGGCTTTACCTTGCCAAGCGTAAAACTCGAAAACTTGCCTTTATGAAAGGTAAACCAGATGATGAGTGTAGCTATCAGGGCGAAAGCTATGATGAAAGGAAACATTTCTGTTGTAGTCATATCTCCCTTGCTGTTGCCTGGCATGTGCTCACTACCTATATAGGCATAATACAGGCCAAAGCAGAAACCGCTTATCAGGATAGTGATGAAAAATTCAGCTATCAGGAGAAAGAAGTATAGTATCGCTTTTAACATATATGTTTGTCTTTAATAATCTGTTTTCTTTTCTATCATTCCGTATAGAGATGATTCGTTTTACTGATTTTCTGAGGCTTGAGATGCGTCTATTCTGCGATGAGTTTGAATCCCACACCTCTGATGGTTTTCAGTTCTACGCCCGGTTCGTCTTCCAGCGCTGTGCGGATTTTCTTGATGAATACATCCAGGCTTCTGGAAGCAAAATAGTCTTTGTCTTCCACTCCCCAGAACCGGCTCAATACGGCTTCGCGGCGCACCACCTCGTTTTTGTTTACTGCCAGCAGTTCCAGAATCTTTGCCTCTCGTGCGGTGAGCATTTTCTGTTTACCATCCTGCGTATCTTTCAGTGTAGCATGGTCGGCATCTAGAATGTATTTACCCAGTTTTATCTGGTTGCTGGCGTTTTCGCTGCGGGCTCCGGCTTTCAGTTGGAGCAGGCTATATATATGAGCATCAAGCTCTTCCGGAATAAACGGCTTCTTCACATAGTTGTTGGCCCCGGCGGCATAACCTGCCTTCAGGTCTTTCGGCGAGGTGAGTCCGGTGGTAAACAGAATTATGGTTTTTCCGTCAACCTCGCGTATTTTCTTCACCATTTCTATTCCGTCCATGATGGGCATGTCGATATCAGATACGATAACATCGGGCTGAAAGTCTTGCCACACCTTCAGTCCTTCCTTGCCGTTAACGGCGGTTTTCACCTCATATCCTCCGATGATATCTTCGAAGCAACTTTTCTCCATATAGGCGAGGTTTTCATCATCCTCTACCAGGAGCAGTTTAGTATTTGCCATAATCTTTTCAGTTTTTGATGATTACAGTTGCAAAGATACATTTTTTTTGTGAAAGAGCCATATAAAGAGGTGGAGATTAACTTAAAGATAACATTCATTCCTGAACTTTTGAAGGCACTATGGATTAGGAACGGGGAGTGATTAGGAGCGGGTATAAATTAGGCACGGATTACGCGGATCCGTGCCTGAATAATTATTGCTTGTCCGAGTCGATGAGGGCGAGCAGATGCTCTACTGCCACCTCCTGCGGAATATTCTTTTCTACGCAAACCTGCTTGCGGTAGAGGCTTACTCGGTTAGGACCGGC
>CAVHWE010000334.1:0-2356 GCA_963639495.1 bacterium | reverse complement strand
AGACTCCCCAGACCTTCGACATCGGTCTGGCAAAGCAGGCTTTCAACCAGGAATATAAGGAACAGTTTACCGATGATGCTTCGGTGGTAGAAAGTCTTGGCTGTCAGGTTGCAATGGTAGAGGGTAACCGTGAGAACATCAAGATTACCACTCCTTTCGACATCAAGGTTGCAGAAGCTTTGCTGGGCTGACAATCTGCATGTCGTCCTTGTTAGATAGGATGACGAAGACTGAGCCATAGGCTGGCAAGTTCAAGTTCACTATCTGGCGGATTCTGGAAGTACCGGTACGGAAGGTTGCCGTAATCTGGCGCTCCTTATTCTCCTGATTAATCAGGAAATAGATATCCTTCCTGCCCGTTGCCTCCAGAACCAGACGGTGGGCATAATCCATATTCTCAGGCAGTATGACATCCGGCTCGATGCCATACTGCGAGAAATCCTTCGCCTGATAAGGCTTGTCGATGATGATAATGCCTTCTTCGCGCAGTTCCTCCAGTTTCGCTTTTATCTCAGCAGAGAGGGTGCTCTCCGGCTGCGAAACCACGAGGATGCGATAATCCTGATTTCCAGGCAGTTTACCTTTCGGACTGTATTCAAAATTCCATTTCAGCAAGGCATCCTTGTTGATCAAATCGTATTTGTAACCACGAGGGGCACGGTAGCTGTTCTTCCGGTCGGAGTTTTCCGAAGGATGAAACACAGCGATATCCACCACCGGTCTGCCCTGCTGCAGATAATCCTGACACATAGTAATATAATCCACGAAGCCTCGCGCCTCTGGATGTCGGATGATATCGTGCTGGAAGATGAACCTGTTGATGCCGAGCGCCAGGTGGCGGTCAACCAAAAGTTTGAGCAAGGCAGGCAACCCATTCCATGCGCCAGAGTTTCCTGTACAAACCGCAGCCTGAACCGGATTTTCATTATAGATATGGGCTCTGCTCACGGCACAGAACATATCATCGGAATGATCGGTACGCGGGATAGGCTCGCAAGAAACCTCAACATACTGTTCTTCAGCCAGACGGGTAAAGGTTTTGAAGAACTTCTCATTTACCAGTTCCTGAATGGTGAGACGGATATCATTCTGTACCTGATCGTATCGGGAAGCCGACTCCAGCGGAACACCAGCCAAGACTGGAAGATAAGGGATGAGATCGTAGCCGCGGCGCGCCTTGAATTCTTCGGCAAACTGATAGCCCCAGTTCTGGCTGCCCCACTCTCTCGGGTCGATATACAGATACGACACCACATCGCCATGCGGACGGTTCAGTAACGGCGCATACCAGAAATCGAAAAGTTTCTTTACGGCTGCCGGTGAAAAACGGTCTACCTCAAGTCCCATACCTTTCCCATCCGCCGCATGAGTCTGTCCCGTTGAGGTATGTCCCATCCGCAACAGGCACCAGGAGCCCTTAGGCAACTTATTCTGCAAGATACCATTCACCATGGCGCCCATCACCATTCCCCCTTCCATTTTCAAGGGGAGCACATCGGTCATCGGCACCGCCTCGCTCCGGGCAGCCGAATCGGTAGCGTTGCGCCAGGCTGGTCCCGTTTTCCCTTTAAAACGGATGGCAAAAGCTGCTATATCCTGATAATATCCGCCTTCGCTTCCGGCAGACTGCAACTTCCCGTCCTTATAACTCTCGGGCTGCCACATCTGCAAACCTTCAATCTTCTTTCCGCCCTTTACGATGGTATCGGTCCAGACTACCTTCTGCATCGATTCTGCAGGAAGGACAACCGGATTGCCCGGCAAGACATGGATGCCCATATCAAAATCGAGAGAGTCGGCAAGCTGGAAGGAATAATCCATCATCTTCCAGAACTCAGGCGACAGCTGTGCCACCCCGTCCTGAAATTCCAGACGCTCGCAGGCTTCACGTTCCGGCATCAGCCAGATACCGCCCATACCTACATTCTTCATACCCGTCAGATCGGCATGAATACCCGACCTGGAAACGGAGCCATATTTCCAGTTCCAGAAGGTCCAAGGCTTAGCCTCGTCATTATATGCCATTGCCGACACAACCAGAAGCGCCAGCAAAGCTATCACCATATATCTTTTCTTATTATTCATGAAAGTTTTAATCTTATTCGGTGCGAAGGTACGAAGAAAAATCAAGATAAACAAATAAAAAAGCCACAATTGCGGAAAAAAAGAGTTAAACATTTTGGCTGTTTTGCCATAATGTTGTACTTTTGCATCATTATGAATAGTATTTTAGACCAAGACATCATGTTCCTGCCAGGAGTAGGACCTAAGAAGAAAGAGATACTGAGCAAGGAGCTCGGCATCAACTCTTATAGTGACCTGCTGGAATACTATCCTTATAAATATGTAGACCGCT
>CAVHWE010000333.1:0-2359 GCA_963639495.1 bacterium | reverse complement strand
AGCAGGTGCTCTATCTTCTGCCGGAAATCGCTCTGACCGTACAAATCATGGAACGTCTGCATAGAGTCTTCGGCGACCGCCTGGGCATCTATCATTCTAAATATAGTGATGCTGAGCGAGTAGAAATCTGGCAGAAACAACTCTCAGATCACCCTTATGATGTTATCCTAGGCGCAAGAAGTGCCGTCTTCCTGCCATTTAAGAATTTGGGACTCGTCATCATAGACGAAGAGCACGAAACTTCCTTCAAGCAACAGGATCCTGCTCCGCGATACCATGCCAGAAGTGCTGCCATTGTGCTTGCCAAGATGTATGGAGCAAAGACATTATTGGGTACGGCTACGCCTTCGATGGAAAGCTATTATAATGCGCAGCAAGGCAAGTATGGCTTGGTAGAACTGAAGACTAGATACAAAGGTGTCCAGTTGCCGGAAATTCAGGTGGTAGATGTAAAAGACTTGCGCCACCGTAAGATGATGAGCGGTCCTTTCTCTCCACAGCTGCTGGCTGCAGTAAGAGAAGCTTTGAAGAATGGGCAACAGGCAATTCTCTTTCAGAATCGTCGTGGCTTTGCGCCGATGGTAGAATGTAAGGTATGTGGTTGGGTGCCGAAATGCAAGAACTGTGATGTCTCGCTTACGTTGCATAAGAGTATCAATCTGCTGACTTGCCATTATTGTGGTTACACTTATCCGGTTCCTACAGAATGTCCTAACTGTGGCAGTACGGAAATCATGGGCCGCGGTTTTGGTACCGAGAAGATAGAAGACCAGATAGCTGAAATCTTTCCGGAAGCCAAGATTGCCAGAATGGATTTGGATACGACACGTACACGAAATGCTTACGAACGACTGATCGCAGACTTCTCTGAAGGCAGGACGAATCTTCTGATAGGTACGCAAATGGTTTCTAAGGGTCTCGATTTCGATAAGGTGAGTGTAGTGGGCATCCTGAATGCTGATTCAATGCTCAACTATCCCGATTTCCGCGCCTACGAGCATGCTTTCATGATGATGGCACAAGTGAGTGGTAGAGCTGGAAGAAAAGGTAAGCGTGGTTTGGTGATTCTACAGACTAAGAATCCTACCTTGCCGGTAATCGGCCAGGTGGTGCATAATGATTATGAAGGCTTGTATCAGGGTATCCTGGAGGAGAGAAGAACTTTTCATTATCCACCTTTCTTCCACCTGATTAATGTGTATGTAAAACATAAATATGATAAGGTGTGCGAACAGGCTAGCCATGAACTCTGCAAAACGCTGAGAAGCTGGTTCGGCGAGCGTGTACTGGGACCCGATAAACCTGCTGTTGCTAGGGTTAAGACGATGAACATCCGAAAGATTGTTATCAAACTGGAAAATGGTATTGACCAGCAGAGGGTGAGAGAATATCTGAAGTTTGCTCAGCAACAGATGGGAAAGGATCCGAGATATGCAGCGCTGCAGATTTATTATGATGTAGACCCGTTGTAAGTTGTCAGAACAACCTTTTCTTTGGTAGAATTGTGGAAAATGGGATTGATAAATAAAAAGAAAAAGGCTATCCGTTACTTGTTGCAAGAACGGGTAGCCTTTTAATTATGATAATTGTAGTTATGTTTAGAAGTTGATGTCAAGACCTACTGCGAAAACATTGTTGTTACGTGTGTAGTCTGAACTGTAGGTCTTTCCAATTTGTTCTACCTTCTCTGAGGTCTTCTTGTGCTGATAGAAGGTGTGGAAGTAAGCCACGTTCAAGTCCATCTTCTTGTTGATGTGATAAACACCACCAACTGCTGCAGAGTTTGAACTGACAACGAATGACTTGTCGTCCATGTATTCATCGCTCAAGCCATAGTTGGTATTCTGCCAACCTGTACTCAAGGTAATCTTCTTGTTTACATCTACCTCAACACCGGCATTGTACTCTAATGTACCACGCTTCAATTCCTTGTTGCGATTCTTATAAGATGTTGCATTCTTGTCGTCGAACCAGTGGAAACCAACGTTTACTCTAACTGCATCGATAGGGCTATAACCAACACCGAGTGCCAGGTAAGCTGGGATATCACCAGCAATCTTCTTGCCATCTTCGTATTCGCCGATAGCCTCGTCGAGCTTGGCGTCGAATTGAGTCTTCAAACCAGCCATTGTCTTTACTACATCACCGTTAGTTAAAACTGCTTGAGTAGTTTTTGTTGCTTCAGCTTGAGCATTCTCTGGAGTCATACCCTTATTTGTGAATACCTGAGTCAATGTTCCAACCATCTGTCTGGACAAGTTGTCTGGGAGGGCACTGATACTAGGAGCCTGATTTACAGACTTGTTCTTCAAACGTATGCGAGTCTTGAACTCATATTTTGCAGAGAAGTTCCACTTGC
>CAVHWE010000332.1:0-2360 GCA_963639495.1 bacterium | reverse complement strand
GGGTGAAGAGTTGCTGATGACTCTTCACCTCCCGAAATGCCGATAAACACAGGGGATTTGGGAGGAAAGGTGAAGAGTGAAGAGATTTTTGCAGAATGCTAAACATAAATCATATTGATAGGATTGGGAAATCTGGTTTCCCCGTCTGAGATGACTGTCTTATAGGAACAGCTGACTGTTCCCTATTCTGCCAGTCGGCTGTTCGCCCCAAACAGCCTACTGACCATACGCAAACAGCACACTTATCTTTCGGAGATAAATATCAGAACATCGGAGATTTATCTGCCAAAAACAGCCATATCAAAACAAAAACGAAATGAAACTTCCCTGAAATTTGGAGGGTTAAAAAAAATATATTACCTTTGCACCCGCAAAAAAGATAAGATTATGAACGGATTGTATACTATATTATTATTGGTGCTGAGCAACATCTTCATGACGCTGGCTTGGTACGGACACCTCAAGTTGCAACAAACGGGCGTGAGCAGCAACTGGCCTCTCATCGGTGTCATCGCCTTCAGTTGGGCCATCGCCTTCTTCGAATATTGCTGTCAGGTACCAGCCAACCGCATCGGTTTCGTGGATAATGGCGGACCGTTTAATCTGGTCCAGCTCAAGGTGATACAGGAATGCGTATCGCTCATCGTCTTCGCCATCATCGCCAATATCCTCTTCCAGGGACAGGGATTGCACTGGAATCATTTCGCAGCCTTCTGCTGCCTGATTGCAGCCGTTTATTTCGTATTCATGAAATAGCCGGATAAGGAGTTAACTCACATAACTCCTTATCCGGCTACCTTTTTAATAGAATACCTGCCCTACACCAGCTTATAGATTTCGCTCGGTGTCTTGCGCTTCAATACTTCCAGCTGGAAGTCCTTGCCGGCTATGATGCCTTTGCTGCGCAGAATCTGCTCCACGGTTTTGCGTGCCAGCTCAGGATGGTTGTTCTCCTCGCTGAGATGACAGAGCCAGACGTGATGAAGCTCCGGTGTAGCATAATTGGCAAGCGCCTCGCCACAATCGTCGTTGCTCAGATGACCGTTATCTCCCAGAATGCGATCCTTCAGATACTGGGGATAATGACCCTGCTGGAGCATCTCTACACTATGGTTCGCCTCGAGCACAAGATAGTTGGCACGGCCGATAAAGTCGTGCATCTCTTCGGTAATATGGCCCACATCGGTGATGAGACAGAAGTTCACACCTCCGCACTCCACGAAATAGCCAACATTGTCGGTACTGTCGTGGGGTACGCCGAACGGAGTAATCTTAAACTCGCCCAGTGTGAAAGTTACGTTCTTCTCTATCACACGAGCATGGTTAGGCTCTATCTTCTTTCGAACACAATAGTTGCGCTCGATGCCTTGATGTACTTTACGGGTCGTATATACCGGTAGATGATAGTCAGTACTCAGACTCCCCACCGACTTTACATGGTCGGCGTGGTCATGGGTGATGAGGACGTGATGCACATCCTCGAAGCGAAGTCCATAGTTATGGAAATGCTTCTTCAATATTCTTATTCCTACTCCTACGTCTATCAGTATCGAATCCGTATCAGTGTAAAGATAATAGCAATTGCCACTACTTCCACTGCCAAAGGATATAAATTTCAGCATTTTAATTGTTATTTTCCATGCAAAGTTAGCAAAAAAGATTCTTATTACAAAGTTTTTTACTATCTTTGTGCCGAAATATCGCAAAAAAATAGAATTTTTAAGATTTGAGAATCATGATAAAGAAGTCGATGATAGGTTTATGCATAGCTGTGGCATGCATGACCGCAAGTATATTCAGCCTTTCGGGATGTGAACCTCACGAAGGCAGCGAGGACCAGCTGAAGGCTGATGTTGATTCGTTTGCCAACTATTATTTCAACTGGCATTTCCCGAAAGCCGTGAAGTATTGCACCCAGGAATCGGAGCGCTGGCTGCGCTATGCTGCAAGTAATGTGAACGAGACCGACGTGGAACTGCTGCGCCAGAAACCGGAGGATGCCAGCATCGAGATTACGGATATTGATTTCGGTGATGATGAAAAAACTGCCACCGTTACCCTTACGGTTCATAATTTTCTTCAGATGGACAGCATCGGGCAGGATCCGCAGCTCATAGAACAGGCCGATTTCCAACTGCCGATGTGTATGGAAAAGGGGCTCTGGAAGATTAAGTTGGATAAATTGCCTTGAAAAAAGTAAGGAGTTTCTGAGGGGCATCATAATCAAAAAGATGCTCCCAGAAACTCCTGGCTATAAACTGTTAACTATAAACTGTTAACTATAAACTATTAACTATTAGCTGCATTTAGAACGGCAGACCAACTGCGAAATGGAAGGCGAAATCGCGGTCTAGTTTCGG
>CAVHWE010000331.1:0-2362 GCA_963639495.1 bacterium | reverse complement strand
TCTTATGTATATATTACATTCTTTCTGGAACCTCGATGCCGAGCAGAGACATACCGTTCTTTAGAATCTTTGCCACGTTGGCTGCAAGAACCAGACGGGTAATCTTCTCTGCCTCGCTCTCAGCATTCAGGATGCTGTAGTCGTGATAGAACTGGTTGAACTCCTTGGTCAACTCGTAGCAGTAGTTTGCGATACCACCAGGGTTGTAGTTGTTGCCGGCATCGGCTACGGCTGCTGCGAAGTCGTTCATCTTCTGGATGAGGTCGATCTCCTTCTCGTTGATAGGAGCATCTGCGCCCAACTCTGCAGGAATCTCGATGCCCTCGGCTGCTGCCTTGCGCATGATGCTGCGGATACGAGCGTAGGTATACTGGATGAAAGGACCTGTATTACCATTGAAGTCGATACTCTCTTCTGGGTTGAAGAGCATGTTCTTGCGGGCATCTACCTTGAGGATGAAGTACTTCAACGCTCCGAGACCCACGATGCGTGAAATCTCCTGGCGCTCTTCCTCGCTCATGTCCTTGAACTTGCCAAGCTCATCGCTTGTCTGGCGAGCATCCTTGATCATCTCTGCCATCAGGTCATCAGCATCTACTACGGTTCCCTCGCGGCTCTTCATCTTACCGTTAGGCAACTCTACCATACCGTAAGAGAAGTGAACCAAGTCCTTACCCCACTTGAAACCGAGGCGGTCGAGCAGGATAGAGAGTACCTGGAAGTGGTAGTTCTGCTCGTTACCTACTACATAGATCATCTTGTCGATAGGGAAATCCTTGAAACGGAGGTCGGCTGTACCGATGTCCTGAGTCATGTAGACAGAGGTGCCGTCAGAACGGAGCAGGAGCTTCTGGTCGAGACCCTCGTTGGTGAGGTCTGCCCATACTGAGTTATCGTCCTTGCGGAAGAAGAGACCCTTCTCCAATCCTTCCTCTACCTTCTTCTTACCCTCGAGGTAAGTATTTGACTCATAATATATCTTGTCGAAACTTACACCCATCATCTTGTAAGTCTCATCGAAGCCTGCGTAAACCCAGTTGTTCATCTTCTGCCAGAGTGCGCGAACCTCAGGGTCGTTGTTCTCCCACTTTACGAGCATTTCGTGAGCCTCCTTGATCAGCGGAGCCTCTACCTTAGCTTTCTCTGTGGCAGCTTCTTCGTCCATGCCATCCTTCATATACTGAGCCTTGAGTTCTGCGATTTCCTCACGATAGTGCTTATCGAAGGCTACATAGTAGTCGCCGATGAGGTGGTCGCCCTTCTTGCCAGAAGTCTCAGGAGTTTCGCCATTGCCCCACTTGAGCCAGGCGAGCATAGACTTGCAGATGTGGATACCACGGTCGTTCACGATGTTTGTCTTGATTACCTTGTTGCCGTTAGCCTCCATAATCTGAGCCAGAGACCAGCCGAGGAGGTTGTTGCGTACGTGACCGAGGTGGAGAGGCTTGTTGGTGTTAGGAGAAGAGTACTCGATCATGACGAGTGGGCTATTCTCTGTAACTGGCTTCTCACCGAACTTAGGGTCAGCGTTGATGGTGTTTAGGAGTCCTACCCAAGCGGCAGGAGCGATAGAAAGGTTGAGGAAACCCTTCACCACGTTGAAGTCTGCGATGACATTAGCGCAGTTCTTCTTCAGGTATTCGCCGATTTCCTGTGCAGTATCCTCAGGTTTTTTCTTCGACATTTTGAGGAATGGGAATACGACGAGGGTAAGGTTACCTTCGAAATTACTCTTGGTCTTCTGCAGGGCTACCATCTTCTCAGGTACGTCCTGACCATAAAGCTCCTTCACCGCAGCGATGACCGAGCTGATGATTTCGTTTTCTATCTTCATTATTTAATATATCTTTTTTACCGGTAAAATTATCTTTTTAAACTGATTGGAGAGGGATTTGCAAGTTCCCTTTCCGTTTATGCGGCTGCAAATTTACAAATAATAATTGAATTGTGAAAGAAAAATTGCACATTCTTTTGTTTTTTGTCGCATTCTTTCGTTTTTTATTGCTTTTGCAACAGAAATGAAGTATTGCGGGGCTGTTGAAAACTGTCTTTAAAGGGAAGAAAGAACAGAAAGTATAAATGGGAATAGGAGCAAAGATCCCGCAAAAAGGGTCTTTGCTCCTATTCTTATCTTTTGGTAGCTGAATATAACTTCCGTGATTTATCCCTCAAGGATAATTGATGCCACGTCTTCGGGCGAATTCCATAGGAGTCCGTCTTGCAACTCATCGTCGGTAAATCCGTTGAGTGCTTCCTGTGCTTCCCTTGGAGTAATGGCTGGAGTGCCGTCCTCGTTCTTAGTATCGAGCAAAGCCTGCAAGATGGCTGCTCTGTATTCTTCGATTGTCATCATAATTTTTAT
>CAVHWE010000330.1:0-2364 GCA_963639495.1 bacterium | reverse complement strand
GGAATTTCGCTACCTTAGGACCGTTATAGTTACGGCCGCCGTTTACTGGGGCTTCGGCTCGCTGCTTCGCTTGCGCTGACAGCTCCCCTTGACCTTCCAGCACCGGGCAGGCGTCACCCCCTATACTTCGGCTTGCGCCTTCGCAGAGAGCTGTGTTTTTGGTAAACAGTCGCTTGGGCCGTTTTACTGCGGCTCCATTTCTGGAGCACCCCTTCTCCCTAAGTTACGGGGTCATTTTGCAGAGTTCCTTAGCTATAGTTCTCTCGCTCACCTCAGGATTCTCTCCTTGCCCATGTGTGTCCATTTTCGGTACGGGCCGATGCGTGTTGTGCTAGAAGCTTTTCCTGGAAGCCTGCTCTCAGCTTTTCCGTACTTGCCGCAGCTTTCCGTATGCTTCGCGCCTTCCCCTTGCGCGCACCGGATTTCCCTGGTGCGCAGGTATCTCGCTTGCCCCAGCTATTCCAGCAGCTGGTTGCCTGAGCCTTCTCCGTCACTCCATCGCCACACATCGGGTACGGGAATATCCACCCGTCGTCCATCGGCTACGCCTTTCGGCCTCGCCTTAGGTCCCGACTATCCCAGAGAGGACGAGCCTTCCTCTGGAGACCTTGGGCCATCGGTGCGTGGGATTCTCACCCACGTGCCGCTACTCACGCCGGCATTCTCTCTTCCATGCGCTCCACATGCCCTCTCGGTCATGCTTCTCCGCTGCATGCAATGCTCCCCTACCACATTCCTGTCCATAGCTTCGGTGTCATGCTTAGCCCCGGTAAATTATCGGCGCAGAGTCATTCGACTAGTGAGCTGTTACGCACTCTTTGAAGGATGGCTGCTTCTGAGCCAACCTCCTAGTTGTCTGCACGTCTCCACTTCCTTTTCCACTTAGCATGCACTTTGGGACCTTAGCTGATGGTCTGGGCTGTTTCCCTCTTGACGACGGACCTTATCACTCGCCGTCTGACTGCCGCAGATGACACCGTGACATTCGGAGTTTGATTATGCTCAGTACCGCGGGATGCGGCCATCGCATATTCAGTGCTCTACCTTCACGGCTCTCTCGCTGCGACGCTAGCCCTAAAGCTATTTCGGGGAGAACCAGCTATCTCCGGGTTCGATTGGAATTTCACCCCTAGCCACAAGTCATCCGCCAACGTTTCAACGGGGGTCGGTTCGGTCCTCCATCGGGTCTCACCCCGACTTCAACCTGCTCATGGCTAGATCACCCGGTTTCGGGTCCACGACCTCAGACTATGTCGCCCTGTTAAGACTCGCTTTCGCTGCGGCTCCGCATCTCCTGCTTAACCTCGCCTGCTGATCGTGACTCGCCGGCTCATTCTACAAAAGGCACGCCATCACCCTTTGACGGGCTCTGACTTCTTGTGGGCATGCGGTTTCAGGTTCTCTTTCACTCCCCTCCCGGGGTTCTTTTCACCTTTCCCTCACGGTACTGGTTCGCTATCGGTCACAGAGTAGTGTTTAGCCTTTCGGGATGGTCCCCGATGATTCCGGCAGGATTCCACGTGCCCCGCCGTACTCAGGTGCCGCCTCGATCCATGTCGAGCCTTCGGATACGGGTCTCTCACCCTCTGCGGATCCCCTTCCCATGGGATTCTCCTGACTCTTCATGTCATCTTTATCGGCGGTCCTACAACCCCGGACTATGTCCGGTTTGGGCTCCTCCGCTTTCGCTCGCCGCTACTTACGGAATCGACTTCTCTTTCTCTTCCTGCAGGTACTTAGATGTTTCAGTTCCCTGCGTATTGCCCCGTCATGACGGTCGTCATGCGGTCTCCGCTTCGAAAGCGGAGGGGTTTCCCCATTCGGATATCGGCGGGTCATCGCGTGCTTACCGCTCGCCGCCGCATTTCGCTGTTCGCTGCGTCCTTCATCGCCTCTCTGTGCCCAGGCATTCTCCGTACGCCCTTTCTTCCTTGACCTTGTGATTGGTTCTCTTTAGTTCGCTTGAGTATTTCTGTTCTTAGTATTTTTTGCCTTCAGACCAGATGTACTAGACCTTTATCTCTTTGTTTGATTTCTCGATCTCACTTACATCTTATCTTCTGTGTGCAGAAAGTTTTCTAAACTTTCCATTTGATGATCATATCTGATTTTCAAGGATCTCTCCTGAGTGCCAGAGCACTCAAAACTGAACATTACACGTCTGTCTCCCTAGAAAGGAGGTGATCCATCCCCACGTTCCCGTAGGGATACCTTGTTACGACTTCACCCCAATCATCAGCCCCACCTTAGACAGCTCCCTCCCTTGCGGGTTGGGCCGCCGGCTTCGGGTGTTGCCAACTCTCATGGTGTGACGGGCGGTGTGTACAAGGCCCGAGAACGTATTCACCGCGGCATGCTGATCCG
>CAVHWE010000329.1:0-2365 GCA_963639495.1 bacterium | reverse complement strand
TCGGCTGGGAGAATCATGTGTATGTTCACCATATTTACACCAAGTATCCAAAGCACAACTGGGGACACGACAAGCGCCGCCCTCGCCCAGAGTGCAGCTACGGAAGACCAGGATGGCCAGGAAAGCCGGGCAAGCATCACAAGCATCACAAACACGACAAGAAGTGGAAGTACGACAAGAAGAAGTGGAAGCACGATAGAGACTGGGATGATGATGACGATGATGATTAAGAAGATTAAGACTGAGATTGAGATTGCACGGCAGGAATAGATTAAGAGATTAAGACAAACATTCGATGATAAAACAAAAGAAATCCAAGCAAGGGATGATTCTCCGGCTTGGATTTCTTGCTAAATAAAAACTAACTATGCCGACTAACTAATCATTAATCACTAACAAAACGTCTTCCACAATCTGCTCATCGAGCAGGCGATTATCCGAAAGCAACTTCTTCACATCGTATCTGTCATAGAGTCCCTTCCTGATGCCGCCCACCATCACCTTCATTTCTGAAGTGCCATAGTAAGAGGCGATACGCTCTCCGAATCCGCCATCCTTCGAACCATCCTCCAAAGTTACCACCAGCTGATGGTTTGCCTTCAGGCTATCCAGTACTTCGGCATCCACCTCATTCAGATAACGGGGGTTGATGAGCGTAGCATCGATACCCTTATCAGCCAACATGCGGACTACATTCTCGCCCTTCTGATAGAACGAACCGGCGGCGATGACTGCCACCTTCTCGCCCTGGTGCATCACCTTGTACTTTGCCTCGTAACCATACTCAGCATCAACGGTTTCAGACGCATGAACCACGCCATTGCTTGGCACACGGATGGCGACAGGTTTCTTATCCTGCAGAATGCTCCAGCGGAGCATGGCGAAATACTCCTCGCAGGTGGTTGGAGCCAGATAGATGAGCCCCGGAATGCTGCAGAGCATCGGAATATCGAAAAGGCAGATGTGGGTGATGTCGTTCATCGAATTCACTCCGCCTCCTACCACGTTGATTACGGCTGGATTAGAATTGATGCAGAGGTCTTGCGCTATCTGGTCGTAGGTGCGCTGGATAAAGGTGCTGTAAACGGTCCAAACCGGATGCAATCCACCCTTCGCCATTCCCGAAATCATGGCCACCGCCTGCTCTTCGGCGATTCCCATATCGATGTGCTGCTTGCCAGCCAGTTGGCGCTTATCGGCAGTAAAACCGCCTGCGGTAGGAGTACCGGCGGTTACGGCGATGAGGGTCTTATCCTGCTTCATCTCGCTGAGCATCCAATCGGCAAATAATGTGCCGTAATCCTCTGTTGGAGCAACCTCCGGGAGGGTTCCATCGGCATTCCTTCTTGGTCGCGAACCGTCTTCCAGATTGAAAGGCATTCCCCAATGCCAAGCCTCCTTGTTGGCTACGGCTGGCGCAAATCCATGACCTTTCTCTGTATGAATGTGAACCACGGTAGGCTTATCCGTATCCTTCACGCTCTCGAAAATATGGATGAGTTTTTCGATGTCGTTACCCTCTTCCAGATACTTGTATTCAAAGCCCCACGCCTTGAACCAGTTGTGTTCGCAGGTGCCGTTGCTCTGGCGCAAGGCACGCAAGTTCTTGTAGATTCCACCATGATTTTCGGCGATAGACATTTCGTTGTCGTTCACCACGATGATGATGCCCGTACCGAGTTCCGAAGCCTCATCCAGTCCCTCGAAAGCCTCGCCGCCAGAAAGAGAGCCGTCGCCGATAATGGCGATGATGTTCTCATCGGTTCCCTTGACGTCGCGCGCCTTCTGCAAACCGGTGGCAAGACTCACGGAAGTAGAAGTATGCCCCACCTCAAAGTTATCATACTCCGGACATTCGGCAGGAGAAGAATAGCCCGAAATGGCATTCATGTCATCCACATCGCCGAGGAATCCCGCAGCTCGTCCGGTGAGCACCTTATGCGGATAGCATTGGTGGCTTACGTCAAACACGAGTTTATCCTTTGGCGCATCAAAAACGTAGTGAAGCGCCACGGTAGCCTCCACGAATCCGAGGTTTGGTCCCACATGACCACCATGTTTGCTTACACGGTTCAGCACAGCCTGTCTGGTTTCATCAGCCACCACCTGCAACTCCTTCAAATCCAGCTTCTTCAAGTCGGCTGGCGACTTTATTTTCTCAATATACATTTTCTTATAGTTTTAATTATGATTTCTGGGTGCAAAGATACGAAGATTCCCGAAAACACGCATTACCCAAACTACAGAAAAAATGAATAATTCTCCCTATTCCTTCACATCCAGCATTTCCGGATGCTCCATCCGCTCCTTTTTCTTGAGCTTCTTCACTACTTCGGAATAACTGTGGCGAATCAGGGCCTGGATG
>CAVHWE010000328.1:0-2399 GCA_963639495.1 bacterium | reverse complement strand
CTTTCCATGTCGCCTTCTCTGGCTCAGGTTCGTCAGGATTGCATCATCAATCTCGATTATCTTCTCTGCATCGAGAACTATACGCTCCGCTGCATCTTTTCTCCTCCCTTTGACCAGGAAGAAATCACGGTTTCCCGCCGCTGCTATAAGGCGGTAAAGGATCAGTTGGAGATATTGTAGGGATAGGGAAAAAAAGGTGTGCAAGATATAGTCTTTGCACGCCCTCTTCTAGCTCTGGTTTATAGCAGGGGTGTCATATAGAGTGGCAGATATACTATCCCATCTTTTTCCGCTAGGTCTGAGGTGTGAATGACAGAAGGAGTCGATAGGTAATTCTTGTACTTTCTGACACACTTTTCCAAAGATGAAATGGTATAGCGATTGGTAGACTTTACCTCTATTGGCGAGATGTTGTGCTTGCTCGTAATCGAAGGCTTCGCTATCAGAAAGTCGATTTCCATTCTGTCTTCTGCCTCACGTGAATAGTTGGAATAGAAAAAAAGCTTGTGCCCCTTTGCCCTCAACATCTGTGCTACGATATTCTCAACAAGCATTCCTTCGTTTACTTCCAGCTTGTCCATCATCAGTTTCTTGTAAAGTGATTCCTGCATGATTCGATTCTCGTCAAAAGCCATACTGATTAGCAAACCTGTATCTGCCATGTAACATTTCAAGCTCGAGTTTTCCAACTTGAGATTAAGCCCGATGTTTGGCTCTGTTGCTCCGTAGCAGATATTTGCAACCATCGCTTCGTTCAGCCAAAAGAAAGCCCCCTCGTATTCACGCATTCTGGCACCAGCCTTTATTTCAGACAGGCGGAATTTCTTCTCGTGTTTCTGAAGTTGGCTTGGAATCAGATCAAAGATGCTCGTCACTCTTACCTCGTTGCCTTCTGCGTATTTCTGAATGTCATTTCGATACAGGCTTATTATCGCACGTTTTATTGTATCAACTTTTGTAAAATCGCGAGTCTTTACATAGGTATCTACAGCCTTAGGCATGCCTCCTACTATCATATATTGACGGAATAAGGTCATAGCCTTGCGATGCATGTCGAGGCCAAGAGGCTTAAGCTTGGCAAATTGGTTTTTGATGAGTTGCATGATTGCCTCTTCGTCCATTGCCCAAAGAAATTCTTCAAAATCCATCGGATACATGTTGATTCTAATCTCTTCGGATGGAATCATGATGTTTTTTACATTCTTGTTGATGGAAACAAGTGAACCTGTTTCAATATAGTCGTATCGTCCATCTTTGACAAGATACTTGATGGCGGCTCTCGCTTCAGGAAAAGCCTGTACTTCATCGAAGATGATGAGCGACTTGCGCGCTGTTAATTTTACATTGAAGTAGAGTTGCAAGTACATAAAGAAAGTATCAAGATCATATAGGTAGTCCCTAAACAGATCTAATACTTGCTGCATCGTATTGTTGAAGTCTATCAAGATATACGATTCGTATTCGTTCTTGGCAAATTCCTCTACGATATAGCTTTTACCGACACGTCGTGCCCCATCAATGAGCAATGCATTCTGCCCATTGTCGTCTGATTTCCATTTTAATAATTGACTATAGATTTTACGTTTCATAACTTCTTGGTATTCTTGTTGTTGCACGTATCCTAGCTTTGAGAGTGCTGGATTTTACACGTTTCCTAGGTTTCGTAGCCTCACATTTTACACGTTTCCTAGGTTCCCGTAGGTGCAAAATTACACATTTCCTAGGATAAGGCAATGCTTTTCCCTGAGAATCTTGTCGTTTTTAATGTTTTTTACGTTAATATCAATGATAGGAGAAGAGGGACGGATTTCTGTAAAACGGGGTAGAGACAATTTGCAGAAAGATTTTACTCCTTTTTTTAAGGAGAATGAAATAGTAAGGGTAAAGTTCTCTTCATTAGGTGAGGAAGGTTATGCCTTTTGGCGCAGTTTCGAAGATATGGCAGCCTTGTCCCGAATCCCCCTGATGCCTGTCAACTCCAATTTGAAGTCGAATGTTCAGGGGGCTTTGGGTTATTGGCTGGGATATGGTTCCAGTTTCTATGAAGTGAGAATCTGGAGGGGGAAACTTAGAAATCAGTAATCCCCCAATCCAATAGCCCTTTGCCTTCCTCGTCCAGTTCGATGCCGAGGCCTATCACCTTTCGCTTGTCAGCCATGAAAGGTTCCAGGTATTTGTTATCCAGTATCTGCTGGATGGCAGCCTTCTTGCCACCATTGTTTTTCAGTTTCAGTTCTATCACGTAGATGTAGCGTGAAGTTTGGGCAATGAGGTCGATCCTTCCTGTTGCAAGCATATGCTCTACCTCCACTTTCAGCCCGATGGCATTCAGAATAGTACTGATGATGAGACGGTAGCGCTCTTCCATATCCATCGAGGCAAGTTTCTTGTTGCTGTAA
>CAVHWE010000327.1:0-2411 GCA_963639495.1 bacterium | reverse complement strand
AAAACAAAGATGGATGAAGAAATTCTAGATTACAATGAGCAGAAAGAGGGATGGGTGAAAAGAATGGTGGATTGGCAGAAAAAGCATATTTCCGACCGCCAGATGACCCTTATCCTGGCTTTCGTCATCGGCGTTCTGGCGTCGGTGGCAGGATATTTCCTGCACGGCATTGTGCACGAAATACAGCTGCTGCTCACTTCGGGATTCAACCAGGGCACCTACAACCTGCTCTTCCTGCTCTTCCCGATTGTGGGCATCTACCTCACCATGCTCTTTATCAAATATGTGGTCAGAGATAACATTTCCCACGGTATCACCCGTGTGCTTTACGCCATCTCTACCAAAAATTCCAAGCTCAAGGCCCACAACTGCTGGTCGTCGGTGGTGGCATCAGGCATCACCATCGGTTTCGGTGGTTCTGTGGGAGCCGAGGCACCTATTGTGCTCACGGGCTCGGCCATCGGGTCAAACCTGGGGCAAATTTTCCGCATGGACAAGAAAACCATGATTCTGCTGGTGGGCTGCGGTGCTTCTGCAGCCATTGCCGGCATCTTCAAGGCGCCCATTGCCGGACTCGTATTTACGCTTGAGGTGCTGATGGTAGACCTGAGCATGGCTTCCTTGCTGCCTATCCTTATCAGTTGTGTAACAGCCACTTGCTTTACCTACATCCTGATGGGCTCCAAGAGTCTTTTCGATTTTACGCTTACCAGTCCGTGGGCGCTCGACCGCGTGCCAGCCTGCCTTTTGCTGGGCATCTTCTGCGGCTTGGTGAGCCTTTATTTCATGCGCACCATGTCGGCGTGCGAGGGCTTCTTTGCCAAGCTTTCGCCTTATCCATACGTAAAACTGCTGTTTGGCGGACTGATTCTGAGTTCGCTCATCTTCCTCTTCCCTTCGCTCTACGGTGAGGGCTATTCGGCAGTCAACGTGCTGCTGAAGGGACAGAATGTGGAAGACTGGGGGCAGGTGATGAGCCGTTCGCTCTTCTACGGGCACAACCAGCTGCTCATCCTCTACATCGCCCTGGTAACCTTTACCAAGGTTTTTGCCACCTCGGCAACCAACGGCAGTGGCGGATGCGGTGGTACCTTTGCCCCTTCGCTCATCATTGGCGGTTTTGCCGGTTTCCTCTTTGCGCGCCTCTGGAATGTGAACCAGGTGGGCGTCTACGTTCCTGAGCAAAACTTTACACTCATGGGCATGGCGGGCCTCATTACGGGCGTGATGCATGCCCCGCTTACGGGCATCTTCCTCATCGCCGAACTCACGGGCGGCTACCAGCTCTTCATGCCGCTGATGATAGTGTGCATCTCTTCGCTGCTCACCATCAGCATCTTCGAGAGCCACAGCATCTACGCCCTGCGTCTGGCAAGAGAGGGCAAGCTGCTCACCCACCATATTGACAAGGCTGCGCTCACGCTGCTGGGCATGCAGGATGTCATTGAGAAAGATTATCATCCGGTGGGTCCTGATTTGCAGATGAGCCAGCTGGTGAGCGAGATAAGCCGCAGCAACAACAACTTCCTGCCGGTCTTGGATCAGGCGGGCGTGCTGCTGGGCGTGGTAGATATTACGAAGATTCGCCACATCATCTTCCGCACCGAACTGTATCAGCATTTCACCGTGCGCCAGCTGATGATGCAGCCTTCTGCCGTTCTTACCGAGCACGACAGTATGGACGAGGTGATGCAAAAATTTGACAAAACCGATGCTGCCCAGCTGCCAGTGGTAGATGTGAGCGGCGTGCTGAAGGGTTACATCAGCCGTACCAGAATCTATTCCATGTACAGGCAGATTGTAGCGGATATGTCGGCGGAGTAGGAGTTTTAAGTGAAGAGTGAAGAACGAAGAATTCATGTGCTTCAAGTAAACATTTAATATTAAATATTGTGATGGAGAAGAAGGATTTGAGAATCATATTCATGGGAACACCGGAGTTTGCGGTGGAATCCCTCAAGCGCCTGGTAGAGGGCGGTTATAATGTGGTGGCTGTGGTTACGCAGCCTGATAAACCGGTGGGCAGACACCAGGATACGCTGCAGCCTTCGCAGGTGAAGCAGTATGCCGTGGAGCACGGGTTGCCGGTGTTGCAGCCTGTAAAGATGAAGGACCCGGAGTTTGTAGAGCAGTTGCGCTCTTATCATGCCGATTTGCAGGTGGTAGTGGCTTTCCGCATGCTGCCTGAGGTGGTTTGGGCGATGCCTCAATATGGTACTTTTAATGTACATGCTGCCCTCCTTCCGCAGTATCGCGGTGCGGCGCCAATCAACTGGGCAGTCATTAACGGCGAGAAGGAGACGGGTGTCACTACCTTCTTCCTCGACCACGACATTGATACCGGCCGTATCATCATGCAGAAGCGTTTCCCTATTCCGGAGACGGCAAATGTGGAGTATGTTTACGACGGG
>CAVHWE010000326.1:0-2412 GCA_963639495.1 bacterium | reverse complement strand
TGTGGGGCGTGGTCAATCTGCTGGAGGGCTACGGCTCGGATAACCCGGGCTCCAAGTCCCAGGGCATGAAGCAGCTCATGGCGGGTGGCGGCATCATCGTCATTGGCACTACACTGATCCCTCTGCTGTCTGGCCTGTTTTAAGGTAGGCGCTTATGGATTTTCTCACCGACTGGCTCACAAACTGGCTCAAAGAGCTTCTGATTGGCGGGATCATGGGGAACCTCGAAGGTCTTTTTGATACCGTCAATACCCAAGTCGGAGAGATTGCGGCACAGGTAGGGACTACCCCGGCGGCGTGGCACGCCGGGGTTTTCTCCCTGATCCGACAGCTTTCCGAAACGGTGATCCTGCCGATTGCCGGAATGGTGCTGACCTTTGTTGCCACTTATGAGCTCATACAGATGCTTTTGGAAAAGAACAATATGCACGAGGTTGACGTTGCGAACCTCTATAAATGGATGTTCAAAACGGCCTGTGCAATCTTAATCCTGTCAAACACATTCAATATCGTCATGGCCGTGTTCGATGTATCGCAGAGCGTTATCGCGCAGGCAGGCGGGCTCATTCAAGGCTCTACCGATGTTTCGGCGGATATGCTTGCCGAACTGGAAACCTCGCTGGAGGCGATGGACTTGGGGCCGCTTTTGGGGCTGTGGCTGCAGTCTGCGCTCATTGGCTTCACGATGAAGGCGATGGGAATTATCATTTTCGTTTTGGTGTATGGCAGGATGCTGGAAATCTATCTGCTGACCAGTCTGGCCCCCATCCCCGTTGCTACGCTTTCCAACCGGGAGCTTGGCGGCACCGGGCAGAACTACATCAAGTCCCTGTTTGCCGTGGGCTTTCAAGGGCTGCTGATCCTTGTATGTGTTGCAATTTACGCGGTGCTCATTCAAGGCATCGCAACAAGCGGCGATCCCATCGGGGCGATTTGGGGAACTGTGGGCTACACGGTTTTGCTTTGCTTCATGCTCTTTAAGACCGGGAGCATTGCCCAGCGTATCTTTGGCGCTCATTAACAGGAGGTGGTGCTTATGCCGAGAAGATACGGGGCAGATGGAACGCGCTTATGGAATGGAAAAACGCCGGAGGAGTTTACCGAGGCGGACGCTTACCGCTTTATGGCGGAAACAGAGGCCGTCCTGCAAAGAAAAGAGTTGATGGACGACCCCGCCCAGCCTGCTCCGGCAAACGGAAAGGAGGAATTTTATCTGAGTAAGAAGGACGATGTATTGCTGACCCCGGAGCAGATTGCTGCGGAGGAGCGGCGCTGGCTGTTTGATGCTCCCATCGCGGAGCTTGCAGAAGTCAAGGGCGTTAGCATTGACGAGGCGGTAAAAATGCGGACGGATGCCGTCTTGCAAGAGGCGGTTGTTCCGATCACAGTATCTGTCCGCCCGATTGAGCCGCAGGGTAAACTGATCGGCTTCGCCAGCGTCAACTTTGGCGGTGTGGTCATCGACGATTTTAAGGTTGTGGACGGAAAAAACGGGATTTTCCTCGGTGCTCCCTCTAAGCCCGATCCCGCCAGCCGGACGGGATACCGGGCTACGGTTCGGATTCCTGACCGCGCCACACAGGAACGGATCAACGCGGCTGGTGTGGAGGCGTATCATGCGGCGGTGGAACAGCTTGTTGCACGGGCCCAGGCGGTACGGCCTGCCCCGATCAAGGAGCAGATGGCCGAGGCCGCGAAACAAGCTGGAAAAGAAAACGCCGCCCGGCCTGCGCCTGCCAAGGCAAAGGAGGCCCGCAATGACCGATAGCCGCACTTTGGGACAAAGTGTCCCGAAGGAGGGCTTGTTTCTCATGGACGGCATCGAGGGCCTGCGTTCTTTGCCAAAACATAGCGTGGATATGCTGCTGACCGATCCGCCCTACGGCACAACCCGGAATTATTGGGATGTGCCCCTGCCGCTCCCGGAGCTGTGGGAGGCGGTGAAATGGGCGGTCAAGCCGAATGGCGCGGTGCTGTTCTTCGCACAATGCCCCTTTGACAAGGTGCTGGGCGCATCCAACCTCGCAATGCTCCGCTATGAGTGGATTTGGTACAAGGAACGCGGGACAGGCTTTCTCAATGCAAACCGGGCTCCACTGAAAAAATCCGAGAATATCTTGGTGTTTTACCAGAAGTCCCCGGTCTACAATCCGCAGTTTACTTACGGCAAGCCATATACCCGCGTACATTCCCGAAGCGGTACAAGCTCCAACTATGGGAAATTTGAACGGCAGGGATCGGAGTCCAACGATGGCCGCCGCTATCCCGGAAATGTGCTTTTTGTGCCTACGGTGTCCGGCGGCATCCACCCCACGCAGAAGCCCGTGGAGCTCTGCGAGTATCTGATCCGCACCTATACCCGCCCCGGAGAACTGGTCGCGGACATTTGCGCGGGCTCCGGCACAACCGCGA
>CAVHWE010000325.1:0-2417 GCA_963639495.1 bacterium | reverse complement strand
CCACCTGCTCGTCGGTATATTTCTCGGGATGCTCCTGCATGTCAAAGAGCATCATCCGCTTTTCTTCTTTACTCATGTTTGTCATTGTCTTGCTCATTTAAATTGTTTCTTAATCCAGTCCATCGCCTTCGAGAGATGGTTGAATACCGTCACCTTGCTCACTCCCACTTCATCAGCCACCTCCTGATAAGATTTCTCCTGAAGATAGCGCAGACGGAAAATGAGTTGCCGGATAGGCGGTTCCAGGTCTTCGATGAGAAGCATCAGCCGGTCGAGCCGTTCATCGGTCTCTTCCAAGAGAATCACGTCGGCATCATCCAGCAGCAGCTTCGCCACCCTTTCCTTCACGCTCTTATGAGCTATCAGGTTGAGACAGCGGTTGCGTACGCTCCGCATCAAGTAACCTTCCTCACTCCCAGGCACCAGAACCACATCATCGGCAAGAATCTGGGCGAATACTTCGCTCACCACATCCTTGCTCTCGTCATCATCCGAAAGAATGCATCTGGCCAGATTGTACATCTTCGCGTAATGCTGACGGAATAACTGTTCTATGTCCTTTTTTCTGTTCATATACTATCTATACAGTTGAGCCAAGCGAAAAACTAAGCAAAACATCAACTTTTTTGTTTTTTTCTTTAAATCCGAATCGAAATCACCAAGATTCTCCCCGGATTTGAATGCAAAAGTACACAATCTATCGGAGATAGAAGACAAATGGTAAGGATAAATCGATTTTCTGTTGATTTATTTGTTCATTCCAACATTTTTTAGTACTTTTGCCCACCAAATTACGAACAAGTAAATAAGATTGGTATAAAAATAGGTATTACCAAGATAAAATAAAGAATAGATTAGATAAAGGAGAATAAGATTATGTCAACGATTATTTATCCATCACCGATATTCGGTCCGGTAAACTCCCGCCGTCTGGGAGTTTCACTGGGCATCAACCTCATGCCATCTGATGGCAAGGTCTGTTCATTCGACTGCGTTTATTGCGAATGCGGATTCAACGCCGACTTCCGTCCTAAGAAGAAGCGCCCTACCCGCGAGGAGGTAAGAAAAGGACTGGAGAAGGTTCTGAAAGAGCGCCACGACAACAACCAGCCTCTGGACGACATCACCTTCGCAGGAAACGGTGAACCTACGGGACACCCAGACTTCAAGGGAATCGTGGAAGATACGATGGAACTCTGCAAGAAATATTTCCCTGAAGCACAAGTATCCGTACTCAGCAACGCCACCTATATATATAAGGAGGAAGTGAGAGAGGCGCTGATGCTCGTGGATAACAACATCCTGAAACTGGATACCGTGGATATGGATTACATCAAGAAGCTGGACCGCCCTCAGCAGCCTAACTACGACGTGAAGGATGTGATCAAATATCTGAAGATGTTTAAGGGGCACGTCATCATCCAGACCATGTTCCTGAGAGGTGACGGTTTGGACAATACCAGCGAGCATTTCGTGGCTCCTTGGCTGGAGGCAGTGAAAGACATCCAGCCTCAGCAGGTAATGGTTTATACCATCGCCCGCGAAACACCAGACAAGTTGCTGGAAAAGGCACCAAAGGAAGTTCTCGATGCCATCAAGGACCGTGTAGAGGCATTGGGTATCAAGTGTACAGCCAGCTATTAAGAGATAATCAGGATAAGAAAGAAAAGCAAGTAGAAAAAAGAAAGAATGAAAGCGAAAAGTAATATCCTTATTATCAGCGATATGTGTGGCTACGGAAAGGTATCTGCCGCTGTTCAGATGCCTATCCTCTCTTATATGGGACTCGACGTGTTCAATCTGCCCACCATGCTCATCAGCAACACGTTCCCATACGGCAAGTACGCCATTCTGGAATGCACTTCGTATATCGAGGAAGCCTTGCAGAAGTGGAACGAACTGGGCATTCACTTCGATGCCATCACCACGGGTTTCATGGCTTCGGAGCGTCAGGCTAAGCTGGTGGCACGCTATTGCAGAGAACAGGCTGCACTGGGCACCGACATCTATGTGGATCCCGTGATGGGCGATTACGGCAAGCTCTATGGTGGAGCCAGTGAGAGTACCGTGAGATGCATGAAGGAGATGCTGAGCGTATCGCATCTCTGTTTTCCCAACTATACCGAGGCTTGCCTGCTGACGGATTCGGAATACAAGGAAGAGGGAATCTCGGAGAAGGAAGCCTATGAACTGATAGATAAACTGAGAGCCATCGGTTCCCACTCCGTGCTCATCACCTCGTGCATCGTAGAGGGTCAGCATGCCGTGGTAGGTTTCAATCATCTTACAGAAGAGTATTTCCTCCTGCCCTACGAAGAAATCCCAGTTCAGTTCCCAGGCACCGGCGACATCTTCTCCAGCATCATCGTGGGCAGACTGAAGGATGGCGATCATCTTCGCCATGCCACCCGCATCGC
>CAVHWE010000324.1:0-2454 GCA_963639495.1 bacterium | reverse complement strand
GTGTAGATTCCATCAACTCTGTTGGTGGCGTTATTCTTCCTGAGTTGCTCGATGCACTCGGTGTAGCATATACTTTCCTCAATGGTGAGCCAACAGGCGACTTTGCTCATAATCCGGAGCCATTGGAGAAGAACCTCGGTGGTATCATGGATGAGTTGAAGAAGGGTGGCTACGATATGGGTATCGTTGTCGATCCTGATGTAGACCGCCTGGCTTTCATCTGCGAAGACGGCAAGATGTTTGGCGAGGAGTATACCCTGGTCAGCGTAGCAGATTACGTGTTGGGCAAGACTCCTGGCAATACCGTCAGCAACCTTTCATCTACCCGTGCCCTCCGTGATGTAACCGAGAAGCATGGTGGTTCTTATTGTGCTTCTGCCGTAGGCGAGGTGAATGTAACTACCAAGATGAAGGATGTTCATGCTGTCATTGGTGGTGAAGGCAATGGTGGAGTTATCTATCCAGAGAGCCATTACGGTCGTGATGCCCTCGTTGGTATCGCCCTCTTCCTGAGCAGTCTGGCTCATAAGGGCTGCAAGGTGAGCGAACTCCGTGCCAGCTTCCCTAATTATTTCATCGCCAAGAACCGTATCGCCCTCACTCCATCTACCGATGTAGATGCTATCCTCGTGAAGGTTAAGGAGATGTATGGCAAGGAGAAGGATGTCACCGTAACAGATATCGATGGCGTCAAGCTCGACTTCCCTGACAAGTGGGTTCACCTCCGCAAGAGTAATACCGAGCCTATCATCCGCGTATATAGCGAGGCTTCTACCATGGAGCAGGCTGATGAGTTGGGCAAGAAACTCATGCAGGTGGTTTACGATATGCAGTAAGATACAGAATATAAAATCATAAAAAAGAGATGAAGCATGATTGATTTTTGCTTCATCTCTTTTTTTTGCGCAGATTTCCCTCTGCATTAGTGGTAGAAAAGATTAATCACTACTCATTGCTTACAAAACTTCAGTAATTTGAAGAAAGATAGAGAAAGATTTGGCTTTCTCAGATAAAAATCGTATTTTTGTTGCAGAATTGCAGAAGATGAGGGTTCTGAGGCCTTCGTAGCAGCAATGAAAAACTTGAACCGCTCCTAATGTGGAGCATAAATGAAATTACGAAAAATGGAATCTATTATAAAGTATTATCAGGTAGCCCATGTCGGGTTCAGCCTTTCTTATCCTGATTCCTGTCGGGAGGTTATGGCTGTATTGCTGGAGGCTTATCAGGCGTTTGAATGCGATGAACAGGTCGCATCTGCTGCCCGAACCTCCTTCACTCTTACCTTGAACGAAAGCGGGGAAGAACTGAGGAAACCTGCCGGATTCAAGGAGGAATGCAGACAGGATGAGGAGGGACAGCTCATTATCAGCGGTAGTCTGGGAGAGAAGCAAAAGGCGTTCCTGATGGCGATGACTGATATGAAATCGATACTGGTTACAGGTCATGATTATCAGCATTCCAGTCTTCTGGTTCCTGCTGGCGTCTTCAGTCAGAAGTCGGCTCTCGGTTCCATCAAGGCAACCGTCGATACCTCGCTGATGCTGCTCTATGCCATGCGTTCGGCTGCAGGAGATACACTCCTGTTTCATTCTTCTACCATCGTAAAGGATGGCAAGGCTTATCTCTTTTTGGGCAAGAGCGGAACGGGTAAGAGTACGCACTCCGGACTGTGGCTCAAGCATATCGATGGCACCCGACTGCTCAATGATGACAATCCGGTGGTATATGTCACGCCGGAAGGAACGCCCATGGTGAGTGGCTCGCCTTGGAGCGGAAAGACACCTTGCTATAAGAACGAGGAATATCCGATAGGGGGAATTGTACAGTTGCGCCAGGCACCGGAGAATAAAATCAGGAAGCAGACCATCATAGAGTCTTATGTATCTATCAAGTCTTCTGTCTCCGGCAAGGCATGGGAGAAGGAAATTGCAGATGGCCAGCATCAAACAATCGAGAAGATTATCGGGGCTACCCGGCTTTATCAGCTCGACTGTCTGCCTGATGCCGGTGCAGCCCTCCTTTGCAGTCAGACCATCAGTCAGTAAAACCAACCGTCGGGTAAAAACCAATCGTACAATAGAAAGATGAATACATCCGATTCAAAATATAAGGCAATAGCCGCGCTCGAGCAATTCATCCGTGAAGGTCGTCCTGTCAAGTTTCCGGTCAAAGGAACCAGCATGCTTCCCTTTATCGTAGGTGATAGAGATTGCGTAGAATTCTATCCGGTAGAAGGCGAGTTGAAGGTGGGCGATATCGTGATGGCGAGGGTAGAAGAAGGCTATCCGGTGGTGCATCGCATCATCGGGATAGAGCCTGTTGCCGGCGATGCATCCTCTGCCTCCTTTTCTGCAGATGATTGCCGTATCGTGCTGACGGGCGATGGAAATCTCGGTTTTAAGGAGCATTGCCTGCGCAAGGATGTCATTGCGAAGGCGCATGCTGTCATCT
>CAVHWE010000323.1:0-2504 GCA_963639495.1 bacterium | reverse complement strand
AATTAAAATTTTATGTTGATATGACCAATATGGGGATGGCTTCCGTGAGGAAGGTGCATCCCCTTTTTTTTTGACCTATATTTACCAACAACAAGAAGAGGGTGAATCATAAACTTATGATTCACCCTCTTCTGATTATTCTTATTGATGTTGGCTGAAAGGTAGGATTAGAACGTTAAATCTACTTCTACCGGACAATGGTCGCTGCCCATGATTTCAGTATGGATCTTAGCTTCTGTAATCTGTTCCTTGATACGGTCGGAGACAAGGAAGTAGTCGATACGCCAACCGGCATTCTTCTCGCGCGCCTTGAACCGGTATGACCACCACGAATAGGTTACCTCATCAGGGTGGAGATAACGGAAACTGTCGGTAAAGCCATCATTCAGAAGAATGGTCATCTTTTCGCGCTCCTCATCGGTGAAACCGGCATTACGGCGGTTAGTCTTCGGATTCTTGATATCTATCTCTTCATGTGCTACATTCAGATCGCCGCAGATGATAACAGGTTTCTTGGCGTCAAGAGATTTCAGAAACTTGCGGAAATCGTCTTCCCAAGTCATGCGATAATCCAGGCGCTTGAGTTCTGTCTGCGAATTTGGGGTGTAGCAGGTAACGAGATAGAACTGGTCATATTCCAGCGTGATGATTCTGCCTTCATGATCATGTTCCTCTACGCCCATGCCATAACTTACGTTTAATGGCTTGTGCTTGGTATAAATGGCTGTACCAGAGTATCCTTTTTTCTCAGCGTAGTTCCAATAACTCTCGTAGCCCTCAAACTGAAGGTCGAGCTGTCCCTCCTGCATCTTTGTTTCCTGCAGGCAGAAGAAGTCGGCATCGAGTTCCTTAAACTGGTTCTCGAAGTCCTTGCCTACGCAAGCGCGCAGGCCATTTACATTCCAAGATATAAACTTCATCTTTTGTAATAATGTTGAAAAAATTAAATTCTCTTCGTTTCTCCTCTCAGCAGACTCATAAACTCCTGGCGGGTGTTCAGTGAATTGAAGACTCCGCTGTAGTCGCTGGTGGTGGTAATGGAATTCTGTTTCTCTACACCTCGCATCTGCATGCACATGTGCTTGGCTTCTATCACTACCATCACACCCTGCGGATTCAATGTTTCCTGAATGCAGTCTTTAATCTGCTGGGTAAGACGCTCCTGTACCTGGAGACGATGGCTGTAGATATCAACCACACGGGCAATCTTGCTCAGACCGGTAATTTTGCCGTTCGGGATATAAGCTACATGCACCTTGCCATAGAAAGGAAGCATGTGGTGCTCGCACATCGAGAAGAAATCAATATCTTTCACGATGACCATCTGGTTGTATTTCTCTTCGAAGAGGGCATCGGTCAATACCTTGTGTGCATCCTGTGTATAGCCACGAGTCAGTATCTGCATAGCCTTGGCTACTCGCATCGGTGTTTTTACAAGTCCTTCACGTTCAGGGTCTTCTCCCAAGAGCTTCAATACTTCTGTATAGTGTTCTGCGAGTTCGTCCAATCCCTCGCGAAATTCTGTTTCTGGATTCATCTTATTTACTTTGAACTTTGAATTTTGAACTTTGAACTTTATGAATAGTAAAGCTGTTGAATTGGCTTTCCCTTCGGCCGCCGAACGTTGTTTCTTCACTATTCACTTTTCACTTTAATTTAATACTGCACGGTAATCTGCCCCTTTACAAGGCATGCCTGTCTGTATCCCAGGGAACGAACCTTGGCAAGCATCTTCTGGGCTTCAGCTAAACTGCGGAAGTTGCCCATTCGGCAAATCCATCTTGGAGAGTAGAAATGAACATAAACCGGCTGCTCAGGGAAATGAACTTTCAACTGATTGCCAGTCTGTTCTGCTTTCAGGCGGTCGTTACGCGAATTGCCGCCAGCGAAAGCCTGTACTCTATATCCTGTAACCTTATAGCTCTTGCGCATCACTTTCTTGCGCATATCCACTACAGGTGTCTCTGTTTCTTCTTTTTTGTTCTCTGCCTTTTGGGCATTGTTCACGTGGGCATTCTCTCGGTTTGCCTCATGATGCTGTGGCTCAGTCTTCTTCAGGGAATCAGGCCCCTGCTTGTGCTGAGTTTCAGGCTCTTTTTCTTTTTTCTGTGGGGTAGTCTTAGTCTTGTCGTCTTGTGGAATCACTTGTTTGCCGTTTACCAGTTCATCAATCGCCTTACTTTGGTTCACGGTTACAACACCCTTTCCCGGTTCCTTCTTTTTGAGATGGTCCAGGTAGTTCTGCGCATTAGCTGTGAATGTTGAGCAGAGGATCATAATCAATAATGTGACGAATTGTTTCATGACTATTCCTTTTATGTTTGTCGTCTTGTTTTTAAAGCAGCACCTTATTTTTGATTCTCACTATATATAATAAGGTGTAATGAAGAATGAAGGGATGCGCTTCACGAAGAAGGCATCCCTTCGGTAAATGTAATATCCTTATGAGATTACTTCTTCCAAGCGTCGATGATACCCTTGAAATCAGCAGCCTTCAAAGAAGC
>CAVHWE010000322.1:0-2520 GCA_963639495.1 bacterium | reverse complement strand
TACACCAACTTACACATCCTATGTTAGATACAAACAACATTCTGGAAATGTTATGCTATCTCTAACATATCAATTGTAAAAGCAACAACAAAGAGGCGGTTTACCCAAAAAAAGTAAGCTGCCTTCTTTGTTCTTGCAAAAAGTATATTAAAGTTTGAAACGACGCTGTGTTTTTAACCTTATATTATTCCACTGTTCCTTAAACCATTCAACCATAGTTTGTCTATTTATATACAAAAATAGTTGGTTCGGCTTGGTAGAATCAGAGAATACCTTAATTTCTGCATTCACTACATTGAACTTTCTTCTGTGCTCCTCGGAATAGAGTGAACCGCTAAAGTTGAGTGCCTTTCCTGTAAGAAGCACCTCAATTTGTTCAACGGTAAAGCCAACCCTCCTGCACAGGTCTTCCATTTGCAAGCGTGCCTCCAACATTGGGAACCAACGCTTGGCTTTGCGGATAATGTTGTTGAGCATCGTTACCTCCGTGGTGTGCTTGCTCTCCAAATTCGCGACCTCCGATTGGTGCTTCCGCTGTATCTCGTCAAGCTGTTTGCTGTGGCTGTCCTCCATACGTTGCACCTTCTCATGGAGTTCGTCAATGTATTGCTCTCGGTTTGTCACAAGCTCGCACAACTTTCGGTTGTGTTGCTCCACCTCCTTCAATTTTCCACTACCTAAAAGAGAACCAATCTTCGACACAAAGGCTGTCTTGGCTTCCATCTTAGCAGCCTGTAGTTTCTCCGTGCTGATTTCACTCTTGGTTTGTTGTAGAAGTCGCTGTGCTTCCTCAATATCAGATTGCAGCAGCTTCATACAGTTTTGAAGTCTCTCGGTCTCTCGCTTGATGTTGCGATAATACTGTGCCGTGGTGGTATGCCTCGCATCTGATCCACGGACACCTCTCTTCAAGCCATACTTGCTCATGGCTTCAGCATAGCTGTCGTGATAGCCAATCATTTTGTTTCGGTTGAGCACATCATCGGCACACAGTCTCACGGCATTGGCTTTCTTGCGGTATGTCCGCTTGCCTTCTTCCGCTGTCTTGTTCTTCGCCTTTCTCCTCTCGCCTGTTACTATCGGAACGATGGAGGCGTGGAGGTGCGGCGTGTGCTCATCCATGTGGAGAACCACCGACACGACATTCTCCTTGCCGAATGTGTCCTGCAACCACTTCAAGCTGTCGTTGCACCAATCGTCAAGCTGACCATTGGCTGCGATGTTCATCATGTCCTCGTGCGTTCCAGACAGCACGGTTCTAATCACCCTCACCTGGTCATTGGTTATCTTGCGCTTGATGCCTGCCGTCTTGATGCGGTGGGCGATGGCTTCGTCACGACCATACACACCGCTCGGCATCTTGACAAGCTCACGGTTGAGGTGAGTTCTCGTAGGGTCAGCGTTGTCGGGTATCACCTTGCGCTCTATGTGGTCTGACTCCCTTGCGTCAGAGCTGCCCTTTGCCTTCTTGAAATCCAAACTGAAATGTCCCATAATAAACTTGTTTTTGAGTTATACAAATCCGCTTGCCGCATTGCGCCCAGCGCATGGCTCACGGGGTTTCAAAAGGGGATGCCCCTTTGCTCAAATGGGTGTTTTTAGCGGTGGCGTGCCACTGCGTCAAGAAAACGCCCTATTGAGCTATGGCTTTTCCGTTCAGAATAGCCATTGGAGCAGGAACCGCCTACATGCCCAAGGCTGCGCCTTTCCTGCGAAGTGGAACAGTCTGCTTAACAGGCTGTACTTGGTGTACTGACTGTTTGGATTTCACTCCGCACAGATAGTCGTTCAAGTCGTTGTATTCACTGTACAAGTGGGATGCGTCCCTCACACGGTAGCCGAGAGCAGTCTCGATGGCAAGTGTAGCCTTACGCCCTGCGTCATCGTTGTCGAGCAGACAACTGATGCGCTCGTAGCCATGGAGTGCATCAATAGCCTTGTCCACGTTGCTTGTGGAGTTGAGTATGACATAGTCCTGTGCGTCCAATGACGGACAAGCAGGAAACTTCTCTAAGCGTAACGAGAGAAAAGAAAGATAATCCATCATGCCCTCGAAAACATAGCAAGCGTATCTTGGCTCGCCTTGATGTCGGATATGGGTGATATCCTTGGGTGACATGCACCCCTTGAAGAATCGGTTACGCACCTCATAGCCACCCGACTTGTTCTTGAAGCCGATGGCAAAGTAGTTTTTATAGTTATGCGAGAAGTGGAGTTCCGCACATTCCTTTTGGGCAATGTGCAGATTAATCTTTCGCTCGCTCAGATAGCGCAGGAGTGCAGGATGGTTAAGTTCCCTCACTTCCAATCGCTCAAAACTCGGCTCGGTAGCTTGCTGAGTAAAAGAAAAGTCGGTCGGACGAACATGGGGAGTTTGCTTCTCCATCTTGTCCAAAAGATAAGGCAGGTTGTCGGATGCGTAAAGATAGGACACAAGGGTGATGATGTTGCCGCCCTTGCCCATGCCGAAATCGAACCAACTGTTCATCGTGGTGTTCACCTTGAAAGATGCCTCGCTCT
>CAVHWE010000321.1:0-2540 GCA_963639495.1 bacterium | reverse complement strand
TGATTATCATCATTCGTAAACGGAACCTTCAGGATGCTGGCAATGGTAGGAGCCACCTGCTTGGTGTAGATGGTTCTGCCCCCTTCCATTTCTCCCAGATGCTGAATGTCTTTTCCGAAAGCCACCAGCCAGGTTTGGTTGCTGCCTTTGATTTCTTTACCATGTTCTGTCCAGGAAGCTTTGGAATCTACTTCGCCACGGTTGGCGTGAACGCCCAGGCTTTCTCCCCTGCCATGATCGCAGGTAATGAGAAAGGTGGTGTTGCCCTTATAAAAGGGGGCTTGCTGGCAGTATTCCCACAACTGGCGGATAAACTGGTCGTTCTGATGGGCAGCATTCAGATACTCCTGCCATTTGCCATGGTGCCCGTAATAATCGGTCTCGCAAAACTCTACGAAGAGAAGCTTGGGATGCTTCTCCATGAGGGTCTTCAAGACACGGTTCAGAGTCACGCTGTCATTTCTTACCTGTTTGCTCACCCTGTGAGGAGAGCGGAAATCCACCGGCAATTCGCTTCTGCGATAATTCAGGATATAAGGAACCACATCCCAACTCGCCACGGCACTCACCCTATCCTTATACTCAGAACAAGCCTCAGCCAATTCCAGAACCGAGCGGTTAAGATTATACTGCTTGCGGTTGTCAAAGATATGCTCATCATCGGTTACACCACAGAGCATCTCGCTGTAACCGGCATAGGATTTCCAGATGCCGTTTGCCACCTCCATCTTCGATTTCCGGTTACGGTTGCCTATCATGCAGCCCTTCTTCCTGCCCATCTCCCAGAGAAACGGCATCAGACTGTCGCGCCTGGCGCCCTCAAACACCTCCTGCCATCTCAAACCATCAATGGCAATCACTACCACTCGCGACTCCTCCTTCTTGCTATCCTTGCCATACACGGCGAGCAGGAACAACAAGGGAAGAAGCAGCAACAATGGAATCATTTTCTTCTTCATAAGCCTGGTTCTCCTTTCTATAATAATAAGTATCGTAAGCGTTTTCTATGGCGGCAACGATTCGGCTTTCAGCATGGTTCTCCCACATTCTGAACTCCACATCCTCCTCGTAATCACGGGCAAAAGCCTTCAGTTTATCGATGTCGAAATCCTCGCTCACCACGCCAGCCATTTCTCTTTCTGCATCCATCGCATTACATTCCTGCTCCACATGAGCCGGAATCAGCATGCAAGGCTTGCCCATGTAGAGTGCCTCGCAGACGCTCTCAAAGCCGGCGGTGGTGGCGAAAGCCTTGCAGCCTGCCATCATCTTGAGGAATTTTTCGTCGTTGATGCGATGGAAGGTGAGCGTATCATCCACCTTCAGTTCTTCGGGCGCATCGGGCTGATCCCAGAAAAAATGAAGATGGGTATGGGGATGCTTCTCGTGCCAAGCCTTCACATCCTCGGCAAAACCGGCATTCAGCATGTAGCCCATAATGTAGTCGCCATGATGGCGGATGATGGTCTTGGCTTCCTGGCGGAGCAACGGCGGAACCACCTTGATGTCGTGCACAGGCTCATCCCCGTAGTCACGGATGGAGAGCGCCAACTTGGCTGTGGCTCCCATACAGGTGATACGGGTAAAGAATTTTAATAAAGATTCTGGTACGGAATACTTTCCTGGCATCTGGAAAGAAGGATGGAGGAAGAGGTACTGGTGACCAATGCAAACCTCAGGAATACCGAAACAGAAGAGAGAACAGGTAATGCCGCACAACACCTCGTAGAAATTGATGATGATGTCGGCTCCACTCTCCTGGATATTCTTCCGTATCAAATGGATACTTGAAAGATAGTTGGGAACCAAGAGCGTATTGTAAGCCAGGGAGCGCAGGAGATTGAACTTGCGGTTGTCCTTAGACGGCAAGAAATTCGGACTATCAAAAACCTCGATAGGAGTACCTATCTGATTCATGAAGAACTCGGGAATCACCCTGTTCTTGCTCTTGCCCACTAAAACCTTCACTACTTCATGGCCCTCGTGCAGAAGCATCTGCTTAAGCGCCAACGCCTGGGTGAGATGACCTCTACCCTCTCCTTGAATTACAAAAATTACCTTCATTTTTCTTTTTACATCTTTAAACATCTAATATTATGCTGGCGAAGCGGCAGATACATGTTACACGAAGCTGTCCATCGCCCCTTTCCGAGTGCAAAGGTATAAGATTCATATTTCAAAGATGTTAGAGAAAAATGAAGATAGGATTAAAACTAGAATATTGGCTGACCAACGCAACCATTTGGTGCCTGCACATGAAGCAGGGCGGCGATGGTTGGCACTATATCGGTCATGAATGTCTGCTTGGTGGTGGCACCGTGCTGAATGCCCCAACCCATGAAAACCAGCGGAATATGAGTATCGTACGGATTCCACTCACCATGGTCGGTTCCCTTCATGCCGTGGGCATAGAAATTCGGCTTCAGTACGATGGCCACATCACCGCTACGCTCACGGTTGTAACCATTCACGATACGCATCTTCACATCCTCAGGAATGCTCTCGGTCATCGTCTTCTCCATATCGCAGGCATACTGCAC
>CAVHWE010000320.1:0-2544 GCA_963639495.1 bacterium | reverse complement strand
GGAAACAAGCGCAAACCGAAACCCTTAAACTGGTAATGTCATGGATGCGCTTGAACTCTGTAACAAAATCAACATGGAAGCCGAGTCTTTAGCGGACTCAGGCTTCCCTCTTGAGGTATTTCCACAAAAAATGCAGTCCATCATCATAGACATGGTGGTGCACGGCAATTTCAAGGTGGATTATGTCGCCATGTCCATGCTGTCGGCAGCATCAGCGGCTCTTGGCAATACCTATCGTATTCACGTTAAGCAGGATTGGGACACGAATGCCGCCCTTTATATCATATTGGTTGGCAGACCTGGCATGGGCAAAACTCCACCATTACAGCTTGCATACAAGCCAATTCGGGAGTATGAACGAAAGCTGTTTGACAAGTTTTGCCATGAACTTGACCTATATGAGGCAGCATGTGCAACAAAGGAAAGCGGAAGCAAGGAAATGAAGAAGCCTATTCTGAAAAGGGTCACATTGGATGACTTTACATTGGAGGCTCTGGTATTGGAGCATTACAACAACTTGCGTGGCATAGCCATCAACTATGATGAAATTCTCGGACTGCTTGCCAATACAGACAGGTATGGGAAAAATCCCATGCTTGAACGCCTACTTTCCATCTGGAGCGGATGCCACTTGGAGAACACCCGTGTCAAGAATGACCGCCCACAACGTGTAGAAGAGCCATGTGTCAACATCATCGGTACAACACAGACCAAACGAATGAAAGAACTGATGGCTTCCAAATTCATGGATACAGGTTTTCTTGACCGTATTCTGGTTGTATATCCCAAATCCAAGAAAGTTCCACACTGGCTGGATGAGGAAGACGGCCATGTGCGCCAGAGCGAGGCTTCAAGAAAATGGGCTGACATCATCGGGAAAATCTTTGGACTTGACTATGCAAGGTGTAATGACACAAATGAATGTTGTCCAAATATCCTTTATATGGACAAGGACGCACACTCCCTTTTCTTTGGTTGGTGGAACAGAAATGTGGATGCCATCAATGCCATAGAGGACGATGAGGATGTTGAAACGAGGGTGATGAAGCACAATACCCACGTCGCACGCATTGCCTTATTGCTCCAAGCTCTAAGATACGCCTGTGGCGAGAGCCATCTGCAAAGTATTGATGTGGATTCCATAGAAGGAGCATTACGACTCAATGAATACTGTGAGAATTGTTATCAACGCTGCCGAGCCTTTGTTGCTGAAGACACCTGTGATTCTATGTCCAAGGAGTTGCTGTATCTGTTGGAAGACAGCTTTGACACAAAAACAGCCATAAAAACAGGAATGGAGAATCTGCATGTTACAGACCGTACTGTGATGAACTATATAAAGGAGCTTATGAAGTCTGGACTAATCACAAAGGCAAAGAAAGGATTTTACGAAAAAGTTAAGTTCGAAACAGGACAGGCAACTGAAACATAAACCAACCTGTTTTCAGTATTCATTTGTTTCAGTTTTTCAGTTGACAAGTGCGTAACTGAAAACATGAAAGAACTGAAAGCTGAAATTCACCAATAATTCATTTCAGTTACGATGATGAACGAGTATAGATTTCACTTGGAGAAATACAGATTGGGCAATCGTTACACATGCCCGAATTGTGAGCGCAAGCGTTGTTTCACAAGATACATAGATGATGAGGGGGAAGTTTCCTTCCCTGACAATGTAGGCAAATGCGACCATGAGCATAGTTGTGGGTATCACTATACTCCTAAAGACTATTTCCGTGAGCATCCAGACTTTCTGTCTAAGGACAAATTGCCATATCCGACAAGAAGGAATATCCAACCGAAAGTCGTAGAAAAGCCTATGTCCTATATCGCCAACGCCATTATGGAGCGTTCCTTGTCTCATTACGGAATCAATCCGTTATACCAGTACCTTTCCAAGGTCTTTGGTGAACAAGAGACAGAAAGGCTGATGAAGATGTATCATGTCGGAACATCCTATAAGTGGGGAGGCTCAACCATTTATTGGCAGGTTGACAAGGATGATAAGGTGAGGACTGGCAAGGTCATGCTATATAATCCCAAAGACGGACATCGTGTGAAAGAGCCACGTTCTTATGTTGGATGGGCGCATGCTTTTCTTCATCTTCCAGATTTCAACTTGTGCCAATGTTTCTTTGGTGAGCATTTGCTGGCACAACATCCCACAATGTCGGTCGCTATTGTCGAGAGTGAGAAAACTGCCATAATCGCATCCCATTTCATCCCCAATTTCATCTGGCTGGCAACTGGAGGTATGCATGGCTGTCTCAATCAAATCGCTATCAAGGTATTGGGAGGTCGGGACATCATTCTGTTCCCTGACCTTGGAGCAACGGACAAATGGAAATCAAAAATTCCATTGCTGCAATCTGTTTGCAAAAGGGTTGTCATAAGCAACATCTTGGAAGACAATGCCACCGATGAACAAAAGACCAAAGGTCTTGACATTGCCGACTTCCTGCTGATGACGGAAACACCGCAGATGGCGCTACAAAGGCTGATAAAGCAACATCCGCCACTCCAACATCTGATAGACAGTCTTGG
>CAVHWE010000319.1:0-2559 GCA_963639495.1 bacterium | reverse complement strand
TGCAGCATTAAACGAAAAAACAATCATAATGATGAATACAACGAAAATCTTGGCTCTCAGAAAGCCGTTACTGATAAGCGCATGGCTGCTTGCCATGCAGGGAGCTGCCTATGCGCAGAATCCTATCGTGCAAACCCAGTTAACTACCGACCCAGCACCTCTGGTTGTCGGAGACCGTCTCTATGTATATACCGGTCATGATGGAGATAAGGCAGACTTCTTCTGGATGAACGAATGGCGTGTGTATTCCACCAAGGATATGGTGAACTGGACAGACCATGGTTCTCCGCTCGACCTCAGTTCTTTTTCCTGGGCAGACGACCGTGCCTGGGCAGCACAGACCATTGAACGTAATGGTAAGTATTACTGGTATATCTGTGCGCACTCTAAACTGACGGGCGGAATGGCTATCGGCGTAGCTGTGGCTGATTCTCCTACCGGTCCGTTCAAGGATGCGCTGGGCAAACCGCTTTTCGATAATGGAAGTTGGGATAATATCGACCCTACCGTTTGGATGGACGAGGATGGTCAGGCTTATCTCTATTGGGGTAATCCGCATCTTTACTATGCCAAACTGAATAAAGATATGATCAGCTTCAAGGGTGGTATAGATGCTAAGTCAGCTGTTGATGAAAAGCGTGAAGTGGGCAGAATCGTGATGACTGAGGAGGGATTCGGTTCGCCTGACGTGGAGAAACGCGATTCAACCCGAAAATATAAGGATTGCTACACAGAGGGACCTTGGTTCATGAAGCGTGGCAAGAACTATTATATGCTTTATGCTGCAGGTGGAGTGCCTGAGCACATTGCTTATTCCATGAGCAAGAAGCCTTTCGGACCATGGAAGTATATGGGCGAAATCATGCCATTGGAAGATACGGGTTCCTTTACTAACCATTGCGGTGTGACCGACTTCAAGGGCAAGTCTTATTTCTTCTATCATACGGGTAAACTGGGTGGCGGATTCGGACGCAGTGTGGCTGTGGAAGAATTCAAATATAACGCCGACGGCACTTTCCCAATTATCCACCATACTCAGGAAGGAGTGGCTCCTATCGCAACCCTCAATCCTTACAAGCGTCAGGAGGCTGAAACCATCGCTTTCTCTAAGGGAGTGAAGTCGGAGCAGACCGATGACACGGGTGTTTATATCTCTGAAATTCATACAGGTGATTATATCAAGGTACGCGAGGTGGATTTCGGAAATGAGAGTCCGGATGCATTTGCCATCTCAGCGGCGTGCTCTTCGCTTGGAGGTTCGCTGGAGGTTCATCTCGATAAGGAAGATGGCGAACTGATAGCTAAACTTGATGTTACCAAGACGGGTGGCTGGGAAAAGTGGAAGACTTTCTCGGCACAAATGCTAAAGAAAGTGACAGAAAAGCATGATATATACTTCGTGTTCAAGGGATTGAAGGGAAGCAAACTCTTCAATTTCGACTGGTGGAAGTTTGAGAAGAATTTCGCCAATCCTGTGGTTTGGGCTGATGTGCCTGATGTGGATGTAATCCGTGTGGGCGACAGCTTCTATATGGTAAGCACCACCATGCATCTGATGCCAGGTGCGCCTATCATGAAATCGAAGGATCTGGTAAACTGGGAAACCGTGAACTATATCTTCCCTAAACTTACCGATTCACCTAAGTATGACATGAAGGAGGGTACGGTGTATGGTCGTGGTCAGTGGGCTACTTCGCTGCAGTATCATCGTGGCAAGTTCTATGCGCTCTTTGCTCCGAATGATAATCCCGGTGGAGAGACTTATATCTGCACCGCCGATGATATCGAGGGCAAATGGACTATCCACAGCCGTTTGCAGCATTTCCATGATGCCGCTCTCTTCTTCGATGACGACGATAAGGCATACGTGGTTTATGGAACGGGAGAGATGGTGCAGCTGAATACAGACCTTACGGAAGTGGTACCGGGCAGCCATCGTAAACTCTTTGAGCGTGATGCTGATGAAACGGGTTTGCTCGAAGGCTCCCGCATGATCAAGCACAACGGCAAGTATTATCTCCTGATGATTTCGTGGCCACAGGGACATCCTCGTCGTGAGGTTTGTTATCGTGCAGATAAGATAACGGGTCCTTACGAAAAGAAGGTGATTCTGGAAACGGAGTTTGCCGGATTCAACGGCGTGGGACAAGGTACGATTGTAGATGATAAGGATGGCAACTGGTATGGCATCGTATTCCAAGACCGTGGTGGTGTGGGCAGAGTGCTCACGCTGGAGCCATGTACCTGGAAGGACGGATGGCCTATGCTGACCGATGAGAAGGGCAATATTCCTGCCGAGATGCAGAAGCCTGTGCTGGGCTACGACGGCAAGGGACTCGTGTATAGCGATGATTTCTCGAAGGATAAACTGGAACTGCAGTGGCAGTGGAACCACAATCCTGTGGATAATGCCTGGTCGCTCACAGAGCGCAAGGGCTGGCTCCGCCTGAAGACATCCCGCATTGTTCCTAACATCTTCCTGGCTCCTAATACCATCAGTACCCGTACCGAAGGACCAACCTGCGAGGGAATCATCAAGATGGATGTGAGCAAGATGAA
>CAVHWE010000318.1:0-2569 GCA_963639495.1 bacterium | reverse complement strand
AGCGGCGGTCTCGATACATCATACACAGTAATGAAGTTGACCCAGGATGGCTGGGATGTTTATGCAGCATGCGCTAACACAGGTGGTTTCTCTGCCGAGCAGTTGAAGACCAACGAGGAGAACGCATATAAGTTGGGTGCCAAGGCATACGTCACTCTCGACGTTACCCACGAGTATTACGAGAAATCATTGAAATACATGATTTTCGGTAATGTACTCCGCAACAACTGCTACCCTATCTCTGTATCTTCAGAGCGTATCTTCCAGGCTATCGCCATCGCTCGTTACGCCAAGGAGATTGGTGCTGACGCCATCGCTCACGGAAGTACAGGTGCCGGCAACGACCAGATTCGTTTCGACATGACCTTCCTGGTAATGGCTCCTGGTGTAGAGATCATCACCCTGACCCGTGATAAGGCGCTTTCTCGTAAGGAGGAAGTTGACTACCTGAACGAGCACGGTTTCTATGCAGACTTCACCAAGTTGAAGTATTCTTATAACGTAGGTATCTGGGGAACCAGTATCTGCGGTGGTGAGATTCTCGACCCAACCCAGGGTCTTCCTGAGGAGGCTTACCTGAAGCACGTTACTGCCAAGGAAGAAGAGGCTGAACTGAAGATTACCTTCGAGAAGGGTGAGATTGTGGCTGTCAACGGCGAGAAGTTTGATGATAAGATTGCTGCCATCCAGAAGATTGAGGAGATTGGTGCTTCTTACGCCATCGGTCGCGACTGCAACGTGGGTGACACCATCATCGGTATCAAGGGTCGTGTAGCTTTCGAGGCTGCAGCTCCTAAGCTCATCATCGAGGCTCACCGCCTGTTGGAGAAGAGCACATTGAGCAAGTGGCAGCAGTATTGGAAGGACCAGGTAGGCAACTGGTACGGAATGTTCCTCCACGAGAGCCAGTACCTGGAGCCAGTGATGCCAGATATCGAGGCTATGCTGACTTCTTCTCAGCGCAACGTAAACGGTACTGCCATCTTGAAGCTCCGTCCATACAGTTTCCAGACTGTAGGTATCGATTCACCAGACGATTTGACCAAGTCTAAGCTCGGTGAGTATGGTGAGATGCAGCACGGTTGGACAGCCGAGGATGCAAAGGGCTTCATCAAGGTAAGCTCTACCCCACTCCGTGTTTATTATGGTATGCACCCTAACGAGGAAAGATAATTATGGTAAAAGTAGGTATTTTAGGAGCAGCTGGTTATACAGGAGGTGAGTTGATTCGCCTCCTTATCAACCATCCTGAGGCAGAGATTGTATTCGCCAACAGCGAGAGTAACGCCGGCAACCTGGTGGCTGAGGTTCACGAGGGATTGTATGGCGAGACCGACTTGAAGTTTACCGCCGAGATGCCTTTCGACCAGGTGGATGTCATCTTCTTCTGCTTCGGTCATGGCAAGAGCGAGGCGTTCCTGAAGGAGCACAATGTTCCGGAGAACGTGAAGATTATCGACCTGGCACAGGACTTCCGTCTTGCCCCAGAGACTGTGGTTGCTACCCAGCAGCCAACCCCAGCCGCTCACGATTTTGTATATGGCCTTCCAGAAATAAATGAATCAAAAATAGCCGTAGCTCAGCACGTGGCAAACCCAGGTTGTTTTGCAACCTGCATTCAACTTGGTTTGTTGCCTGCTGCTAAGATGGGCCTCATCAACAGCGATGTATCGGTCAATGCCATTACAGGCAGCACCGGTGCTGGTCAGAAACCAGGCGCCACTACCCATTTCTCATGGCGCAACAACAACATGAGCATCTACAAGGCATTCAACCATCAGCACGTGCCAGAGATTCGTCAGAGTCTGAAGCAGACACAGGGTTATCTCGATGCAGCCATCGACTTCATCCCTTACCGTGGCGACTTCGCCCGTGGCATCTTCGCTACAGAAGTGGTAAAGACCGATAAGCCTATCGAGGAAATCGTAGCAGGTTACAAGGAGTTCTACAAGGATGCGAAGTTTACCCACTATGTGGATAAGGCAATCGACCTGAAGCAGGTGGTGAATACCAACAAGTGCCTGGTTCATGTGGATAAGTATGGCGATAAGCTCCTCATCACCTCTTGCATCGACAACCTTCTGAAGGGTGCCGTCGGTCAGGCTGTTCAGAACATGAACATCATGTTTGGTCTCGACCAGACTGCAGGTTTAAAGCTCAAGCCATCAGCATTTTAGATAAAAGAATACGGAAGAACGGATGAAAAATCATTCGTTCTTCTATCATAAAAATAGTTTGTAATAAGATAACTCTATGAGTTGTCTTTCTTAAAACATAGATTTAACATGAAACTTTACGACGTATATCCTCTTTTCGATATTAATATTGTAAAAGGACAGGGCTGCAAGGTATGGGACGACAAGGGTCAGGAATATCTCGACCTCTATGGCGGTCATGCCGTTATCAGCATCGGTCATTGCCATCCTCACTATGTGGAGATGCTCACCAACCAGTTGAACAACCTGGGTTTCTATTCCAACTCTGTCATCAACAAGTTGCAGGTGAAACTCGCTGAGCGTCTGGGCAAGGCTAGCGGTTATGAAGATTATCAGTTCTTCCTCATCAACTC
>CAVHWE010000317.1:0-2571 GCA_963639495.1 bacterium | reverse complement strand
CGCAGAAGTATTCTGCTCCCTTATATCCGTAGATAACAAATGGGTTATTCAGCTGCTCCATAACGTTTTATATCTATTTCATGTTTTATGTTACATGTTTTATGAAATGCAAAGATAGCAATAATCTTTAAAGTAAGAACCCTTTTAGTTAGAACTTTATTACTAATTAACTTTTTACTAGTTACACTGATGCCTCGCGAATTCAACAAGCATGTGTATAATTACGAAAAGTTTCAGCCACACTGGTCGAAAACTGTTTGTATTTAGGTTAAAACTGTAAGTAAGTAAACGATTTCATACAATTATAATAAGGAATCGTGTGGTTATTGCTTTTCTTTTTGTATCTTTGCAGCCGTTTGGTTAACATACGTGCCAAATCATATCTAAAGGAAAAAAGAATATCTAATAATAAATAAAAAGTAATGACTACACTTACAATTTCTATTATTGTCGTTTTCGTGCTCGGCTATGCACTCATTGCCACCGAAAGCTTGACTAAGGTAAACAAGGCTGCGATAGCCCTGTTGATGTTGGTAGGTTGTTGGACCCTCTACATGGTGGATCCAATGCAGTATCTCCAGTTGATGCACCCTGATTATACAGGCGGTGCTGCTGGAATGGTGGAGAAAGTGACCGGAATCATCCAGGAACATCTGGGCGATACTGCCACAACACTCTTCTTCCTGATGGGTGCAATGACCATCGTGGAAATCGTTGACCAGAACGGCGGATTCAACTGGGTTCGCAAGGTGATGAAGACCAAGTCGAAGCGTGCGCTCCTCTGGCGTATCGCTATCCTTACCTTCTTCCTCTCAGCTATCCTCGACAATCTGACCACCAGTATCGTGATGATCATGATTCTCCGAAAGCTCGTCACCGACCATAAGGACCGCATGGTTTATGCATCCCTCGTCATCATCGCAGCCAATTCGGGTGGTGCCTTCTCACCAATCGGCGACGTTACCACCATCATGCTCTGGAACAAGGGACTGATTACTGCTGCCGGCGTTATCGCCGAAATCTTCATCCCGTCTGTGGTTTCTATGGTGATTCCAGCCCTCATCCTTCAGACCATGTTGAAGGGCGAACTCGTGATGCCTGAGGTTTCTGACCAGCAGAATGCATCGGTCAGCGATTTCACCGAAGGTCAGCGCAAGGCTGTGTTCTGGTTGGGAGTTGGCGGTTTGATCTTCGTTCCTATCTTCAAGAGTATCACCCACTTGCCTCCATTCGTAGGAATCCTCCTGGTATTGGGCGTTCTCTGGACTGCTACCGAAGTCTTCTATCGCGGTTTGCATCGTGGAGCTGATGCCGAGGGCACTCAGAAGCGAGTAACCAAGTTGCTTTCTCGTGTTGATATGAGTACCATCCTCTTCTTCCTCGGTATCCTGATGGCAGTATCCTGCCTGGCTGAGATTGGCGTATTGACTGCTTTGGGTCAGGGCTTGAACGTCGTATTCGATGGCAACCACTACCTGGTTACTGGTATCATCGGTGTGCTTTCAAGTATTGTTGACAATGTGCCTCTGGTAGCCGGATGTATGGGAATGTATCCTGTGGCAGCCGCTGGCGATATGGCTGTGGATGGTGTCTTCTGGCAGTTGCTGGCCTACTGTGCCGGTGTAGGAGGTTCAATGCTGATTATCGGTAGTGCCGCTGGTGTGGTAGTAATGGGCTTGGAGAAGATTACCTTCGGCTGGTATATGAAGCACATCTCCTGGATTGCTTTCGTAGGTTACATCGCAGGTATCGTTTGCTACTGGTTCATCCGCACCTTCCTTTATGCTATCTAAAGGATAAGTATTTCCGTTAAAAGGATTATTGTTTTCGCTTACGTGAAAAAGTTTTTTTGAAGAAAAAGTCTCAAAGTCTCATTTTTGGTTAAAAATATCGGCTTAAAGACTTGATAGATAATAAGATAAAAAGAATGAGACTTCTCGGTTCTGATGCCGAGAAGTCTCATTCATGTATCATAGAAGTATCATTATTTCACTTTTTCTTTACGAGATACTTCATTCCATCTGCAAATCTCTTGTGTTTCAACTCACTCATATTCGCCAGTTTTCTGCCGAATCCCATCAGGCTGTTTACCTTGAGCGATGAACCAATCTGCTTCTTCAGATAGTCGAAAATCTCGGCGGCAGTAAGATAGTCACCCTCTTTCTCATTATCAACCAACTCGAAATAGAGCAGGAAATACTGGTCTATCGGCTGGATGATCTCAAACTGGCTGTTGCTCTTCATGATCAGCTTCACCTGCTGCGCATCGAAATAACTCTTTTCGCCATTGTTCAAGGCAGAAAGTGCCTGGGCAAAAAGCTGCTGATAGTTCGGACGCACGCTCACGTCGATAGGTCCTGTCAGTTCCACACCGATGAATCTTCGGTTGCCGGATGGATCGGAGAGAATATCCTTCATGTTGCTCGTGGCGATGAACGAGGCGAGACGAGGAAATTCCATGACATGACTGCCATACGGAGGCTTGTATTTCAGCGTAGGCAACTGGATGAGATTCTTCAGAAATCCCTGCTGAACCTGTGGCGAAATCTGGTTGAACTCATCGAGATTGAT
>CAVHWE010000316.1:0-2575 GCA_963639495.1 bacterium | reverse complement strand
TTATTTTCGTGAAATATAAACATTTTAAACAGGCCTTACTTTTTAAAGTGGGCTCTGAACTGAAGTTTCGCATGTGGTTCAAGTACGGGCTGAAGGCCCAAAAGCTCCTAGCCCAGGGCGTGTGGGGCTTACTTGCGAAACTTAACTTAAGTAACGGTATACTAATTAATATATACTACTTTCAATAGTATCAATCCAATAAAATAATCGAATTATGAAAAGAATCCTTTGTGTACTTATCGCAGCCATCTGGCTCTGTACTTGCTGGGCAGGGAATGGCAAGAAAACTATTGTCTGGGAACAGCCGATAGCTGAATCGAACCAGCTATTTTATGATCCTTTTCAATCTCAACTCAACATCTATCGTGTGGAATTCGCAGATGATGAAACACGAGTGTTCATGCACATCACTTTTCGCCCACACTATTGGGTAAAGTTTGTGAAGGAAACCTATCTTCTTGCTGATGGCAAGAAATATCTCGTCAAGAGCTGTGATGGACTGAAACTTGACGAAGAACACTATATGCCTAGCTCAGGCAAGGAGGATGTGGTCTTCCACTTCGGACCGCTCCCCAAGAAGACCCGAAAGTTTGACTTCCTGGAAGGTGACGGCAAAAAGAACTTCAAGATATTGGGCATCGAGAATATCGATACCCGCATCAAACAGCTCTTCTCCTCGCTTTGGCGAAACGATGCGACCGGCGATTGGGAGATAGGATTCTACGATGATTTCGCCATCTACGACTGCCGTTACTGGCAATACAAGCAGAAAAATCAGAAGGGCGACAAGTACTCTTTCATCCTTACAGATGGCAAGAGCGACCTGGCTGTCAACATCGACAAACCTCAACATGGCAAGCGCACGATGAGCATCAACGGCAAGAAAGCCGAATATTCGCTCATTACCACTTCCACCCTTCCGGATTATCCGCAGAAAGATGAGACCACAAGTCTGAAGGATACTCATAACAAGCCCGATACGGCTATTGTTGTGGGATGGCTCAGAAATATGCCTAAGGAATTTTGGGATAGAGGGCAGGAGTATAGTGTGCAGTATTATGATCTCTTTTCCACATTCAAGGAAGTGAGCAATTGTAGCAAGCTCGATTCTCTTGGCAGATTTGAGATCAAAGTGCCTCTCATCAACTCTACCGAGGTTTTCATGGACTGGGAACATACTTATATCAACACGGTGTTGGAGCCAGGTGAGACCTATTATCTGCTCTATGACTTCAAGGCAGGACATTCCATCTTCATGGGCAAAAAATGCCGCTTGCAAAACGAACTGCTAGCCCATCCTATCCCAATGATTAACGCAGACTATGCAGGTAAGTCTGAAAATAAGGTTTCAGCCCAGGAGATGATGCAGATTCTTGAATCCAGATATAAGGAGGCTGAAGGGAACTTACGGAAACAGATAGAAAAATCGGCATCTATTTCCAAATGTTATCAGGAGTATGCTGCCCGATATCTTCTCTGTAGTTATGCATCATCAATCTTACAGGGAGCATATCGTGTAAAAGACCATATTTTCCCTCAGGAATATGTGAGCCAAGTGGAAAAAATATGGAAGGAGATTCCGCAGCCTTATACTCAGTTTCGTGACTATAATATGCTGACTAATGATCTCATCGGCCAGGAAAGAAGGTTAAAGTACAGTACCCCCATGGGAAGGACCTATGGATTCTTATCCACCAATTCTTATCCGGAACTGTTGAGAAAGCACAAGGCTCAGGGGGATATTGCGATAACCGATTCAGAAATTGCTACGGTGGAACAATGGGCTAAGAATCTGGATAGCATGACTATCAAGCAATATCAGACGACAGATGCCAAGGAGCAGGAGAAAATAGAAAATGCTTTTTCCAATTCAGCCCTTGCCAAGCGCGCTACGGCTATCATTGGAAGAGAAGATATTGCCAAGATGCTTAAGGATGAGACTCCTCTCATCAATGTATATTATGCCCAGCATATAGCTGATAGCATGGGATGCAACCAGCAGCAGAAAGATGTCATCATCTCCAAAGCCTTACTTGAGATGTTGGAAAGAGAAGCCATACCACTCAATAGTTATGGTCTTGACCTGGCAGAACACAGCATCAGTTCTGAAGTTATCAGGGAAAAAGTATTGGCAGAACACCGTAAGTACCTGTCTTTGCAGAACAGGGACATTACTGCCAGTATCAAGACAGCTCCGCAGGATATGAGCGATGGGGAGAAGCTTCTTCGCCATATATTGGAGCCTTATAAGGGAAAGCTTGTATTGCTGGATGTCTGGGGTACCTGGTGTGCCCCTTGCAAGATGGCTCTTGCCCATTCGAAGGAAGAGTTCGATCGTTTGGCACCATACGATGTGGTATATCTTTACATGGCAAACAACAGTCCTGAAGAGTCATGGAAAAATATCATCAAACTGAATAATCTGGTTGGCGACAATATCGCCCACTACAATTTGCCAGCGGCTCAGCAGAGTGCCATCGAGAACTATCTCAACATTCGCTCCTTCCCATCCTATCGCCTCTTCGACAAGGAAGGAAATCTGGTAGATGTGAAAGTGGATGCCCGCCAGCTTGAC
>CAVHWE010000315.1:0-2609 GCA_963639495.1 bacterium | reverse complement strand
CAGAAGTTCGCTTCTGACGTATTGGAGCGTTTCGAGAATCCATTCGTAGATCATCAGGTAACCAGCATCATGCTCAACTCATTCCCTAAGTTTGAGACTCGCGACCTGCCTGGTGTCAAGATTTATCTTGAGCGTAAGGGCGAGTTGCCACAGGGTTTGGTATTCGGTCTTGCTGCTATCATCACTTACTATAAGGGTGGTGTTCGCGAGGATGGTGCTCCTATCCAGCCAAACGATGACCAGAAGATTATGGACAAGCTCACCGAGCTTTGGGCTACCGGCGATACCCAGAAGGTAGCTGAGGGCGTATTGGGCTTCGACTATATCTGGCACGAGGATTTGAACAAGACAGTTCCTGGCCTTACCGAGTTGGTTAAGAAAGATCTTGACCTTATTCAGGAGAAGGGCATGCTGGAGGCTGTTAAGACTATCCTCTAATTAAAAAAAACATGTTCGTTCATAGGTTCAAATAACGATTAAGATTTGAAAATAGTTATAAGGTTTTGTGTTAGTTGTTAGCTATAATCTTTTAGCTAATAGGTTAAAGGCGGGGAGCTTGTGAAAGCGCCTCGCCTTTTTGCTTATTGTCTGCTTTGTGATGTTTCAGAATCCTTAATAACCTTAATGACCTTGTCCTTAATGACCGGATGGTTGATGATGAGCGGCACTCTTTCTACCACTACCATGGAAGTGTCGAGGCCCAATGCCTTAGGCTCGTCAATGCCTATCTTGCTGATAAGAGCGTAGATACTCATCAGCAGGTTCTGTTGGCGATTATCTGAACTCTCTGGGTAATATACGCGGTGAATGATGATGAATCGGAAATCGCCCGGAATTCCGTATTTGCGCAGCGAAGGATAGGTGCTTTGCAAATCTACCTTTCCGTCTGCTACCAGATCTTCCACTACTTGTCGCAGATAGAGACTCACCCTAGGCTCTATGCGGAAACCAATGTGCATGGTTACGCTGTAGAGGGTGTCGGGAATCAGGGTCTCGCAGTTGTACTCCAGCGTGTCAGGAGTATCAACAAACTCCATGTTGATAAGCCAGTAATGGTCAGCACGTTTCGGCTGCTTGTTGATGATGGAGTAGAGCAACTTGTCATCTACGGCACCTTCCTTGTTGGCGTGGTTCACATAAACCAGGTTGGAAGCGTACTTAGGGATGCTCTCGTCGGCCTTGATGTCGGAGATAATCTGATAATAATCATCCAGCGGTTTGGTGCTGATATAATGGCGTCGTATCTTCATGGCTTTCACCCACACGTACATCATCAGGAACAGGATTCCGCCAATGAGCATCGTACACCATCCACCTGCAAGAAACTTTGACAGATTGGCAGTCAGGAAGATGGCTTCGATGATGCAGTATGCGCCCATAAACAGCATCGTGAAAATCCGTGCCACTCCCTTGCTGTGCAGGTAGAAACCGAGCAGCAGGGTAGTCATCAGCATGGTGATGGTGATGGCGAGTCCGTAGGCTGCCTCCATGTGCGAGGAGTCGCGGAAGAGCAGGATGATGAGAACCACGCCGATGTACATGGCGAGGTTGATCATCGGGATATAGAGCTGCCCCTTAACATGGGTAGGATGCTTGATTCGCATGCGCGGCCAGAAGTGCAGGTTCATGGCTTCGCTCAATATGGAGAAGGTTCCGCTGATGAGTGCCTGGCTCGCAACGATTGCCGCACCCGTGGCCATGATGATGGCGAAGAAGAGCATGCTCTGCGGCATGATGGCAAAGAACGGATTCACTGCCAGTGCCGAATCTGCATGATTCAGCACCCATGCTCCCTGTCCCAGATAGTTGAGAATGAGCATGGTCTTTACGAAACCCCAGCTGATGGCGATGTTCTTTCTGCCGCAATGTCCCAGGTCGGAATAGAGAGCCTCAGCACCGGTAGTACAGAGAAATACGGCACCCAGAATCAGAAACCATTCAGGCGATTTTGCCAGCAGCATGGCAGCATAATAGGGGTTGAAAGCCTTCAGTATCAATGGGTAAGACGTGATGCTGAAAGCTCCCATCACGCCCAGCAGCAGGAACCATAGCAGCATAAATACGCCAAATGATTTGCCGATACTCTCTGTGCCAAACCGCTGCACGAAGAAGATGATGGTGATGATGCCCAGGGTGATGGGGATAACTGGCAGGTTGGGACTGATGCTTTCGAGTCCTTCGATGGCTGTGGTCACGGTGATGGCAGGGGTGATGATTCCGTCTGCCAGCAGGGTGCTTGCGCCAATGATGGCCAGTAGGTAAATCCACTTGTACTTGAGTCGGCGCAGCAAGGCATAGAGGGCGAGGATGCCTCCCTCGCCATTGTTGTCGGCACGCAGCGCCACGCATACATATTTGATGGTGGTCTGGAGGGTGAGTGTCCAGATGATGCATGACAGTGCGCCCAGGATGGTGCTCTCGCTGATGCTTTCGCCCGTATGCAGGATAGCCTTCATCACATAGAGAGGTGATGTTCCGATGTCTCCGAATACAATGCCTAATGTAACGAGCAATCCCAGAAAGCCTACTTTGTGATGATTGCAGGCTACTGAACTTTCTGCTTTTTCTTTCATTTTTCTTCTCTTATTTAAATTAAATATTATCCTTTT
>CAVHWE010000314.1:0-2620 GCA_963639495.1 bacterium | reverse complement strand
ATAATTATGATAGACGTTAAAGAAACTTTGAATTCTGCAGCAGAGCGTATGGAGATGGCAGCAATGTATCTCGCAGAGGAACTCTCTCATGTTCGTGCTGGTCGTGCTAATGTTGCCATCCTCGATGGTGTGCGCGTAAATAGTTATGGCAGTATGGTTCCTCTGAACCAGGTAGCTACAGTTACAACCCCTGATGCCCGTACTATCGCTATCCGCCCTTGGGACAAAAAGGCTATCAAGGATATCGAAAAGGCTATTATGGATAGTGGTGTAGGTATCACTCCTGAGAACAATGGCGAAATCGTACGTCTGGGTATTCCTCAGCCAACAGGTGAGCGCCGTAAGGAACTCGTAAAGCAGTGTAACAAGATTGCTGAGCGTGCTAAGATTGAGGTGCGCAACGTGCGCCAGGAAATCAAGGAAAAGTTGAAGAAAGCTATCAAGGATGGACTTTCTGAAGACTTGGAGAAGGATGCAGAGAACGATTTGCAGAAACTCCACGACAAGTACATCAAGCAGCTCGAAAACCTGATGGACGAGAAGGAGAAGGAAATCATGACAGTCTAAGTCATTCTGAACTTACATTATTTAATAAGTGATAATGAGAGGACTCGTTATTAAAAATACAGGCAGCTGGTACACCGTCAAGACAGACGATGGCCAGCTGATTGAAAGTAAAATCAAGGGCAATTTCAGATTGAAGGGCATCCGCAGCACCAATCCTGTGGCTGTAGGCGATTATGTGCAGCTTATTACCAATCAGGAGGGTACGGCATTTATCTCTTCTATCGAAGACCGCCAAAACTATATCATTCGTAAATCACCTAACCTCAGTAAGCAGAGTCATATTCTGGCAGCTAATGTAGACCAGGCGCTGCTTGTGGTAACGGTGAATTATCCGCAGACATCTACTACCTTCATCGACCGATTCCTGGCTGGCGCTGAGGCCTATAGAGTGCCTGTTATCATCATCTTCAATAAAAGTGACATACTTTCAGAAGAAGAATTGCATTACGAGAAGATGATGTGTACGCTCTATGAAACCATCGGATATAAATGTATCGAATTGTCGGCAGCTACAGGCGAAGGTGTTGAACTGTTGCGACCTCTTATCAAGGATAAGAAATCTTTGTTAAGTGGCAACAGCGGGGTAGGAAAGTCAACCCTCATCAACCAGCTCATTCCTGATGCAGAGCAGCGTACCGCTGAAATCAGCGAGGCGCATAATAGCGGAATGCATACCACAACCTTCAGTGAGATGCTGGAACTGCCGGAAGGTGGTTATCTCATTGATACTCCGGGCATCAAGGGCTTTGGTACCTTCGATATCGAAAAGGAAGAGCTGACCAGCTATTTTAAGGAAATCTTCAAGTTCTCTCAGGATTGTAAGTTCTCTGACTGTACCCATACCCACGAACCGGGGTGCGCGGTAATCAAGGCGGTTGAGGAACATTATATTGCAGCTAGCCGCTACCAGAGTTATCTCTCTATGTTGGAGGATAAGGACGAAAATAAATACAGAGAGGCTTTTTGATAGGGAAGAGTGAAGAACGAAGAGTGAAGAAATTAAAAAAATCATATTAATGAAAGAACAGAAGGACGTCAGGCAGCGTATCGAAGAAGGTGAGTTCGCACAGAGTGCAGAAATCAGTGCGAGCTATCTGGATGAGGACATCTTGATTATAGATAATGTCAAGGTGTTGCAGAACCCCGACCCTATGAGATTCCAGATGAACATGATTGCATCCTGTCAGAGAGGCAGCCTGAGAGCTGAACTCAACGGGCGGGAACTCACCGTGGAGAAGGGCGATATATTTATCAGTCCGCCTAACTCTATTCTCGACATCAAAGAGGTGTCGGAAGATTTTGCATGCACAGCCATGTGTGTCAGCAATCACGGCTTGCTTGGTATTCTTCGTTCTCATATCTCGGTATGGAACCGTGCCATGTATGTGAGCAAGGTTTCGGTGTTGAAGATGAACGAGGTGGATATGGTATTCTATTCTAAGTTTACCGACTTGGTGCGCCTCTGTCTGGATCCGAAGTTCAACGACCGCAGTTCGTGGAAACCATATCGCCGTGAGATTGTGGAGACGCTCTTGAAGAGTGCTCTCCTTGCCGTGAGCAATCTTTTGCTGACAGATCTCCCGAAAGAAACGTTGGGAACCAGTGCCAGCGATTTCTTTGATAAGTTCCTGGAGATGTTGCAGCAGAGCGAAATCAAGCATCAGCCTGTAGAATATTTTGCGCAGCAGCTTTGCATCACGCCAAAATATCTCTCCATCATCTGCAAGCGCCATTCCGGCAAGACGGCCATCGAGTGGATTACGGAGTATACGCTTGCTGATATCACCTATTATCTCCGTTCTACAACGAAAACAATCAAGGAGATTTCAGGTATACTGGGCTTCTCCAATACTTCATTCTTCGGTAAATATGTAAGAGAGCATCTGCACATGTCACCTCTGAAGTATCGTGAAAGTTTGAGAAAACAATAAGTATAAAATAAAAACTCGCAAATTCTAAAGAAGAATCTGCGAGTTTTTTGTTTCTATCAAATAGGGTGGAGCTGGAGGGAATCGAACCCTCGTCCGCACAAGGAAACCATACGCTTTCTACA
>CAVHWE010000313.1:0-2630 GCA_963639495.1 bacterium | reverse complement strand
GACCCGCGACCCCAACCTTGGCAAGGTTGTGCTCTACCAACTGAGCTATTTCCGCGTTATGTGGGTGCAAAGGTAATGCTATTTCTTTAAATCTCCAAACGATTTACATTTTTTAAGACAAGAAAGCGCCATTTTTTTCGTTTGCCCTCCGTTTCTGCTTAGTTTCCCACGTATATATCGGTTCCTTTGCCGTTGTAGGTTACTTGATATTTCATCAGCGGCTTGTCGTTTTTGCTCTTTCCACCGCTTGTGATGGTTCCGTTTTCCAGGCTGTAGATGCGTTTACATTTGTCGCAAATTACCGATTGGCGGTTGCCGGTCCATTCCAGCGGATAGTTGGTGCCACCATATTGTTCCAGACAGTTGGGGCATTGGCGGTCCCAGGCTACAGGTCCGCTGAAGTTGGATAATCCCATGATGAAGCCGTTCTTTTTGGCATCTTTAGGGTCGTTGCCCGCTCCCAGATAAGTATAGTTGGCATAATTCTCCTTCGCTGTAGAGAGGATGATGGTTTCTGGTTGGTTTTTGCCATCGTTTAAAGTAGAATAGATATTCCAGGCTCCATTTACCTTTTTGGCACTAACCATCGTGTAGATGCCCGTTCCGTTGAGGGCTGTTTCCAGACTTGTGCCCGGATGGTATTGCGACTTGAAATAGAACTGGCAGGGATATTTGGTGCTGATGCTGTTTTCTGCATCGCACGAACAAAGTAAGAGCATAGCTATTCCAGCCATGCTCTTCACCTTATTATATATATATACCTTATTATATATGCTATTCTTCATGCAGAAACCTTTCAGTCTTTATTTCAGAAGATTCTTCTCGGCATTCTCCATGCGCTCGAAGTGGAACTCAGAGAGGGTCTGATTCATCAGCGCCTGAATCTTATCGTTGCAGAGATTGCCGATGCTGCCTTCGTGAGTATGATGAATATCCTTGTTTGGCTTGAATTCGCCAGCCTCGATTTCCAGTCCTACCTTTTTGTAAGCATCGCGGAATGGCATTCCGTTGGCTGCAAGCTGGTTCACTTCTTCTACTGAGAACATAGGGTCGTAGCGAGGATCGTCAAGAATATGCTCGTTAACCTCCATCTTATTGATGATGTAAGCTGCCATCTGCAGACAGTCCTTCAACTCGTCGAAGGCAGGGAGGAACACTTCCTTGATAATCTGGAGATCGCGGAAATAGCCTACTGGCAGGTTGTTCATGATGAGCATTACCTGCTGTGGGAGGCTCTGGAGCTTGTTGCTCTTGGCGCGAATCAACTCGAATACGTCTGGATTCTTCTTGTGTGGCATGATGCTCGAACCGGTGGTGCACTCCTTAGGCAACTTCACGAAGCCGAAGTTCTGGCAGTTGAACATGCAGGCATCGAAAGCCATCTTTGCCAGTGTTCCTGCCACGGTAGCCATGGCGAAAGCCACGTTGCGCTCCATCTTTCCTCTGCCCATCTGAGCATAAACCACATTATAGTCCATGCTGTCGAAACCGAGAAGCTCGGTGGTCATGGTGCGGTTCAATGGGAATGAACTTCCATAGCCGGCAGCGCTACCCAATGGGTTGCGGTTGGTCATGCGGTAAGCAGCCTGAAGGAAGAGCATGTCATCGGCAAGTCCTTCAGCATAAGCGCCAAACCAGAGACCGAATGATGAAGGCATAGCCACCTGCAGATGGGTGTAGCCCGGCATCAGCACGTCCTTATACTGGTTGCTCTTCTGAATCAGCTCGTCGAAGAGAATCTTCACGGCGTCCACAATCTCCTTCAACTCATGACGGGTGAAGAGTTTGAGGTCTACGAGAACCTGGTCGTTGCGTGATCTACCTGAATGAATCTTCTTGCCCATGTCGCCCAGTTTCTGGGTGAGCATCAGTTCTACCTGGGAATGAACGTCTTCCACGCCGTCTTCTATTACGAATTCGCCCTTGTCGGCGATGGCGTAGATGTTTTTCAGTTCGGCAAGGAGCTGGGTGAGTTCATCTTTCTCCAGGAGTCCGATGCTTTCGAGCATGGTGATGTGTGCCATACTGCCCAGCACGTCATACTTGGCGAGATAGAGGTCGAGTTCGCGGTCTCTTCCTACGGTGAATCTTTCAATTTCCTTGTTTACTTCGAAGTTCTTTTCCCAAAGTTTATGTGCCATAATTTCTTTATTTATTAATCCTGGTAAGGAATCATCGCGAGCGCATCAGCAATTTTTTCGATGCCTTCCTGCAATGGCTTCTTCACCATACCCTTGATAAACATGTTAAGTTCTGCCTTGATGGTGAGTTTCATTTTGCATGAGAACTCGCCAGTAGGGAGCAGCTGAATCCAGAAGTTGAAAGGAACAGGGCTGTTTTCTGTTTCAAACTTGATGGTCTTAGGCTCCTCGCGGTCGATGATGCGCATCTTGATTTCACCCACCATAGGTGCGGTGATAGAGATGCTGTCGCTATCAAACTTGAGGTCCTTCAGTTTTTCCATTTCCTTTCTCTTGTCCTCAGGAATCTGGTCTTTCACCTGCTCGAATCGGTCTTTGAGCATCTGCAGGTTGTTCAGATCGCTCAATGTACGATAAACAGATTCCTGCTTGTGAGGAATCTGTTTGATATTACTTTCGAATGTACTTGTACTCATTATTGATGGGTCA
>CAVHWE010000312.1:0-2649 GCA_963639495.1 bacterium | reverse complement strand
CCCAAGGGCAACATCGTGCGCCTGAAGGACATCGCACAGATTAAAAGAGAATATCCGAAACTGAATAAATACATCAAGAGCAACGGCAACAACAGCCGTAACCACGTTTGTTGGTCAGGGTTCACCCCGTTTCCACACCACCTATGCGCCACAGATTGGCGGTGAGAACTTTGCACAGTTTATCGTGAATACGGTAGATAACGATGCCACAGAAGAGGTACACCATTACGATAGCTGCAAAAACGAACTTCTTCATAATCTTTTATAATTTTGTTTTCTGCGTGCAAAATTACGCAATCTCCAATGCAACCCATTTGCAAAGATGAATCGGAGGCTTCATCCTTAGAAAAATTGCAAAAATATCACCATGATTGTAGGATAAGGACAGAAAAGCTTTGTGCTTTCAAGATTTATTCGTACTTTTGCAGTCAAAAACAGAAAGGGAGGGATGAATGCTGATGCAGAAATCCCTCTTTAAGTATAACAAAAAAGAAGAAAGCCTATGTTCCATATCGCTCAATACTTCCCTATCACAGACCCTACGTTGATATTCTTCGTAGTGCTCCTCATCATCCTCTTTGCCCCTATCATCATGGGTAAACTCCGTATCCCGCACATCATCGGAATGGTGCTGGCAGGTGTGCTCATAGGCAAATACGGACTGAATATTCTGGAGCGCGACTCTTCGTTTGAGCTCTTCGGAAAGGTGGGACTCTATTACATCATGTTCCTCGCCGCCCTGGAGATGGATATGGAAGGCATGAAAAAGAACAAGTCGCGACTGCTTATCTATGGCCTGCTCACCTGTTTTATACCGTTCATCCTCACATACGGCATGAGTATCTGGCTGCTCCACTACTCTGCCAAGGCTTCCTTCCTGCTGAGCTGCATCATGGCATCCAATACGCTGATTGCCTATCCTATCGTTTCGAGATACGGACTGCAACAGAAACCGAGCGTTACGCTGAGTGTGGGGTCGAGCATGATTTCGCTGCTCATAGCCCTGATTATGCTTGCCGGACTGGTAGCATCGTTCAGCAAGCATGACGGCGTACTGTTCTGGGTATTCTTCACCCTCAAGTTTGCTGTCTATTGTGGCGTGATGATTATGCTGATTCCCCGACTTACAAGATGGTTCTTGCGAAGATACAGCGATGCGGTGATGCAGTTTATCTTCGTACTTTCAATGCTTTTTATGAGTGCGGCACTTTCGCAGATAGTGGGCATCGAGGGCGTATTCGGTGCTTTCTTCGCCGGTCTGATATTAAACAGATATATTCCGCATGTTTCGCCACTGATGAACCGCCTCGAGTTTATCGGCAATGCCCTCTTCATTCCTTATTTCCTGATAGGTGTGGGCATGCTGATCAATATCAATCTGCTGTTTCAGGGCAGTCATATTCTATGGGTCGTGTTCTGCATCGCCTTCTTCGGAACCCTAGGCAAAGCCATCGCAGCCTATATCGCCTGTCTGGGTTTCCGATTGCCACTTTCTTCGGGTCACATGATGTTCGGACTCACTTCGGCTCATGCTGCCGGAAGTATCGCCATGGTGATGGTGGGTATGCATCTGCTCGTAGCACCGGGCACTTACCTCGTCAACGATGATATGCTCAACGGTGTGGTTATAATGATTCTGATTACCTGCATCATCTCATCCATCCTTACCGACCGGTCTTCGCAGAAGATTATCCTGAGAGACAAGGAACTGCCTGATGCGGAAGACGACAAGAAGGTGAGCGATGAGAAAATTCTGGTTCCGGTGAAATATCCTGAATATGCCGACAACCTGATGAGTCTGGCGTTTCTGGTGAGAAACCAGAAACTGAACAGGGGACTCATCTGCCTGAATGTGGTATATGAAGACAAGGACATGCGATACAACCAGGAACAGGGAAGACGGATTCTGGAACATTGCAGTCAGCTGGCTGCTGCCACCGATGTGATGACGCAGACCCAGGTTCGTATTGCAGCCAACATCGCCAACGGCATCAAGCATGCCTTCAACGAGTTCCAATGTTCTGAGATTATCATCGGAATGCACATGCATCCTGAGGTTTCGCCGAAGTTCTGGGGAGAATTCCACCAGAGTCTTTTCAACGGATTGAGCCGACAGATTATCATGGCACGCATCAGACAGCCGTTGAATACATTGAGAAGAATACAGGTAGCCGTACCTTCGAGAGCAGAGTTTGAGCCGGGGTTCTACCGCTGGTTGGAACGCCTAGCCCGACTTGCCGGCAACCTCGACTGCCGCATTCAGTTTCATGGCAGAGAAGAGAGTCTGGCGCTCATCAATGAATATATCAAGAACCGGCATCCGGAAGTGCGTGCTGATTATACCCAGATGATTCACTGGAACGAGTTGCCACAGCTGGCTTCGCAGATATCTCCAGACCACCTGTTCGTGGTAGTAACCGCTCGTAAGGGAACCGTATCTTACAAGACAGCACTGGAGCATTTGCCGGAAGAAATCACGAAATACTTCTCAGGTACCAACCTGATGATTATCTTCCCCGACCAGCATGGTGATTCCTACGGCGACCAGCTTACCTTCGCTGAGCCTCAGCATCAGGAAGAGATCAGTGCTTACGAATCATTCCTGCAATGGTTTAAGAAGAAGTTCAGAAAATAAAGAGAAAACAAAGG
>CAVHWE010000311.1:0-2655 GCA_963639495.1 bacterium | reverse complement strand
ACTCGATGCAACTTTCCTCTATGAGCATATTCCGGGCAACGAGGATGTGCTGTTGTTGAAGGCTCGTGTAGAGAAGGCGCAGGGAAAGATGGAGGAGGCTGAACAGACCTACGGTAAGGTGATGGAGGTAAATCCTTTCTCTATTGATGCGTATCGCGAGCGCAGCGAGGTTCGCAGAAGTCTGGGTGATAGTGTCGGTGCTGCCGAGGATGAGGCTGCAGCCAAGGAAATGGGTGCCGAAATTCCGGAACCATCAGAGGGAATAGAGCAGAAAATCAAGGAGAAAATGCAGCAGATGGACCCCTATAAGGTTTTCCATAACGAATACTGAATAATAGAATTTCATCTTTCTAACTGGAAAAAAATATTTTCCCAGTTAGAAAGATTATTTTTTATAACTACAAGTCGCCGTTTTCATCGTCTATAAACGATAAAAAGTTGTTGTTTTTGTCGTCTATAAACGTTAAAATGCGTATTTGGATTACTGATGACATGCAAAAAGGCTGAACTTCGGGTGAGGAAGTTCAGCCTTTTGCTTATTTGTGATTTCGGGAAAATATAAAACTATTCTATCTGATACCATTATCTCTATCGCTATTGTTCAGCTTACGGCTGCCTGTATGGTATCTGCGGCCATGGCTGAAGTTGAAGCTGGCAGCAAAGACAAGCATGTTGCCCTGGTCAGCAAGGCGTACCTTGTTCTTCTGCTGCACATACTTGTTGAAAAGTTCATCCTTATACACGCAGCCATGAGGATAGAATACGAATAATCCGAGAATGCCAAACTGCCAGTTCTTATAACTGTAGGTTACGGCAAGATTGGAGGTTGGCTCTCCGCCGTTTGTCTTTTCTCCCCAAAAACTCTTTTCCACCTTATAGGCACCATAGCCAATGTTCCAATTGCCCGTCATGTACCGAATTTCTGCTCCATAACTGAAGTAATTGAACTCGTGGGAATAATCCAAACCCTTTGTCTTGACATTCTGATACTCGCACATAAGGTTCAAATCCAGATGATCCTTGATGAGGTGAACTTCAGGAGTCAACAGCAGGTGCTTGTAATCATGACTCTTCTGATTCTCCGGTTTGCTCACAAAGAGATAAGAGCCATCCTCCCGCTTTTCGGGCAAGATAGAAGTAGCTATAGGCTTGTCGTAATACGTCCAGTTTCCCTCCAGGTACACAGACATCAGCGGAATGTTCCAGGAAGCCGACAAGGTATTGTTGTAGCCGGTAAATGGCTTCAGACCGGTATTGCCGTCACGCGCCTCAAAGCTGTTGGAATATTGGCGCAACTCGCTCAAGTCGGAAAGACTTGGGATGTCTGACGTGATTTTGCTGCTCCATTTAAAACTCAGACGGTCGCTAGCCTTTGCCTGTAAAGTTACCTGTGGTCGAAACAGCCATTTGCTGTATCCGTTCTCCCCCTGATGGATGGAAGACCTGGTTGCGCCAACTCCCACCTGATAACTGAACCACTTCTGCTGTCCCTGTAGCTGGGTGAAAAGATAGAGATTGCTGTACTTCAATTCCGTATCAGCATTACTGCTTCCCACATAGATGTTATCTGTGTGGCTGATATTATATTGTCCACCTACCGATAAAGCCATCTGTTTCCAGTTCTTGCTGTATGTTCCTTCACCAATAAGAGAGCGCTTTCTACCAGTTGCATCATAACTGTAATCGGTCAGCGGAGCGTTCTTTACAGATTCATCCGGCGATTTGTTAAACGTATATTCCCTCATACGATACTGGTAATCTGTGCCGATGTAAGTACCCACCAGGTTCAGAGCCAGGTTCTGGTCATGGGGCATGTTGAGCGAATAATAAATGTCCAGAGATGGAATCTGCTCCAGCATTTTTCTGTTGTTTTGCAGATATTGATTTGCCTTGCCGCTTTCCTGATAAAGCTGGTTCATGCCTCTCACAGGACTGTTGTGATTGTAGAAATTCAACCGTACATTCAATGTATATTTGTCTGGCTCACTAAGATTATAACCCAACTGTACATTATTGGTGGTGTATAGGAACGGAGAATCATAACCTAAATAATTGCGATGTAGAGTTTCTCCTGTGGGCAGATGATAAGTACCGAGACTCTCATAGCTTCGTTCCTCTACCGAGCGATAGGAGAAACTGTAGTTGATGCTGAATTCCGATTTCTTCACATTGTATTTGAAATAACCGTCGCTATTATTGAAACCTGCCTTGGTGCCTTGCATCGTAGAAACTCCACCCACATAACCGGCATAGCGTCGGCGGACCTGGTAGTTGATGACTGCATCCAGATTGCTGTCTCCATATTTGAGTCCTGGAACATTGATAAATTCCACCTTTGTAACTTCATCCGGCTGCAAAGCCAATACATCTTGCATGCTAGCCTTGACATCGTTGATGCGTATTTGCACATCTCCGCCCTTTAATGACTGAACTTTGCGTTCTGCTCGATTTACGATAATGGTAGGCAAAGACAAGTTGTCCAACAGATCATAACCATTGGAAGCCGTTTTCACCTGCTCTTTTGTAGGGAAGATGATTTGTCTATCTACTTTTTCTACAACCCTTGCGGCTTCAACGGTCACACCTTTCAACAGGTATGAATTCGCCTGCATCCTCACATTTCCGATGCGGGCAATAGGTACCAGCTTGCAAATC
>CAVHWE010000310.1:0-2662 GCA_963639495.1 bacterium | reverse complement strand
CAGCAGCGTGAGTCTTGCTCTCAAGACGCTGATCAATAGAGAATTCATCTACAAGCACAATGGCAGCTATATCATCTACGACCGCTTCTTCGGGATGTGGTTGAGAAAGAACTGCTCAGCCTCCCTGTAGAAGCAACAGCTCATATAAACACATTTTAAGTATAGTTTTTTAAAGCATTATCAATATGAAACATCATTATTATATGAAATATCTGCTTTGGCTTCTCTTCTTCCTTCCGACCTGCCTCATGGCGCAGAACAAGGAAGAGAAGATGCCTGGACATATCACAAAAATACAGAAACTGGAGGATGTGAACGTAACTGGGAATCGCCCTCACTTCATCCGACTCAAGGGATATTATCGCAGTTACCAGACCAACGACTCTGTCATGAAATACTACAACGACGGCATCGTGGAATATTACATCAACCTGAAGAATGGAAAGACGGATCTCAATGCCTATTCCAAAAGAAATCTTCACAACAGCCGACTCGTTTCCGAAGACAAAAAGCGAGCATTCATGGTCAGCGACAAAGGAACCTTCCGACCTTGGCCGGAAGAGAAGACACTTATTGAGCAATATCGAAAGAAATATCAGCTGAAAGATTCACTGGGCTCTCAACTCGTCCTGCTCAATCAGCAGACAATAGGCAGTATTCAAACGGACAGCAGCCGGAACATCTGTCAGATAGAAATCAACCAGCTTCCTACCTACAAGAATCTGACGCACCAGCTTTTCGGATATACCCAGACAGATATCTACGACCATGTGGTGGAAGCCTATCAGATAAGTCCTGAAGATTACTATTCCTTCAAGGACCTGCTCTTCCAGAAATCTGACAACAGCTATCTTTTCTCTCATAAGAAAGACAAGCAGCAGCAACTCATCCATGTGATTACCGAGCTATATATCACGGAAAAGGAGTATGTAGAAAAGAAGCAATCCATCAAACCGGATTCTTCTACTCCCAAAGAATCAGCTGCCGCCATTACCGATTTCTGCATCAGAAACAAGATACCTTCCTTGCCTGAAGCAACAGAGCAGGAGATGCAGCAGTTGACTCCCTATAATCCTGCAAACATGAAAGAAATAAAGGAGTAAGGAAACTATATAAAAAATCCGAAACAGATAGCTGCCAATGCTTCTGTTTCGGATTATCTTTTCGTTTTCTTTTCGTTTTCTTTTCGTTTACTTTTCGGTTTCTTTTTCCTTTCTTTTTCTTTCTTATTCTTCCTTAATCTTCCATTCGCTGATGGTTCGCTGGGTGCTGTCAAAACTGATGCCGATTTTTACCAGTCGCTTACCTTCAGAATGATATGGCAGCATATAGCCTTTTTCGTCTATCTGTGCCAAAGCCTCATCAGCACTCTTATCAACCTTCAGTTCGAAGACATATATCGTATCTGGCATGTGCATCACGGCATCAGCCCTGCCTATGGCGCTCTTTACCTCTGTGCGGATATAGATGTTGAGGAAGCTGAACATCAGATAGAAGATGGTCTGATAATGCTTCTCGCTATGATTCTCCAGATCGTATGGTATCGTAGCCATATAGGTGCGCATGTGCTCCAGTGCCGCCTCGATGTCATTTCTATATACCGCCTTGCAGAATCCCAGGAGGAAGGCATTGTTGTCAGAACGGCGAGGATTCACATAATGGGGAATCAATGAATTGAGCAATCCATTACGAACTTCCCTGTTTGGAATGCCCAGCGTATATTCCTGAAACATCGGTTCGTATTTCTTGATGGTCAGATAGCCGCTCTGGTAAAGCAATGGCAAGGCATCCGTCATTTCCTCTGTAGATTGGTCGAAGGAACTCAATACGGTCTCCTGACTCTCTAAAGTAGAAAGATTGACATGATACTTATCCAAGAGTTTCAAGAGGAAGGATGGAGTGCCGGAACCAAACCAGTAAGGAGCAATCTTGCCTGCATTCAATGCCTTTACAAGACTGAACGGATTGAAAACATCTTCAGAATTCTCGCTGAAATGATAACCGTCATAGAATTGCGTCAGCTCTGCCAGGCATTCTTCATACGACATGCCAAGGGCCTCGCCCATAGCCTCAATATCCGGTTTCATCTGCGTGGTCAGCTCAGTCTTGCTGATACCGCAGATGGCTGAATACTGGTCGAACAGACTGATATTGTCGAGGTTGTTGAGTTCGCTGAAGATGCTGAGCTGCGAAAACTTGGTGATTCCCGTTATGAAGGTGAATTCCAGATATGGATCGAGCTTTTTCAGGGGACTGTAGAAGTTCTGCATGATGCGGCGGAGCGGCTGCAGGTTCTCTTTTTCATGCACCACATCCAGCAAAGGGGCATCGTATTCGTCGATGATGACAACAGCCTTTTCGCCCGTCTGCTTATAAGCACGCTTAACGATACCATCCAGTCTTTCATTAGGATAGTTTTCACCTTCTCCCTTACCATAAAGCTCTTCGTAGGGCAAAAGCTGCAGATTCAGATAACTGTTCAAGGCATCAGTATCAAAGTGCTTGGCACCGCTCAGGTCGAAGTGGAGCACAGGATGCTTCACCCATTCCTTCTCGTATTCAGCAATTGCCAATCCCTCGAAAAGTTCCTTTCTTCCCTCGAAATAGGCCTGGAGGGTAGAGGCAAAGAGCGACTTGCCGAATCGTCTTGGACGACTCAGAA
>CAVHWE010000309.1:0-2669 GCA_963639495.1 bacterium | reverse complement strand
AGGAATTTCGCTACCTTAGGACCGTTATAGTTACGGCCGCCGTTCACCGGGGCTTCGGTCGAATGCTTTGGATTGCTCCGGACATCCTTCCTTAACCTTCCGGCACTGGGCAGGTGTCAGCACCTATACGTCAGATTTCTCTTTAGCAGGCACCTGTGTTTGTGGTAAACAGTCGCTTGGGCCTCTTCTCTGCGACCGCCTCATGCTCCATCTGTTCAGACTTCACAACAGCGGCTACCCTTATCCCGAAGTTACGGGTACATTTTGCCGAGTTCCTTAACGAGGGTTCTCCCGCGCACCTTAGGATTCTCTCCCCGCATACCTGTGTCGGTTTACGGTACGGGCGGTAATTCTCTAACTAGAAGCTTTTCTCGACAGTGTGGGGTCAGCAGCTTCAGTTCCGTTTCCGGAACCTCCACATCACGCCTCAGGCTCTCAGAACGCGGATTTGCCTACGTTCCACCCTACACGCTTGTACAGGAACAACCAATCTCCTGCCTGCCTGCCCTCCTGTGTCACTCCATCGCTCAAACAATCATTACCGGTACTGGAATATCTGCCAGTTGTCCATCTCCTACGCTCCATGCCTCGGATTAGGTCCCGACTTACCCTGGGACGACGATCGTTGCCCAGGAATCCTTATGCTTTCGGTGGAATGGATTCTCACCATTCTTTTCGCTACTCATACCAACATTCTCACTTCTGTGAAGTCCACCGTTCCTTACAGAACGACTTCAGCCCTCACAGAACGCTCCCCTACCCCACGACTTACGTCGTAGCCACAGCTTCGGTTTCGTACTTTAGCCCCGGTAATCTTCGGCGCAGGGTCTCTCGACCAGTGAGCTATTACGCACTCTTTAAATGGTGGCTGCTTCTAAGCCAACATCCTGGTTGTTTTAGAGACCCCACATCCTTTTCCACTTAGTACGACATTGGGGACCTTAGCTGGTGGTCTGGGCTGTTTCCCTTTTGACCACGGATCTTATCACTCGTAGTCTGACTCCCAAGCTCTACAGTATAACCATTCGGAGTTTGACAGGGTTCGGTAACCTTTATGGCCCCTAGCCCGATCAGTGCTCTACCGCCTATACTTACTACTTGAGGCTAGCCCTAAAGCTATTTCGGGGAGAACCAGCTATCTCCGCGTTCGATTGGAATTTCACCTCTACCCACATCTCATCCTAAAGCTTTTCAACGCTCACAGGTTCGGTCCTCCACGCAATTTTACCTGCGCTTCAACCTGGACATGGGTAGATCACTGCGGTTTCGGGTCTACGTACACTAACTATCCGCCCTCTTAAGACTCGCTTTCGCTTCGGCTCCGTGTCTTCCACTTAACCTCGCTAGTGCACGTAACTCGTTGGTTCATTCTTCAATAGGCACGCCGTCGCTTTCGCTCCGACTGCTTGTAGACATACGGTTTCAGGTTCTCTTTCACTCCCCTCCCGGGGTTCTTTTCACCTTTCCCTCACGGTACTATGCGCTATCGGTCGCCATTCAGTGTTTAGGGTTGGAGGGTGGTCCCCCCGGCTTCCCACAAGATTCCTCGTGCCTCGTGGTACTCTGGATACTGCTCATCTCTCCGGTCTTTAACCTACGTGGCTTTTACACTGTGTTGCCTACCTTTCCAGGTAGTTCGGATAAACCATTGAGACTAAATGCAGTCCTCAACCCCGGAGAGCCGTAGCTCCCCGGTTTGCCCTCTGCCCTCTTCGCTCGCCGCTACTGTGGGCATCTCGTTTGATTTCTCTTCCTCCGGGTACTTAGATGTTTCAGTTCCCCGGGTTCCCTTCCTTTCGGATACCTGCCCATGACGGCAGGTGGGTTTCCCCATTCGGACATCTACGGATCAATACTTGCTTGCAGTTCCCCGTAGCTTTTCGCAGCTTACCGCGTCCTTCATCGGCTGATGGCGCCTAGGCATCCGCCGTATGCCCTTAGTAGCTTGACTTTTTCAGCTTACTAAGAACTTTGCGTTCCTAGATCTCGTTAACTCATTCTCTTTGCTTTCGCATTGATTAGAGGTGCCTTGTCATCTCATCAATAACAAGGACTTTTTATTCTTCTGTTTGAAGTTTTCAAGGTACAATAGAAGGTTTTTTGAACCTTCAAAACTAAACATTAACCTAAGCGAATGTGCGTCGACTTGTCGTACGAACAAGTTTCCTCGTTCATGTACTCCATAGAAAGGAGGTGATCCAGCCGCACCTTCCGATACGGCTACCTTGTTACGACTTCACCCCAATCATCGGCCCCACCTTAGACGGCTGGCTCCTTACGGTTACCCCACCGGCTTCGGGTGTTACCAACTTTCGTGGTGTGACGGGCGGTGTGTACAAGGCCCGGGAACGTATTCACCGCAGTATGCTGACCTGCGATTACTAGCGATTCCGACTTCATGCAGGCGAGTTGCAGCCTGCAATCCGAACTGAGATCGGGTTTCTGGGGTTTGCTCTGCCTCACGGCTTCGCTTCCCTCTGTTGCCGACCATTGTAGTACGTGTGTAGCCCAAGACATAAGGGGCATGATGACTTGACGTCATCCCCGCCTTCCTCCAAGTTGTCCTTGGCAGTCTCCTATGAGTCCCCGGCATTACCCGCTGGTAACATAGGATAGGGGTTGCGCTCGTTGCGGGACTTAACCCAACATCTCACGACACGAGCTGACGA
>CAVHWE010000308.1:0-2670 GCA_963639495.1 bacterium | reverse complement strand
GACCCCGAGATTACAAATCACGTGCTCTGGCCAACTGAGCTAAAGAGGCGGGTGGACAAGCGATTCATATCGCACCGCTACAACCAAGTACCCTTGCTATGTTCCCATCCTGGGGGATTCCGAGGGAGCTGGTCGTATGAGACTTGTCCGTCTCAATTTTTAAGCGGGTGCAAAGGTACGGTTTTTCTTTGAACCCGCCAAATGTTTTGCCGAAAAACTTCAGTTGTTTAACGTTTGTTTGCTAAAAATCAACTACCGTAATGCCTGATCCGCCAAATTGTACGTGTTCATCTGCATAATGGGTCACATTAGGCACACTACTCAGATATTGGCGAATGAGCTGTCTTAGGATGCCATTTCCCTTTCCGTGAAGGATTCTGACTCTTGGCATTCCTACCAGGATAGCATCATCGATGAAGTATTGTACCGCATTAAGTGCTTCATCGCCTCGCATTCCGCGAACGTCCAGATCCTGGTGGAAGTTGGATTTATGTGAGTCTATGGTCTTTCTGGTTTCCTTACTGATACCGTATGAAGCCAGATTTTCCTTGCGCTCTTCAGTTTTGTCTGCATTTTCAACAGGAGTTGTGGCATGCTCCAGACGGTTCAGGCGCATCTTGGTTCTCATTCCTCCAAATACGGCAGTTGCTGTATCTCCAGTAATGTTTTCTATCTTTCCGACAGTAGTCAGTCCCTTGATGCGCACCGTATCGCCAATCTGAATATCACGTTTACTGTCTGCTTGAGTCTTGTTCTGTGCATTCCTCAGTGCTGCTGCAGCCTTTTCCTGATTTTCTTTCTTTTCAGCCTGGCGCTTGGCATGGCGCTCTTTGCGTTGTTGAATCTGGGCTATCTTGCGGGCAATTTTGTCATCGGTCTCCTTGGTATCAATTTCCTGAACCTCTTGCTTGAAGGTATCAAGTTCCTGACGGATACGGCGGGTTTCTTCTTTTTCAGCCTGGCTTTCTTTGATTTCCCGGATGGCGTTTTCGATTCTCTTGTTACTTTCTTTCAGAAGTTCTGCAGCTTCTTCTTTTGCCTTTTTGAGAATAGCCTTTCTGCTTCGCTCAATATCCTCTATGTCGTTTTCGTACTTGGAGATTGTTTTCTCCATGTCTTTTTCACGCTGATGGATATTCTGGCGTTTGTTTTCCCAATATCGCTTGTCACGAACTATATCCTGAAGAAACTTGTCGCTTTGAATGTATTCAGAACCAACGATATCTGATGCTTCCTTGATTACTTCTTCGGGTAATCCTATCTTTCTTGCAATTTCGATAGCGAAAGAAGAACCTGGTCTGCCGATAGCTAATTGGAAGAGGGCTTTCATCTCATGGCGGTCGTAGAGCATGGCGCCGTTAACCACTCCTTCATGGCTGTCGGCAAAATGCTTCAGGTTCTGATAGTGGGTGGTAATCACACCATAAGCTTGCTGCTTGCAGAACTTGTCGAGTACAGCTTCGGCGATAGCACCTCCGATTCCTGGCTCTGTACCTGTACCAAACTCATCTATAAGAATGATGGTCTCGCCATTGGCTGCCTTCATCATATTCTTCATGTTCAGAAGATGAGATGAGTAGGTACTCAAGTCGTTCTCCAGACTCTGTTCGTCACCGATATCAATCATGATGTTTTGGAAGACGCCTGTCTTTGAACGCTCACTTACAGGGATACTCAAACCGCATTGCAGCATGTACTGCAATAATCCGACGGTTTTCAGACAGACAGACTTACCACCTGCATTTGGACCGGAGATGATAAGAATGCGTTTGTCCTGTGTCAGCATGATGTCCAACGGAACAACTTTCTCGTTTTTTTTCTGTAGAGATAGCTGCAATAATGGGTGTATCGCACGGGTCCAGTCTATGTGTGGGTGGTCTTCTACCTCGGGTTCTATGGCTTTGAAGATTTCTGCCAGTTTTTGCTTGGCTTGTATCAGGTCAATGATGGCAAGGAAGCGGTAACTGTCCAGAATTTCTTTGGAGTATGGGCGTACCTTGTCGGTAAAGTCGGTGAGGATGCGGATAATCTCCTTTCTCTCTTCGCCCTCCAGTTCGCGTACTCGGTTGTTTGCCTCTACCACCTCGGTAGGTTCTATGAAGACAGTTTTACCTGTGGCACTCTCATCGTGTACGATACCTTTGATTTTACGCTTCAGAGTAGGGATGACAGGAATAACCAGTCTGCCGTCACGCAGGGTAGGGGTTACGTCTTTTTCTACGATTCCTTCACTTTGTGCCGAGCGTAATATACTATATAAGGTACGTGAGATGCTGCCCTCAGTCTTTGCCAGTTCTCTGCGAATCTGAAGAAGTTCAGGGGTTGCATTATCTCTTATCTTTCCGAATTTGTCAAGTATCTGGTCGATGCGCTGAATCAGTTGTGGAAATGTAACTACATCTTGCGAAAGGCGATATAGGGCCGGGTAGGGATACTTTTTCTCTCTTCTCCATCCGTCTTCCGGCTCGTCATCGTCATCGCTGTGATTCAGTATTTTCACCATATCTGCTATGGTAGATAGTGAACGTCGCAAGTCAAACAGTTCGTCCTCTTCCAGGTGACTGTTTTCTACGCGGATACGGAGGATACTCTCTCTTACGTCATAGAAATATTGTAGGGGAAAGTCTTCTACTTCCTCCATCAGTCTGCGGAACTCACGCACCTGCATGA
>CAVHWE010000307.1:0-2682 GCA_963639495.1 bacterium | reverse complement strand
CCAGGATTTACCTTTGATTCTGCCGACATGGTGGTGACACCCAGTGTTGCCATGTTGTCACGGATGTAGGCTGGCTCACGGGTAGAGTAGGAGATATCTACATCGTGGTCGAAGATACGCATGGCGAAAGTAGCCTGGGCCAACTGCTTATCGGTCATGAAGCAGTTTGGCTGGAAACCTTCGTTCTGTGCAGGGCGCATACGAGGGAAGTTCACGCTGTACTTGGTCTTCCAGTAATGCTTCTGCAGGTAGCGCAGGTGATGAGCCATCATCACTACATCCGTGCGCCATTCCTTCTCCAAGCCGATGAGCACACCCATACCGATGGAATGAACGCCTGCCATACCCATGCGGTCGAAACCATCGCAGCGCCACTCAAACTTGCTCTTCATGCCACGTGGGTGGTAGAGCTTGTAGTGCTCGTGGTTGTAGGTTTCCTGGAAACAGATGACACCGTTCATGCCGTGGTCGGCGAGGGTTTTGTAATCCTCTGTAGAGAGCGGCATCACCTCAATCTTCACGTTAGAGAAATACTTCTTGGCGATGTCGATTGCCTTGGCAAGATAAGGGGTGCCTGCCTTGGCTGGGTTCTCGCCCGTAACGAGAAGGATGTTCTCGAATGGAGCCAACTGCTTGATTGCCTTGTACTCGTTCTCAATCTGCTCTGGGGTGAGGATGGTACGAGCCATCGGATTCTCACGATGGAAACCGCAATACACGCAGGAGTTGGAGCATGAATTGGTGATGTAGAGAGGAATGAACATCGACATGGTCTTGCCGAAGCGCTCCTCGGTATATTTGCGGGAAAGACGCGCCATTACCTCCAGGTATGGCTCGGCTGCCGGTGAAATCAGCGCCATGAAGTCGTTCACATCGCAATGGTCCTTGGCAAGGGCACGGCGCACGTCATTATCGGTCATTCGAGCTATGCGCTCCGTGGTCTCCTCCCAACTGATATTCTTTAATTCGTCTGAAAACATTTTCTTACTTTTTAAACTTTCTCAAATCGTGTGTCAACTTGGCTGCGCAGAAGTTTGGACCACACATGGTGCAGTACTCACCGTCTGTATGACCTGCCTCCTCGAAATACTTCAAGGCGAGCTCTGGGTCGAGGGAGAGGTGGAACTGGTCTCTCCAGCGGAACTCGAAACGTGCCTTGGAGAGGGCGTTGTCGCGGATGGTTGCGCCTGGATGACCCTTAGCCAAGTCGGCAGCATGAGCGGCAATCTTATAGGTTACCACACCTGTGCGCACATCTTCCTTGTTAGGCAAGGCGAGGTGCTCCTTTGGTGTTACATAGCAGAGCATTGCGGTGCCGAGCCATGCTATCTGGGCGCCACCGATGGCTGATGTGATGTGGTCGTAACCTGGAGCGATATCGGTAACCAATGGGCCGAGGGTGTAGAATGGTGCCTCGTGACAGTGGTCGAGCTGGCGCTCCATGTTCTCCTTGATCTTCTGCAATGGCACGTGACCAGGACCCTCGATGAATGCCTGTACGTTCTTGTCCCAGGCACGGGTAACAAGCTCGCCCATGGTATCCAACTCGGCAAACTGGGCTGCATCGTTGGCATCGGCAATACAGCCTGGGCGCAGACCATCACCCAAGGAAAGGGCTACGTCGTACTGTGCCACGATGTCGCAGATGTCGTCGAAGTGCTCATAGAGGAAGCTTTCCTGGTCGTGGTAGAGACACCACTTGCTCATGATACTACCGCCACGGCTCACGATACCGCAGAGACGGTTGTCGGCGAGATGCACGTTGTGGCGGCGGATGCCGGCATGGATGGTGAAGTAGTCAACACCCTGCTCACACTGTTCGATGAGGGTATCACGGAATACCTCCCAGTTCAGATCTTCTACCTTGCCGTTCACCTTTTCCAAAGCCTGGTAGATAGGCACGGTTCCTACCGGTACAGGACAGTTGCGCACAATCCATTCACGGGTTTCGTGGATGTTGTCGCCGGTAGAGAGGTCCATCAAAGTATCGCCTCCCCACTTGCAAGACCATACAGCCTTATCTACCTCTTCCTCGATGCTGGAGGTAGTGGCAGAGTTACCGATGTTGGTATTGATCTTCACGAGGAAGTTGCGGCCGATGATCATCGGTTCGCTCTCCGGGTGGTTGATGTTGGCAGGAAGAACGGCACGTCCGCGTGCAATCTCATCACGCACATACTCAGGGGTGATATGGGTATCGATGCCCAACTCCTGGCAGTTCATGTTCTCGCGGATAGCCACGTACTCCATCTCTGGAGTGATGATGCCAGCCTTGGCGTATGCCATCTGGGTGATGTGCTTGCCAGCCTGTGCACGGCGAGGCAACTGGATGTGCTCGAAGCGGAGGTGGTCGAGGCTATGGTCAGCAAGGCGCTGCTTGCCATACTCGCTGGTAACCTCCTTGAGCTGCTCGGTATCGTTGCGGTCGAGAATCCACTGCTCGCGCATTCTTGGCAAGCCCTTCTTCAAATCTACCTGATAGTTAGGGTCGCTGTAAGGACCGCTGGTATCGTAGATGTAAACCGGAGCGTTTGGCTCTGTATGTGGAATGCCGCGCTCATCCTTCACAACAGTAGGAGTGAGGTTAACCTTGGTCATTCCAACCTTGATCTGTGGGAAGAGTTTTCCCTGCATATACGCCTTTTCTCTCTGGGCGTAAGCTTTCTTATCGTTTGGCATAAT
>CAVHWE010000306.1:0-2709 GCA_963639495.1 bacterium | reverse complement strand
AAGAAGCGGTAGCGTTTCAGATGGGTAATCTGATGTATCTCGAAATATAAACAAATTGTTTTCATAATTATTAATTATTAATTTTTAATTATTAATTGCCCACTACTTCCACCCTAAGGTCTTGAGGTACAGGTCTTTGATGCGGGCTCCCACTTTCTCCCAGGTAATCTGGTCAACCTCTTTCTTGCCTTCCTCTGAGAGATAATCGAAGAGACTCTCGTTGTGACAGATGCTGTAGATGGCATCGGCAAGGGCATGGATATCCCAGTAGTCTACCTTAATACAGTTGGAAAGGATTTCTCCACATCCACTCTGCTTGGAGATAATAGTTGGTGTGCCGCACTGCATAGCTTCCAAAGGTGAGATACCGAACGGCTCGCTCACAGATGGCATCACGTAGACATCACTGTCTTTCAGGCACTCATAAACCTGTTTGCCGCGCATAAAGCCAGGGAAGTGGAATCGGTCGGCAATGCCTCTTTCAGCTGCGAGATAAATCATCTGATCCATCATATCGCCTGAACCTGCCATACAGAAACGCACATTGCGTGTACGATGCAATACCATGTTGGCAGCCTCTACGAAATATTCAGGTCCTTTCTGCATGGTAAGACGTCCCAGGAAGGTTACTACCTTCTCCTTGCCCTTATGATTTGGGCGTGGAATATCCTGCCACTCCTGCTTTAATGGATATACGGCATTGTGCATGGCGAAACACTTGCGTGGATCCTGATGATACTGGTGAATTACCGTCTGACGGGTCAACTCGGATACACACATGATGCAGTCGGCATTATCCATACCATCCTTCTCTATAGCGTAAACGGTAGGGTTCACTTTTCCACGGCTACGGTCGAAATCGGTAGCATGAACGTGGATGCACAATGGCTTGCCGCTCACTCGCTTGGCATGAATACCAGCAGGGAATGTCAGCCAGTCGTGAGCATGGATAATATCAAATTCCTCTGAACGGGCTACAACTCCGGCAATGATGCTATAGTTGTTAATCTCGTCATGAAGATTAGATGGATAACCACCGGCAAAGTCCATACAGCCGAGGTCATTTACATGCATATAGTTAAAATCGGCATAGATGTGGTCACGGTAACGGAAATAATCATCCGGATTCATGATATTGCCTACCCGCTGCTGCACATAGTCGTGATTTACATCGCGCCAGGCAATAGGCACACTGTTCATTGCCACTATCTTGCAGGCACTGCGGTCCTCATCACCGAAAGGATGAGGCAGACACAATGTGATATCAACATCGCCCTGGGCATGAAGTCCTTGGGAGATACCAAAGTTGGCTGTTGCCAAACCACCAAATACGTGAGGAGGATACTCCCATCCAAACATTAAAACTTTCATATAGCAGTCCTCCTATTATTAATATTGATATTTTTCAAGTAACTCAAGCGCACGCAGAATCTCAGCCACATTCATGGCGAAAGAGATGGCGCCACGACCTGCGAATGGAGGGTTTCCATCGAAGAGTTCGCTGATGGTACCAAGACAATGTGAAGACATTTCGTCCTCATAACCAACCATCTGACGCTCGATAAAGCTCAAGCGGGTACGCTTATAGAGTTTCAGACTTGCCTCCATATAGAAGCCACCGAGCCATGGCCACGCTGTACCCTGATGGTAAGCATAGTCGCGCTGGGTCTGTGGACCTACATAAACAGGATTATATCCTCCGCTCTTTGGCGAGAGTGAACGCAATCCCTTAGGAGTAAGGAGTTCGCGTGTACAGATATCAAGTACCTGTTTCTTCTGGTCTTGCGACAATGGAGAATAGTCGAAAGCCACTGCAAATATCATGTTCGGACGAACGCTCCAATCCATCATATTGCCGTCTACATAGTCGTAGAGATAGCCATATTCATTGAGGAAGGTATCGAGGAACGCCTGCTTGGTTTTCTCAGCCTGAGCCAGAAGTTGCTGCTGGCTGTCCTCTTCACCTACTGTTGCTGCAAGAGAAGCACAGAAACACAAGGCATTATACCACAGCGCATTAAACTCTACGATATAACCTGTACGTGGAACCACTGGTCTGCCATTTGCTGTAGAGTTCATCCAGGTAACAGCCTTATCCTTACCGTCAGTATATAGCAATCCGTTCTCTTCGAGCTTCAGGTTCGGATGCTTGTTATCCTGGATAAAGGAGATGACATCCTTGATAAACTGTCCATACTTCTTGAAGCAGTCTTCCTTGCTGGTTTCCTTAGCATACTGCTGCAAAGCCCAGACAGCCCACAATGGTACGTCAGGCTGTTCAATCTCGGCAATATGAACACTGACCGGTTTACCTTCCATAAACTCGTAGTAACCTTTCATCGCAGTCTTCATCACCAGTTCGAAGTAGTCATCCTCCTCGATAGAGAGGGTGAGACCAGGAAGAGCGATAAATGTATCGCGGGCTCTACACTTAAACCAAGGGTAACCAGCCAGGATATAGCGATCATCGTTCTTTTCACGACGATGGAACTGATGTGCCGCATTGACCAGACAATGGAAGAAATTGTCACGAGGAGAACGCTCATCCACTTCTTTGTCGAAGAGTTTCTTCAGGCTTACCGCCTTGATTTCTGAGGTAGAAGCAGCAAAGACGATGGTTTCGCCTTTCTTGATATCCATTTCAAAATAGCCAGGAACATAGAGGTCTTCATTAGAAGCATAACCTCTCTCCTGCTCCTTTGGATATTC
>CAVHWE010000305.1:0-2711 GCA_963639495.1 bacterium | reverse complement strand
AACGGTACCGTAATCGACCATATACCAGCCGAAAAGACCTATCAGGTAGTAAATCTGCTCCAGTTGGAGAAGATGGAGACTCCTGTTACTATCGGCTACAACCTGCCAAGCAAGAAGATTGGCAAGAAGGGCATCATCAAGGTTGCCAACAAGTATTTTACCGATGAGGAAATCAACCGACTCTCTGTCGTTGCGCCTAACATCGGACTGAGTATCATCAAAGACTACGAAATCGTAGAGAAGAAGACCGTCAAGACTCCTGATACGCTGAAGGGCATCGTAAAGTGCAACAACCCTAAGTGCATCACCAACAACGAGCCTATGCAGACCCTCTTCCATACCGTAGACAAAGTGCTCGGTATCGTACGTTGCCACTACTGCGACAAAGAGCAGCAATTGGGCAAAGTAGAGCTCTGCAAGTAATAAAAACAGGTAGTTTATAACAAAAAGTAAGCAATATCACTCAAAATGTTACGATTTATTTGGTAGTTTGAGAGATATTGCTTATTTTTGCATCCGATTTCATTAAACATCAACCATAAAAAGTAAAGGGAAATGGTAAAAGATCAAGAGATTTTCGACTTAATCGAAAGAGAACATCAGCGCCAGCTGAAGGGTATGGAGCTTATCGCTTCTGAGAATTTCGTGAGTGACGAGGTGATGAACGCTATGGGTTCTTACCTTACTAACAAGTATGCCGAGGGTCTGCCAGGCAAGCGTTATTATGGCGGATGCCAGGTAGTTGACATCGTAGAGAACCTCGCCATCGAGCGTGTAAAGAAGGTGTTCGGTGCTGAGTATGCCAACGTACAGCCTCACTCTGGTGCACAGGCTAACGCTGCTGTTCTGCTTGCCGTATTGAAGCCAGGCGATACCTTCATGGGCTTGAACCTCGACCACGGCGGTCACCTCTCTCATGGTAGCCACGTCAATACATCCGGTATTCTCTACAACCCTATCGGTTACAACCTGAACAAGGAAACAGGCCGTGTAGACTACGACGAGATGGAGAAGCTGGCTCTTGAGCACAAACCAAAACTGATTATCGGTGGTGGTAGCGCTTATAGCCGCGAGTGGGATTATGCCCGCATGCGCAAGATTGCCGATGAAGTAGGCGCTCTCCTCATGATTGATATGGCTCACCCTGCAGGTCTGATTGCAGCCGGTCTGCTCGACAACCCATTGAAGTATGCACACATCGTTACTTCTACTACTCACAAGACCCTCCGTGGTCCTCGTGGCGGTATCATTCTGATGGGCAAAGATTTTGACAATCCATGGGGATTGACTACAAAGAAGGGCGAGGTTAAGAAGATGAGCATGCTCTTGAATTCTGCCGTATTCCCAGGTCAGCAGGGTGGTCCGCTGGAGCACGTCATCGCTGCCAAGGCAGTAGCCTTCAATGAGAATCTGCAGCCTTCATGGAAGGAGTATGCAGCTCAGGTAAAGAAGAATGCAGCCGTACTCGCAGACGACCTCATCGGTCGCGGATTCGGTATCGTTAGCGGTGGTACAGACAACCATTCTATGCTCGTAGACCTCCGAAGCAAATATCCAGATCTCACAGGTAAAGTAGCTGAGAATGCGCTGGTTGCAGCCGACATCACAGTCAACAAGAACATGGTTCCATTCGACAGCCGTTCTGCCTTCCAGACATCAGGTATCCGCCTGGGTACAGCAGCCATGACCACACGTGGTGCCAAGGAAGACATGATGCACCTCATTGCCGAACTCATCGAGGAGGTTCTGAATGCTCCTGAGGACGAGAAGGTCATTGCCCGCGTTCGCGAAAAGGTGAATGCTACAATGAAGGATTATCCTCTCTTTGCATACTAATCGTTACGGATAAATATAATTACAAACTGCGGGCCTTCCGTCCGCAGTTTTTTGTTTCATTTAATAAATAATAAAGAAAAGAAAAAATTTATGAAAAAGATGAAAAGCCTACTGCTCATGGCACTTGCGTTGCTCCCTGCGAGCAAAACTTTAGCACAGACCAACGCCCAAGTTTTCTACGACTTCGGCAGTGACCGCAAGTTTGTTACCCTCACACTCGAAATGTTCAAGCAGGACAAATGGGGTAACACCTATTTCTTTGTAGACCACGACTTCAACCTCGATCAGATGACAAACACTGATACAGGCAAGAAGTACGAGCACAACATGTCACAGGGTGGAACCTATACCGAGATTTCGCGTGCCCTCAACTTCTGGCAGAACACGAAGTTGAAGAACCTGAGCCTCCACGTAGAGTACAACGGCGGTATCTACAAGGACTACCCTATCAACAATGCCTGGCTCTTCGGTGTGGAGTATTTCATGCACGACAAGAGTTTCAAGAACACCTTGACACTCCAGGCACTCTACAAGACTATCTGCAAGACCGACCAGAACGTGCCAATGCAGTTTACTGCAGTTTGGGGATGCAAAGACATCTTTGGATTAAAGGGATTGAACTTTAGCGGTTTCGCAGATTTCTGGTGGGAGAATCACAGTTCTTTCAAGGATAAGGATGGCAACCTGAAGCTCGACAAGGATGGCAACATAGCCTTCACTCCCGAGCACACTGTCTTCACCACTGAGCCACAGCTCTGGTACAACGTAGGCCAGCACTTCGGCTGCGAGAATCTGAGCGTAGGTAGCGAGGTAGAAATCAGCCACAACTTCGGCAGCAATGCCGGCTGGATGGTTCGCCCTTGCCTCGGTGTAAA
>CAVHWE010000304.1:0-2715 GCA_963639495.1 bacterium | reverse complement strand
GGATACTGCAGGTGTTCAGGAAGATGGCATCAGCCTCTTCTTCTTTCTCACAAATTTCGTAGCCAGCCATCTGCATCACAGAGGCAACTACCTCACTGTCTGCCACGTTCATCTGGCAGCCATAAGTCTCAATAAATAGTTTCTTCATTGTTCTAGATGAATTCTATTCGTTTATAATGTTATTGTAATTAAAATATGTATTTATCTGAATCTCAGTCGCGAAGAAGGAGTATGATGCTCTATCATTCCCTTCGATACTGCCATCAATACAAAATAGATGACGACGGCAGAGATGAGGCCGGCGATGGCATCGATGAGATAATGCGCCTGAATATATACGGTAGCCAGACACAGGAAGATGTAGAATGGCAGCATCACGTATAGCAGTTTTCTGTTGCCGGCATGCCAGACCAGGAGCATGCAGATGGTGCTCACGCCCACATGCGAACTTGGGAAAGCTGCTGTAGGACGCTCGCCGGCGTTCTTGGCATCCTCTACAAGCTGGTAGAAGATTCCATCGGTGTAACCCGGTGTCGGCAGGCAGTTAGTATGGGTGTTGAAGTAATCGCCCAAAGCCGGGAAGATGCCTTTGGTTATTTCTGATATTCCTACTGCATCAAAGTAGAAGGTCGGGCCCACTACCGGTACATAGATGTAGATGAGATAGTAGATAAAGAAACTGGTGAGCATGACGAATGCAGCTCTTTCAGCCTCATAATATCTGCAGAAGAAATAATAGAATGTAACCAATGCAATCATCGGATAATACATAAAGTAGCCCATCGACATCAGTTCGCTTACTACAGCCCAAGGCAGGGCTTTGGCAAAGAGCAGGGCGGGTTGACATCCGAAAAGATCCTGCTCCCAACCTGCAAAGATATGGTCGAGGTTTGGGAACATGCGATTGATTTCGTAGGTGTCGGGATACCACCAGGCAAGCAAAGCCATCTGGGCAATGATGCGCACCATCTTGGTGATGCGGCAAGGTATCATGCGGTATACTGCCCAAAGAGCGATGGTCATGACGAGCACTCTCAGTCGTCCCCAGAGCATAGCTTCCGGGTTTACGAGTTTGGTGTAGGTAAAGAGCATGGTGATAATGGTGATTGCCATATATCCCAGCATGACCCATTCCAGTGTCATCAGTCCCTTCTTCGGGTTCTTGTCTATCTTGAAATAATCTTTTATCACGCTTCTTATTAGTTTATAATTTACAGCCATCCGTTATCCTTGTACCACTTGATGGCGAGCTTCACACCTCTTTCCAGTGGATAATGAGGATGATAGCCCAGTTCATCCATGGCTGGCTCAATATCACATCGCCAGTTGCGCTGTTTCAGAATGTTGTACTTATCATTGTTCAGGGCCGACATCTTGCCCGTCATCCTTCCGAGATATTCTCCGAAGAAGGTTACGATGCGCAATACCCAGACAGGTGCCTTGATGCGTAGCATCCAAGGATTGCCTAACTCCTTTTTTATCAGGTCGCTGAAGGCGGCCGACTGATATACTTCTCCATCGCTGAGGAAGTATTTCCTGCCGTTCATTCCATGATCCAGAGCCAGGAATACAGCCTGTACTACGTCCTGTACATATACAAAGGTGATGTCCTGGCGCTTGAATCCTACAGCAAAGTCAACATGCTGCTTGATGCTCTGCGCCATGAGGAAATAATCTTTCTCTCTAGGACCGTAAACTCCTGTAGGGCGGAGGATGATATAAGGAAAGTTGTTGCCGATGCTGTCCAGATAGCGTTCTGCCTCCAGCTTACTCTTTCCGTATGCAGTATTTGGCTTAGGAGTATCATGTTCTGAGATTTCCTGATAAGGCTGCTCTTCGCGGATGGCTCCAAAAATGCTGAGCGAACTGACAAAGACAAATCGCCTGATAGGCATCTGGAGGCGCAGAAGGACGTTCACCAGATGCTTGGTTCCCTCTGTGTTTACCTTATAAAAGTCCTCTGCATGCAGGCACTTCGTTGCGCCGGCTGCATGCACTATATAGTCGAACTCGTGCGGGGCGAGTTCTTTCTCTAACTCTTCCTCTGAAGAAAGATTGAGATTGATAAAATGGATGCGCTCGTCTTGCAGATACTTTCTGGAACTGGTAGGGCGTACTGCCGCCCAGGTTTCCATGCCCTGTCTTAAGGCCTCTTCCACGATGTAGCTGCCGATAAAGCCCGACGCACCCGTTACTAGAATCTTCATTAATTATTTATAAAATTGCAATTTCGGCTGCAAAATTACAACAAAAAATCGACTTATCCTCTATGTTATGCCAAAATTCTTTCTTTTTCTTTGTGAAATCACTTCTTTATGCCAACTTTGCTGTTATGAATCAGGTGTCTTGCTTAAAAACATATCTGTTTGTCCTATTTAATATAGGTAGAAATTAATATAGGTAGAAAATATAGATAGGTAGAAAATATAGATAGGGCATGAAGCTCACGAATGAACTTCATGCCCTATAAACTATTAACTATTAACTGTTAACTATAAACTATCAACTCTTCCTAAGCTTCATGCTGTCTTACACCCATACGGGCCTCCACTACGTTTACTACGTAGTCGCCGAGTTTCTCGCATTCCTGGATGATATCCATATACATGGTACCGATGGCGTAGGTATAGAGATGGTTGTTTACATCGTTGATGTTCTGGCTCTTCAACTGGTTGCGATAGTTGTTGATTTCGTTCTCGATGTTGAAAGAGAGGT
>CAVHWE010000303.1:0-2757 GCA_963639495.1 bacterium | reverse complement strand
AAGTTCAAAGTTCAATGTTCAAAGTTCAATGTAATGAAAAAGATATTATTCATATTCATGCTTTTGGGAATGGTGCAGAGCATCATGGCACAGCCAGCGGCTCGCAGAAAGCAGGCTCAGCAAAAGGCACAACAGTCGAATGCTGATAATATGACCTTGCGTGCCAAACTCTATTTCCCTACAGCCATCCCGATGGATGAGGACGTGGTTTGGAGAAGAGACATCTATCGTGAACTCAATCTCACAGATGATGCCAATGCTGCCTTGTATTATCCTGTAGAGCCTACAGAGGGTAAGATGAATCTCTTTACCTATATCTTTAAACTGATGTTTACGGGTAGAGTGCCTGTTTATCAGTATCGTATGGATGGTAATGAGGACTTTTCTGCCGCCAACCGTCTTACTCCGAAAGCATTCGTAGATAATTATCATATCTACTACGAGAAGACTGATAACGGGAAGGTGCATATTGATGACAGCGATATTCCATCAGCAGAAGTGAAGGCTTACTATGTGAAGGAGACTTCTTACTATGACCAGAAAACAGCTTCTTTCCATACCAAGGTATTGGCTTTGTGCCCTATCATGACCCGTAATGATGACTTTGGAGATGTAGGAAACAAGTATCCGCTCTTCTGGGTGAAGTATGATGATCTGGCTCCTTTCCTGGCTAAGCAGCAGCTGATGACCAGTAATGTGAACAATGCTGCTGTGATGAGTGCAGAAGATTATTTTACCAAGAATCTGTATCGGGGTAAAATCTACAAGACCAACAATATGCAGGGAAATACCCTGGCACAATACTGTTCTTCGGATACAGCCATGGCGAAGGAACAGAAACGCATAGAAGCTGAGTTGGCTGCCTTTGAAAAGAATATCTGGGGTAATCAGGCACGGAAGGATTCGCTTGACAGTATTGCCAAGGCAGAAAAGAATATGGATGCCAAGACTCTGAAGAAAAGCCGTAACAGAAGAAGTGGTTCTGCATCTAAACCAGCTAAGACTTCTACAGTTAAAAAACGCAGATCAGGAGGAAGTAACGTTTCTTCTGGTGGCTCGGCTAGAGTAACGGTTCGTAGAGAACGTCATTAATTTATATAAGAATTAAAGTAAATATAGAATGAAGAAAGTTTTATCAGTATTAATGCTTGTAGCAGCCATGATGTTTGCTACTAATGCAAATGCCCAGATTAAGTTCGGTTTGAAGGGCGGTTTGGATGTTACTAACATGTCTTTGAGTAACGATGTTTTCGATGCATCTAACAAGACAGGTTTCTTTGTTGGTCCAATGGTAAAGGTTACTATCCCTATTGTTGGTCTGAGCTTTGATGCTGCTGCCTTGTACGATCAGAAGGAAGCTAAGGTGTCTGTAAATGATGCAGAGACAACAATGACTCAGAAATCTCTTAATATCCCTGTAAACGTACGTTATGGCTTCGGCTTGAGCAGCTTGGCTAATGTTTTCGTTTTCGCTGGTCCACAGTGGGGTATCAATGTTGGTGACAAGAACTTCAAGTGGAATGATAATAGTGCTTATTCTTTGAAGAAATCAAACTTCAGTGTAAACGTAGGTTTGGGTGTTACCCTGCTGAGCCATCTCCAACTCTCTGCAAACTATAACATCGCTTGCGGTAAGACTGCAGATGTTACCTGGCAGGAAACAAGCGAAAAGATTGTGAATGGTAACAGTAAGAATAACAGTTGGCAGATTGCTTTGGGTTATTGGTTCTAATCCCGTAAAAGAACAGGACAGATTATGGGTGGGAACATCGTATGGTCTCGCCTAGTACATCTTAAAATATATAAAAGCAGGTATCCGATGATGGGTATCTGCTTTTTTTTTGCTAACTTTGCAAGCCGAAAGTCTGAATGGCAGATATTTCAAGGTTAAAGAAGATTAGATATGAAATATGTAGATGTGATATTACCCCTTCCGCTCGACGGAACCTTTACTTATTCTGTCCCTGATGGGATGGAAGGGAAAGTTGTGCCCGGGGTACGCTTGCTGGTTCCTCTTGGTAAAAGTAAGAAATATATCGCAATGGCTACCAGACTGCATGATGATAAGCCTGCATTCTCCTGCAAACCTGTCGAGGCGGTGCTTGACAATACGCCTTCGCTGTTGCCTCAGCAGATGAGATTGTGGCAATGGATTGGCTATTATTATATGGCTCCTTTAGGCGATGTCTATAATGCTGCCATGCCGGGTGGTTTGAAATCTACAGAGAAATTCAAACCCAAGATGGAACTCTATGTGGAACTTGCCAGTACATACCGTAGTGAGCAGGCTCTTCACGTAGCGCTCAATCTGGTGCAGAGAGCCTTGAAACAAGCCAAAGCCCTGACAACCTTTCTGAGTCTCTCGCATTGGGACAGTCTTGATGGTGATACGCCTAGAGAAGGCATTAAAAAAGTGACCAAGGAAGAACTGATGAATGAGAGTCATTGTACGGCAGCTGTTGTCAAGGCGCTTATCGACAGGGGAATTCTCTTTACTTACGAGTTGGAAATAGGACGATTGAATACGAATGGAGAATCTCATCTTGAACTTATCAAACAACTCTCCTTGGCACAGCAAGATGCCTATAATGGAATCCTGATGCAAATGATGAAAAAGGATGTAGTATTGCTTCATGGTGTAACATCCAGCGGAAAGACGGAAATCTATATTCATCTTATCAGAAAAGCCATAGAGGAGCATAAGCAGGTGCTCTATCTTCTGCCGGAAATCGCTCTGACCGTACAAATCATGGAACG
>CAVHWE010000302.1:0-2772 GCA_963639495.1 bacterium | reverse complement strand
ATATGATGACAGCTAATGAAGTGCGCGAATCCTTCAAGAAATTCTTCGAAGGTAAAGGCCACAAGATTGTTCCATCAGCACCTATGGTTATCAAGGATGACCCAACGCTGATGTTTACAAACGCTGGTATGAACCAGTGGAAAGACATCATCCTCGGTACAAAAGACCCAGGCAAGGATGTACGTCGTGTTGATACTCAGAAATGTCTCCGTGTAAGCGGTAAGCACAACGACCTCGAAGAGGTAGGTCATGATACTTACCACCACACCATGTTCGAGATGCTCGGTAACTGGAGCTTCGGCGACTACTTTAAGGAGGGTGCCATTGATTTGGCATGGGAGTATCTTACTGAAGTTTTGAAACTCAACCCTGCCGATCTCTACGTTACCGTATTCGAGGGTAGCAAGGAGGAAGGTCTGGAACGCGACAACGAGGCTGCAGGTTACTGGGCTAAGCACGTGCCAGCCGACCACATCATCAACGGTAACAAGCACGACAACTTCTGGGAGATGGGCGAAACAGGTCCTTGCGGTCCTTGCTCAGAGATTCACGTGGATTCTCGTACTCCAGAGGAGAAGGCTCAGGTGCCAGGCCGCGAGTTGGTGAACAAGGATAACCCACAGGTCATCGAAATCTGGAACATCGTGTTCATGCAGTACAACCGCAAGGCTGATGGTTCTCTCGAACCACTCCCAATGCACGTTATCGATACAGGTATGGGCTTCGAGCGCTTGGTTCGCATGTTGCAGGACAAGCACTCTAACTATGATACTGATATCTTCCAGCCAATCATCAAGGAAATCGAGGCTATCTCTGGCAAGAAGTATGGCTTCACTACTCCTACAGGTGAGAATGGTGAGGGCAAGGATGAGCAGGAGAAGATCGACATCGCTATGCGTGTCTGCGCCGACCACCTCCGTGCCGTAGCCTTCTCTATCGCCGATGGTCAGTTGCCAAGCAACGCCAAGGCAGGTTACGTAATCCGACGCATCTTGCGCCGTGCCGTACGTTACGCTTACACATTCCTCGGTCAGAAGCAGGCATTCATGTACAAGCTCGTCAATGTATTGGTAGAGCAGATGGGTGCAGCCTTCCCAGAGTTGCCAGCTCAGCAGGAGCTCATCACCCGCGTGATGAAAGAGGAAGAGGATTCATTCCTCCGCACATTGGAGAAGGGTATCAACCTCCTCAATGGCGATATGGACGAGCTCAAGGCTCATGGCGAGACTCAGCTCGACGGCGTGAGCGCATTCCGCCTCTTCGATACCTACGGTTTCCCTCTCGACCTTACAGAGCTTATCTGCCGTGAGAATGGTTACACAGTAGATGCTGCAGGCTTCGACGAGGAGATGAAGAAGCAGAAAGAGCGTGCCCGCAATGCTGCTGCCGTAGAGAATGGCGACTGGGAGGTTTTGAAGGAAGGCGACCAGAACTTCGTAGGTTACGACTATACAGAATATGAGTGCCACATCCTGCGCTACCGCAAGGTGACTCAGAAGAAGAACTCTTTCTATGAGCTGGTACTCGACAACACTCCATTCTATGGTGAGATGGGTGGACAGGTTGGCGACAAGGGTGTACTCGTTAGCGAGGATGAGACCATTCAGGTTATCGACACCAAGCGCGAGAACAACCAGAGCATCCACATCGTAAAGGAGTTGCCAAAGGATGTAAACGCTGATTTCATGGCTTGCGTAGATATCGAGAGCCGCGAGGGAAGCGCTGCCAACCATACAGCTACCCACTTGCTCGACTACTGTCTGAAGCAGGTTTTGGGCGAGCACGTAGAGCAGAAGGGTTCTTATGTAGATAAGGATACATTGCGTTTCGACTTCTCTCACTTCCAGAAGGTAACTGATGAGGAGCTCCGCAAGGTAGAGCGCATGGTAAACGAGATGATCCGTGCCGACTATCCATTGGATGAGCACCGCGATACTCCTATCGAGGAGGCTAAGGAGCTTGGCGCTATCGCCCTCTTCGGCGAGAAGTATGGCGACAAGGTTCGTGTGGTTCGCTTCGGTCCATCTGCTGAGTTCTGTGGTGGTATTCACGCCAAGAGCACCGGTAAGATTGGTTTCTTCAAGATTATCTCTGAGAGCAGCGTAGCAGCCGGCATCCGCCGTATCGAGGCTTTGACAGGTAAGGCTTGCGAGGAGGCTATCTACGGCTTGCAGGATACCATCGTAGCCTTGAAGGGCTTGTTCAACAATGCCAAGGATCTCGAGGGTGTCATCAGAAAGTACATCGACGAGCACGATGCCCTGAAGAAGGATGTTGAGAAATTCCAGGCTCAGGCTGTGGAGCGTGCCAAGGACAAGCTTGTAGAGAATGCAAAAGAAATCAATGGTGTGAAGGTTGTTACAGCCGTATTACCAATGGAGCCAGCAGCTGCCAAGGATTTGGTATTCAAGGTTCGCGAGGCTTTGCCAGAGAACATGATCTGCGTGGTAGGTTCTGTTTATAACGACAAGCCAATGCTCAGCGTGATGTTCAGCGACGATATGGTAAAGGATCACGGCTTGAACGCTGGTAAGATGATTCGCGAAGCTGCCAAGTTGATTCAGGGCGGCGGTGGCGGTCAGCCTCACTATGCTCAGGCTGGCGGTAAGAACAAGGACGGCTTGAGCGCTGCAGTAGATAAGGTTGTAGAGTTGGCTCAGCTGTAATCAGCTTCCACAAATGAATATATGATAGAGTTATCTTAACTCTTATATATAATAAGGTATAAAGGGTTGTAATCCATCTTTTCGAGGATTGCAACCCTTTTTCTGT
>CAVHWE010000301.1:0-2789 GCA_963639495.1 bacterium | reverse complement strand
GCACAGCCACTCTTGTGTGGTACCTTATTATATATGTAATGCTGGTTTCCTGTGGACAGAAACCAGCGAAGATATCCCTTGCCGAGCGCAAAGCTATGGACAGTATCGTCTCCTCTTCTCATAATATTGACACACTCTCCATGATACAGAAACGCATGGAGCGTGAGGGAAATATGTTAGGCAGCATCGTTGCCTACAGAGCGATGGGGAAAGAGCTGCGCAACGACAGTAGATTTGACGAGGCACTGAAGGTACACAGCGAGGGACTGAAGCAGGCGGAGACCTTAGGCGATACATTAGAGATCGTGCAGGCTCTGAACAATATCGGCACCGTCTATCGGAGAATGGGAATGCTCGACATGGCTCAAGATTACCATTACCGCGCTTTCGCTATCTGCAAAGAGTCTGCCGACACATCTTTTACTACCAGGAAAAACCGCGTGGTATCGCTCAATGGACTGGGCAACATCTATCTCACCCTGGGCAACTACGCACGTGCCGACAGTGCGCTGCGACTGGCATTAGCAGGCGAACGGGAATTGAACAGTGCCTTAGGACAAGCCATCAACTATGCCAACATCGGTTCTATATTCAGCCACCGTGAACAGTTGGACTCGGCATGGAGGTACTATCGCCAGTCTATGGGACTGAATCTGCAGGCTGGCAACACACTCGGTGTGGCACTATGCCACATTTATTTCGGTGAGCTACACGAGAAAGAGCACGACTATGAAAAAGCCATTTCGGAGTATGACAAGGCTTATCAGCAGTTGCAGTCGTCACAAGACGAGTGGCACGCAATGAATCCGCTCATTGCCCTGGCTGGTATATACACCCAAATGGGCAACGACACCAAGGCACAGGAATATCTGGACAAGGCGCTGCACACTGCACGCGCCATCAATTCGCACGAACATTTAGCTGAGGTTTATAACTTATATTATAAACTATACAAACGCAAGGGCAACTACAGTGCGGCGCTGACGGCGCACGAGAAGGCAGCAGCCATGGAAGACAGCGTCGTAGATATGGAGAAACTGAACCGCATACAGAACGCAGGACTGCTCATAGAACGCAACATTCAGGCTCGGGCGATGAACGAGGTCAATACAAACCTGAAGAACGAGCAGTCGGCACGATTCACCAACACCATCGTCTTCATAATCATTATAATAATACTGATTGGTACACTGGTGGTGTTCTACTTCGTACAGCGCATACAGCGTCGCAACCACCTGGCCCTGAAAAGCCTTGCCGAAATGCGCGAGAGTTTCTTTACAAACATCACCCATGAGTTTCGCACACCACTCACTGTGATTCTCGGTTTGAGCCGCGAACTGCCTAATAAATCCCCAGACGAACTGAAACAGGACGTCGATGCCATCGAGCAACAGGGAAACAACCTGCTGACGCTCATCAACCAGTTGCTTGATATTTCGAAAATTAAGTCGAAGATGGGCAACCCCGACTGGCGCAACGGCAATATCACCACCTACGTTTCGATGCTGGTGGACACCTATCGCAACTATGCATGCAGCAAGAACATCGATCTGCAGCTGTTTGTGAAGGAACCCGTGACGATGGACTTCGTTCCCGACTATATCAACAAGGTATTCAACAACCTCCTGTCCAATGCATTTAAATTCACGCCCGAACATGGTAAAATCACCGTTGCCATGTGGCACGAAGACAGCAATCTCCTTATAGAGGTAAGCGATACGGGAGAGGGTATGGACAAAGAGACTGCCAACAATGTGTTCAATCCATTCTATCAGGGAGTAACCGACTCTATGAATATTGGTACAGGCATTGGACTGGCTCTCGTAAAGCAGGTGATTGACTCATTGAACGGCAAGATCAATGTCAGGAGCAGGGAGGGCTATGGAACGACGTTTCACATCGAAATTCCTATAACAAACGAGTGCAACGTGAAACTCAACGAACAGCCTATGGACAACACGCCTGTTCTGCCTACAGAGGAAAAAATACTAACAGATACCGATGCAGAGGACAACCAGTACAAAATGCTTGTGATAGAGGACAATCGCGACATTGCGACGTACATCGGTGAAGTGCTAAGCGAACGTTATGCTGTGGCTTACGCTACTAATGGAGAGGACGGATGGCAGAAGGCCATCAACCTCGTACCCGACCTGATTATAACCGACTTGATGATGCCGGGCATGGACGGTTTGGAACTGTGCCGACGCATACGCTCCAACGATGTGGTGAATCATATACCTATCATTATCGTCACGGCAAAGATTTCAGACCAAGAGCGCATCAAGGGCTTCGAGGCTGGTGCAGATGCCTATTTAGCCAAACCGTTCAACGTGGACGAGCTGCACACTGTAGTGGAGCGTCTGCTCGACCGCCAGCGCTCGCTGCGCAGCAAGTTTAGCGACAATGCTACTCATACGAAGGAACAGCAGGATGAAGTACAGCTGACGGACACAGAGCGCCGTTTCCTCGCCAAGACGGTGGATCATATCTATCTGCTTATGGACAAACAGCAGCTTAACGTGAATACGCTCGCAGAAAAGATGTGCATGAGTCCACGGCAGTTCCATCGCAAGATAGTTACGCTCACGGGCAGTTCGCCAGCCTCGTTCATTCTGAATATCAAGATGAAGCGTGCTCGCCATCTGCTCGAGACCGACCCAAAAATGAACATAGACGATATAGCCTTCAGCTGCGGCTTTGAACATACTTCAAGCTTCTATCACGCCTTCCGTAAAAAGTATGGAGTTACGCCAAGGGATGTGAGAAGAGGAATAGAGTAAAGTATC
>CAVHWE010000300.1:0-2792 GCA_963639495.1 bacterium | reverse complement strand
TTCTTTTCATATTCGTAAAATTGCTTTTTGTCTGCAAAGGTACGATATTTCTGACTTTTTTCCAAGTATTTTGCTGTTTTTTTAGAATCTGTCATGCTTAGTGTACAACTTTCATGATGTTCGAAGGTGGGCGCTGCGACATGAGTTCCTGCTTCATGTAATCCATGTAGGGCGCTACATGCTGATAATAATGGTAATAACCCGGACAGAGATAGTTGAGACCGGAATCGCCATACTTATCTTTCATGAAGCGGTTCTTTGGGCATTCTCCATGACAGGCAAACTCCATGTCACACTCCTTGCACTGGCGGGGAAGAGAACTGTGTTTCAGACGGCTGAACTCCTGTTGCTGCTCACCATAAAGCATGTCGATGAGCGAATGGTCACGGATATTGCCCAATTTATACTCCGGAAAAACAAAGTGGTCGCAGGAATAAACATCGCCATTGTGCTCCATCACTCCCGCATGACCGCATTCCTTGGAATAAGCACAGATGCCGGGAGAAATACCCATCCAGTTTGCCAGTGTGCAGTCGAAAATCTCAACGAAGATTTTGCCCACATCCTTCCGAACCCATTCATCGAAAATTGCACAGAGAAAGTAGCCCCACTGCTCCGGCGTAACTGATGCCTCGCTCAGCGGAATCTCATCCTTGTCGGCAAGACTTGCCAGGGTACGGCCATCCTCATGTCGGGTCAGTCGCTCAACGATAGGTGTGAACTGCAGAAACTGACAGCCGTTTTCCTTGAAGAAGCGGTAGAACTCCAGCGGATGATTGGCATTATAGGCATTCACCACCGCCATCGCATTCCATTCTACCCCGTGTTTCTTCAGCAGTTTGATGCCTTGCATCACCTTCTTCCACGATGGTTTTCCCGCAGCCGTCAGCCGGTAATGGTCATGATAAGGCTGCGGACCATCGATAGAGATGCCTACCAGCCAATGGTTCTGGGCGAAAAACTCGCACCATTCATCGGTCAGCAACGTGCCGTTGGTCTGAATTACGTTGTCGATGCGCCTGCCTCCAGCATACTTTTGCTGTAGGGATAAAGCCTTGCGGTAGAAGTCGATGGAGCGCAGCAGAGGCTCGCCACCATGCCAGGTGAAGAGCACCTGGTTCATGGTTTGCGCCTCAATATATTCTCGGGTAAACTGTTCCAGCATCTCATTGCTCATCAGATGTCGCTGAGCAGTGGGATAGAGCTTGTTCTTCTCCAGATAATAACAGTATTTGCATGCCAGGTTGCAATGGGCACCCGCAGGCTTCAGCATTACATAGAGTGGCTTGGCAAAGGGATTTGCTATGTTGTCGTTCATCATTTTTTCTTGAATCTAGTTGTAATCTCTATCTCTCTGTAACCGGGAGAGAAAATCAGAACTTAGGCAGCGTAATTTCGAAATCCTTGCTGTCTCGATGCTCCTTTCTGATGGCAGCCAGGAGTTCGGTAAGAATCTTAGGATGTTCTGCCGCCACATTATGGTCTTCGTGGATATCGGAAGCCAGATTATAGAGCCGCGGCTCGCCTTTTACTACCACCAGTTTCCAGTCGCCCTTTCTCACGCCAATCTGGTCGGTTTCGTGAAATTCCCAGTACAGGTAATCGTGATGTTTCTGCTCTGCATCCTTGCCCAGAAGGGTAGGAGCGATAGAGATTCCGTCGAAACCATCACCAGCCAACTTTCTGTTGGTATAACGCTTGGCAAAGTTTCTGATGCCAGCCAAATCGCAGAAAGTAGGCAGCAGGTCGTAAAAGGCAAACTGGGTATCGTTCACCGCTCCTGCCTTGATATGCTCAGGCCACCAGGCGATAAATGGTATGCGGATGCCGCCTTCGTAGCACTGGCGCTTCAGACCTTTCAACTTACCGTTGCGACCGAAGAACTCCGGGTCGGCACCACCTTCTTCATGCGGCCCGTTATCTGAAGTAAAGATGACAACGGTATTCCTGTCGAGTCCCTTCTCCTTCAGCTTGGCGAAGATTTCGCCCACATACTGGTCCAGTCGGGTAATCATTCCGGCAAACTGTGCATGGGTATGAACCGCAGCGTTGTATCTCGAATCTTCCCATCCGCCCCAGGTTTTATCGGTAAAGAACTGTTTCTGGTAATTCTCTAGAATAGAGTCTTCCGGCTGGGCTAGTTCGGCATGCGGCAGGGTATAGGTAAGGAATCCTACGAAAGGATGTTCCTTATCCTGTCTGTCAATCCATTCCAGTGCCTTGTCGTGGATGATGCGGGCAGAATACTGTTTGCGCTTGAAATAATCCTTGCCGAACATCGGATGTTGGATGTTCTGTTCCATAACCTCTCTTACCACCGCTGTATCTCCCATTGCACGACTGTAGCGGTTCAGGAAGTTAGGATAATAGAGATGAGCCTGAAACTGGCAGATATAGCCATAGAATTCGTCCACGCCACGCTTGTCGGGAGTAGAAGCCGAACCCTCATATCCGCCAGCCCATTTCCCGAATACGCCGGTTCTATATCCTTTGTCCTTCATGATTTCGGGCAGAATCTTATGCTGCGGGTCGTAAGGTTCCTGTCCTACGACAGAATACTCTTCGTTGTTGCCATATTTTACCATTGGCACACCTCTCCAGTATTCCTTGTTTCCACGCACATGTGTATGTCCCGTATGCTGACCAGTCATGAGGGTAGCTCTCGACGGAGCCGAGACGGGAGAACCGGCATAAGCCTGGGTGAATCTCATCCCCTCCTGCGCCATCCGGTCGATATTAGGCGTGTGGATATAAGGTTGGCCGTAGCAAGCCAGATCGCCATATCCCATGTC
>CAVHWE010000299.1:0-2794 GCA_963639495.1 bacterium | reverse complement strand
TATTCCTGGTTGAAAGCCTGCTTTGCCAGACCGATGTCGAAGGTCTGGGGAGTCTGTACCACGCGGTAATCGCTGCGCAGCACGTTCTTTCCGCCTCCGTGCTGGTCGATATAGCGCAGGGTATCGGTTACGGCATATACAGGGATGGCTGCATATTCTTCGCGTGCCGTCTCGAAACATTCTTCGATTACTTCCTTAGATACGAATGGGCGCACGCCATCGTGAATGCCCACAACGCCATCTTCGTCATCAGGAATGAGTGCCAGTCCGTTCTTGGATGACTGGAAACGGGTGTCGCCACCGTTGGCTATCTGGTGCTTGATGCTGAAATGATGCTCCTCGCAGAGCTGGTGCCAGTATGCCTGCTGACTTTCCGGCAGAACCAGGATGATGTTCAATGCAGGGTCGTATTCATGAAAACGCTCTATGGTGCGCATCAGGATAGGCTTGCCCGCTACCGGCAAGAACTGTTTGGGAATCTCACTTCCCATGCGGAGGCCTTTGCCTCCGGCTACTATGATTACGTAATCCATTTTTTAAGTGAAGAGTTAAAAGTGAAGAGTGAAGAATTCTAATCCTGCCTTTCTTCACTCATTGTTATTACTTGCTTTGCATGAGATGATCATACATCATGCCATCCTGCAGGGCAGCTACGGTTTCCTTGCTTACGAAATAGCTCAATATCTTATAGGCGTATGGGAGGGTTGCTGCAGGACCTTCGCCCGTAATCACGTTGCCGTCTTCCTGGAAGAGGGTGGCGGTATATTCGGTGTTCTCGCCGAAATACTGCTCAAAGCCAGGATAACAGGTAGCCTTCTTTCCTTCGAGAATGCCTGTGCTTGCCAGAACCATTGGGGCTGCGCAGATGGCACCGATTCGCTTGCCAGCCTTGTGCTGTGCGATGAGCGCCTGGCGCACACCTTCGTGCTCGTTCAGGTTTGTACTTCCTGGCATTCCGCCTGGAATCATCAGCATGTCAGCATCTTCAAAGCTGGCAATATCCTCAAACTTCAGGTCAGCCTTGATGGTAACACCATGCGATGTTTCTACCCATTCTGTACCCGTTACACTTACAGTCTTGATGTCTACACCACCCCTGCGGAGGATGTCTACCGGAGCCAATCCTTCGATTTCCTCGAAGCCATTGGCAAGAAATTCATATACCTTAGCCATAATTTATTTGTTTTTTGTCTTGTTATTCAAATAATATGATTACCTTTGCAAAAGTAAGAATAATTATTGAAATAACAAAATAAATGGCACAGCAACATTTAAAATTCGCAATATTTGGTAATGAATACCAGGCTAAGAAGTCGGCTTCGATAGAGAAAATCCTTCTTTATCTCGAAAAGAAGGAGGCTGAAGTTTATGTGGAGAATGCTTATTACGAGTTTCTTACCCGCGACCAGCATCTCGATGTGAAGGCGGCTGGGGTGTTCGAGGATTACAACTTCGATGTGGATTACGTCATCTCTATGGGTGGTGACGGTACCTTCCTGAAGGCAGCGAGCCGTGTGGGAGCCAAGGGTACGCCTATCATCGGTGTGAATATGGGCAGATTGGGCTTCCTTGCCGATGTGCTGCCAAGCGAGATAGAGTCGGCGCTGGACAGTCTTTATGCCGGTGAATGCCTGATAGAGGAGCATGCGGTGATTCAGGTGGAGGCAGAAGGTGGCATACTTGCCGGCAATCCGTTTGCCCTCAACGATATCGCCGTACTGAAGCGTGATGATGCTTCGATGATTTCCATCCGTACGCAGGTAGATGGCGAATTCCTCGTCACTTATCAGGCAGATGGTCTGATTGTTACCACGCCAACCGGTTCTACGGCATACAATCTTTCGAATGGCGGACCTATCATCATTCCGCAGAGTGGCAGCATCTGTCTTACTCCGGTGGCTCCTCACAGTCTGAACATCCGTCCTATCGTCATCAACGATACGGCAGTCATCACGCTCGATATCGAGAGTCGAAGCCACAACTATCTGGTAGCCATTGATGGTCGTAGTGAGCGTATGACGGAGGAAACCCGCCTTATCATCCGCAAGGCTCCTCATAGCATCAATATTGTGAAGCAGCGCAACCAGCGTTATTTCTCTACCCTGAGAGAGAAACTGATGTGGGGTGCTGACCAGCGTGAAAGATAATATAGATCATATAGAATAAGAAAAGAGGTATATCCCGAAGACGAATCTTGGGTATACCTCTTTTTCCTAACCTAAAACAACTAACTAATAATTTTGTTCACACAAAACTAAACCTAAAAACATAAACCTTAATAAACCTAAAAACTTAAAACTAAAAAACTTAAACTAAAAACTGAAACTATTCTTTGAACTTATTTGTTGTATTCTGCTGTAACATCCTTCACTTTATAGTTCTTACCTTCTTTGGATGTTTCGATTTCGAAGTAAGCCGTACTGGTGAGACCTGTTATATCTACAGTCTGCGGCTTATCTGTGCCATTATTGAATATGACATTCACCAACTCAGTTGCATTATCAATGCTGACTTCCTTGTAGTACCATGTCTTTCCACCAATGGTCTTTGTTTCTGTCATCTTTTCACCAGGCCACTCAACAGATGCTGTTTTCTTCCATGTATAGCAGTATAATGGACTCCATTTCACAGCGTCAGCATTCACATAAACCATAAATTTATATGCCTTGAACTTCTCAATCGTATATTGATGTGTGGCGATATTTCTAACTTCACCATTTACAAGCAATCCAACCTTCAAGGTACAAGTACCATTGATGCTGATTTCCTTACCACTTTCTACAGTTGTGCTCTT
>CAVHWE010000298.1:0-2809 GCA_963639495.1 bacterium | reverse complement strand
ACATATAAATAAGGTGAAAAGCTTCTTGATCATAATTAAAAATGTTGAATGTTGAATGTTGAATGTTGAGTTGCAATCTTGCTAACGAATCAGCTTGACTAATTCAACATTCTACACTCAACATTCAACATTAAATATAATACTATTATTTCTTCTTGAGTTCCTCGATGGTTGCCTTGAGGGCAGCAATCTTCTCAACAGAGTCGCTTTCCTTCTTGCGCTCCAGGGCTACTACCTTCTCAGGTGCGTGAGCTACGAAGTTCTCGTTGCTGAGCTTCTTGCGTACGCCCATCAGGAAGCCTTCCAAGTGCTTGAGCTGAGCCTCTGCCTTCTCAATCTCGGCTGCTACGTCGATGAGGTCGCCCAATGGTACGGCAAACTCGTCGGTACCTACCATGAAGCTTGATGCATCGGCACTCTTCTCAGCAATAACCTCAATCTTGTCGAGGTTGGCCATCTTCAGAGTTACGTCGTTGTAAGCCTCGAAATCGTTCTTGCCTACTACCTGGAGAGACAACTGCTCCTTCTGGGCAATGTTCTTCTGGTTGCGAACGGTACGAACACCGGCGATAATCTGCTTCACAGCCTCAATGTCGGCTGCCAACTTCTGCTCCTCGGTTGTAGGTGCAGGAATATCCAGCTTCTCGCGCATGATGCTCTCGCCATCCTTGCGGTCGTAGATGTGCTGCCACAACTCCTCGGTGATGAATGGCATGAATGGATGCAACATCTTCAGGAGGGCATCGAAGAAACGGAGGGTAGCATCGTAGCTCTTCTGGTCGATAGGCTGACCGTAAGCTGGCTTCACCATCTCCAGGTACCAGGATGAGAACTCATCCCAGAACAGCTTATATACAGTCATCAAAGCCTCAGAGATACGGTAGTCCTTAAACTGCTTCTGCATCTCCTCGTTCACCTCCTTGAGCTTGGCATCAAACCACTTCACGGCGATTTCTGCACTCTTAGGCTGCTCGATATCTGCAGTCTCCCAACCCTTCACGAGGCGGAAGGCATTCCAGATCTTATTGTTGAAGTTACGTCCCTGCTCGCAAAGGCTCTCGTCGAAGAGAATGTCGTTGCCGGCTGGAGCACTGAGCATCATACCCATACGAACACCGTCGGCACCAAACTTGTCAATCAGAACCAGTGGGTCTGGTGAGTTACCGAGACTCTTGCTCATCTTGCGGCCGAGCTTATCGCGAACGATACCTGTGAAATATACGTGCTTGAATGGCATCTTGCCACGATATTCGTAGCCAGCCATGATCATACGTGCTACCCAGAAGAAGATGATATCCGGACCAGTTACGAGGTCGGAAGTAGGGTAGTAGTAGTTGATCTCCTCATTGTCTGGATGCTCGATGCCATCAAACAGAGAGATAGGCCACAACCATGAAGAGAACCAGGTGTCGAGGCAGTCGCTCTCCTGCTCAAGATCCTCAGCCTTGATGCTGGCATTCTTCTCCTGAGCGAGTTTCAGAGCCTCCTCTGCAGTCTCAGCTACCACGAAATCTTTCTTGCCGGCATTGTCGAAGTAGTAAGCAGGGATGCGGTGACCCCACCAGAGCTGACGGCTGATACACCAGTCCTTGATGTTCTCCAACCAGTGGCGATAGGTGTTCTTATACTTCTTAGGATAGAACTCGATATCATCGTCCATTACTGGAGGGAGGGCGATGTCGGCAAAGTGCTGCATCTTGAGGAACCACTGTGTAGAGAGCTTTGGCTCGATAGGCACATTGGTACGCTCAGAGAAGCCCACCTTATTATTATAGTCCTCAATCTTCTCCATCAGACCGGCGTTCTGAAGGTCGATGGAAATCTGCTTGCGCACGTCCATGCGGTCCATACCTACATAGAGACCTGCAGCCTCGCTGATGGTACCATTGTCGTTGAAGATATCGATGGTTTCCAAACCGTGCTTCAAACCGAGTGCGTGGTCGTTGATATCGTGAGCTGGAGTTACCTTCAAGCAACCGGTACCGAACTCGATATCTACGTATGTATCCTCGATGACAGGAATCTCGCGGTTTACGAGAGGCACGATCACGTGCTTACCCTTCAGCCATGTATTCTTCTTATCCTCTGGGTTGATACACATGGCAGAGTCGCCCATGATGGTCTCAGGACGGGTGGTTGCTACTACTGCATAGTATCCCTTCTCATCCTTGTGTATCACGTTCTCCTCATCCACCTGCTGGCAGTCCTGCTCTACTACATAATACTTCAAGTGGTAGAGCTTAGAGTGCTCGTCCTTGTAGATAACCTCCTCGTCAGAGAGCGCAGTCTGAGCCTTAGGGTCCCAGTTAACCATGCGCACGCCACGATAGATGAGTCCCTTCTTGTAAAGGTCGCAGAATACGTGGATGACGGCACGAGAGCGGGTCTCGTCCATGGTGAATGCTGTGCGGTCCCAGTCGCAGCTGGCACCGAGCTTGCGGAGCTGCTTGAGGATGATGCCGCCGTGCTCGTGAGTCCAGTCCCAAGCATGCTTGAGGAACTCATCGCGAGTCAGGTCGGTCTTCTTGATGCCCTGCTGAGCGAGGCGGTTTACAACCTTTGCCTCGGTAGCGATACTGGCATGGTCGGTACCTGGTACCCAGCATGCGTTCTTGCCCTCCATGCGAGCACGGCGAACGAGAATATCCTGAATAGTATTGTTGAGCATGTGTCCCATGTGGAGCACACCCGTTACGTTTGGTGGAGGGATAACCACTGTATAAGGTTCACGACCATCTGGCTTAGAGCTGAAAAGCTTGTTGTCGAGCCAGTACTGATACCATTTACTTTCCACTGCTTGTGGATCGTA
>CAVHWE010000297.1:0-2824 GCA_963639495.1 bacterium | reverse complement strand
GCCTTAGGGTTCACATTCTTGAGGTCGAAGATGAGCTGAGCCAAATCCTCGATACTGTAGATATCGTGATGAGGTGGAGGAGAAATCAGGCTGATGCCAGGGATAGAGTGACGGGTCTTGGCGATGACCTCGTTGACCTTGAAGCCAGGCAACTGACCACCCTCACCCGGTTTAGCACCCTGTGCCACCTTGATCTGGATTTCCTCTGCATTTACCAAATATTCTGTAGTCACACCGAATCGACCGGAAGCCACCTGCTTGGTCTTGCTGGAGAGGCTGATGCCATCCTGAGTAGAATGGAATCGCTCGTTATCCTCACCACCTTCACCGGTATTGCTTCGAGCACCCAGGGCGTTCATGGCGAGTGCCATCGCCTCGTGAGCCTCCTTAGAGAGGGCACCGAAACTCATCGCACCGGTAACGAAGTGCTTCACGATTTCCTCTACCGGCTCCACCTTATCTATAGAGATAGGATTCTTGCGGAAACCGAAGAAGTCGCGGATGAAGATAGGCTCCTGCTTATCGTCAACGAGATGTGTATATTTCTTGAAGAGATCGTAATCGCCCTTGCGTGTTGCGAGCTGCAGGGTGGCGATGGTCTCTGGGTTCCAAGCGTGCTTGATACCGTCCTTGCGGTAGTGGAACTGTCCCATACTTGGCAGGAACTCGAGCTTCTTGGTCTCGAATGCCTTGTCGTGCAGGCGGATGGCATCACGGGCGATGGTCTCGAGTCCGATACCGCCGATGGTGCTCACCTCTGTTCCGAAGTAACTCTTCAGGAGGCTCTCGCTCAAACCGATGCTCTCGAAGATCTTGGCACCACGATAGCTTCGGATGGTAGAGATACCCATCTTAGCCATAATCTTGAACAAGCCCTTCTTCACAGCCTTGATGTAGTTCTGCTCGGCTGTATGGTAATCCTCCTGAATCTTTCCCTTCTTTACCAGGTCGTCGAGGATGGCGTATGTCAGATATGGACAGAGGGCTGATGCACCGTAACCCAGCAACAGGGCTGCGTGCATTACCTCACGAATCTCACCGCTCTCAACGATGAGGGCTGTCTGTACACGCTTGCCGGCATCAATCAGATAATGATGTACGGCACTCACGGCGAGCAGAGATGGAATGGCAGCATGGGTCTCATCCACGCCACGGTCGCTCAAGATGATGTAGTTGTAACCATCATCCACGCTCTGGGCAGCCTGCTTACAAAGTTCATCCAATGCCTCATGCAGTCCTTCTTCGCCCTTGGCGGTTTCGAAGAGCATGTGGAGTTTTACTGTATTGAAGCCCTTGTAGCGGATATTCTGAAGGATATCCAACTGGGTATTGGTCAGGATAGGATGTGGCAGACGAACCATCTTGCAGTTGCTTTCGTCTGGGTTCAGGATGCCGGAACCTACTCTACCGATATACTCGGTAAGACTCATCACGAGGTTCTCACGGATAGAGTCGATGGCAGGGTTGGTAACCTGAGCAAACTGCTGACGGAAGTAGTTGAAGAAAATCTGTGGCTGGTCGGAAAGCACGGCAAGCGGAGTATCATTACCCATGGATGCAGTAGGCTCCTGACCCTTGGTAGCCATCGGAATGATGGTACCGTCGATGTCTTCCTCGCCAAAACCGAACTCCAATTCCTTGCGAGTAAGGTTTTCCACAGCGTTTTCCACTTTTCGTCCGCTGCGCAGTTTTTCCAGTTCTATACGGTTGGTATTCAACCACTGGCGGTAAGGATGCTGCTCAGCCAGGCGCTCCTTGATTTCGCCATCATAGTAAATCTTGCCTTCCTGGGTATCAATCAGGAGAATCTTACCAGGCTGCAAGCGTCCCTTCTCGGCAATCTCGGTTGGGTCGAAATCCATCACGCCTACCTCAGAAGCCACAACCATCATATCGTTCTTGGTGATGGTATAGCGTGCAGGGCGCAAACCGTTTCTATCGAGCATACCACCGGCATAACGGCCATCGCTGAAGAGCAGGGCGGCAGGACCATCCCATGGCTCCATCAGGATAGAGTGGTACTCATAGAATGCCTTCAGATCCTCAGAGATAGGGTTCTTGTCGTTGAAGCTCTCAGGCACCATCACAGCCATGGCATGAGGCAATGACAGACCGCTCATCACGAAGAACTCAAATACATTGTCGAGGCTGGCAGAGTCACTCATATCAGGCTGAACGATAGGAGAAATCTCACGGATATCGCCCAAAGCCTCGCTGCTCAACACACTCTCACGAGCCTTCATCCAGGCACGGTTACCACGGATGGTGTTAATCTCACCATTGTGGGCAAGGAGACGGAATGGCTGAGCCAGACTCCATGTTGGGAAGGTGTTGGTAGAGAAGCGGGAGTGAACCAATGCCAGACCGCTTGTGAAATAATTATTGGTCAAGTCAGGATAGTACTGACGCAGCTGGAGGCTGCTCAACATACCCTTATATACGATGTTCGAATTAGACAACGAACAGATATAGAAATCAGGATCACTGATTCGTTTCTCGATACGCTTACGGATGAGATAGAGGGTGCGCTCAAAGACAGGTACCTTATCATCGGTAACGCCCGTGATGAACACCTGCTTGATGGCAGGCTCGTTGCTCAATGCAGCCTCACCCAGACAGTCAGGGTTGGTAGGCACATTGCGGAGATGCATCAGCTGCAATCCCTCGCGCTCAATTTCCTCAATCATGATAGAGAGGATATCCTGCTGTTTCTTCTCATCCTTAGGCAAGAAGACGAGACCCGTTCCGTATTTTCCCTTCTCAGGCACAGGGATACCCTGAAGAAGAATAAACTCATGTGGAATCTGGAGCATGATACCGGCAC
>CAVHWE010000296.1:0-2877 GCA_963639495.1 bacterium | reverse complement strand
GTAGCGGGGGTTAGCCCGCTACTGCGGTATCTTCCGTAGTGTTGATTTCAATGTACTCGGCAATCTTGCGGATCTCGTCAGCAAATTTGAATTTCACGCTGATATTGCCGTTTTCATAGACCTTGATATAGTCCACAAGCTCAACCAAGATTTCACGGTTGAGGGCTTCAATGTTCTGATACTTCATAAAGGCTACCAGCGCAGGATGCTCGTTGTCTACACCGTTTGCCAGTTCTGCGCGTTCAGCGTTCAGACGAGTGAGCACTGCGGAAATATCAGAAGTCTGCCGTTCATAGTCAGCCTTCATATCCCGGTATTCCTGCTGGGTGATTTCACCGTCTTTCCAGTCCTGATAAAGAGATTGCTTGTAGCGTGTTATCTTTGTCAGTTCCCGCTCTTTTGCAGCTATCAGATCGTCCAGTCGGTAAGACTGGCTTTTTTTGATTGGAGCGGAATTGATCTGCGTAACGATTTCCGAGTAGGAAACAGCCAAATGTACCTGATGCTGTACGGCGAACAGAACAGCAGCCTCCAGCCGTTCATGCTTGATTGAGTGCATGGTGCAGGCTGTCCGGGAACGGTTCTTGTAGGTTGAGCAAGAATAATATACATTGTTGTTCTTGCCAACGCATCGGGTAATGGCCCGCCCGCAATCGGCACATTTCAGAAAGCCGCTGAATAAATGTACCTCACGGCCTTTCGGGGAAGTACGGGTATCACGCTGTAAGAGAGCCTGTACCTTATCGAAAGTTTCATAGTCGATAATGGCCTCATGTGTTCCAGCCACTTCCACCCATTCCTCGCGGGGAACAGCTTCAATCTGGTGTACCTTGTAGCTTTTCACCCGGCTTCGGCCTTGGGCTAAATCCCCGGTGTAGGTCGGATTGGTAAGAATGGAGTGGATCATGCGGACTCCCCACATAGGATCGTCATACCCTCTTGTCGAAACAGGCAAGCCCTTTTGTACCTTGTAAGCCGAGGGGCTCGGTACGCCGTGTTCGTTCAGGTACAACGCGATAGCACGTTTTGATGACCCTTGAATAAGCATTGTGAAAATGAGTTTGACATTTTCAGCAGCATCGGGATCAACAATCAGTCTGTGCTTGTCCTTTGGGTGCTTTACATAGCCGTAAGGAGCAAATGCTCCGATATACTGGCCGTTGCGCCGCTTGTAATCAAATACCTGCCGGATCTTTTTAGAAGTCTGATAGCAGTAATTATCGTTCATCACGTTTGTAATGGGAACGATGATATTTGAAACACTGTCGGGGTTCTTATAGCTGTCCACATTCTCAGCAAGGCTGATAAAGCGAACACCCATTTGAACAAACAGGTTGTCGATCAAACTTCCGGCATCGCTATAATTTCGTGCGAAGCGGGACAGGTCTTTTACTATAACGCAGTTGATTTTACCACTCATGACATCCGCCAAGAGCCGTTGAAAATCTTCACGGTTAGCGTCCGTTCCTGTGTGTCCGTCATCCACATACTCGGTAATGCTTTCAAACTCGTCAATGTTGCGCCGGTAAAAATCATTCAGTAAGTCACGCTGGTTTTTTACACTGTTGCTATCGTCTTTTCCTTTTTTCAAATCTTCCTTTGAAAGCCGAATATAGATGCCCAGCCGCCAGCGGCGGATTGTGTAAGAGGGAGAGAAACTCTGCTGATACCCTCTGTTTTTTGCTCGTGCCATTGTTCCTCCTTCCCTATCACATTACACTTATATTATAACTCTGTCCGGGGAGGACAACAAGGATGCCTCCGCTTCGGGACACTTTGTCTCGAAGAAGCAAAACGAGCTGTAACCGAAGTTACAGCCCGCTTCTTTGCCGCAGCAGGAAATCCGTCAGCTTATCTTGGAGAGATGGCCCGCTTTCAGCAAATTCAATTTTCACGCCAACGCCACCGATGCAAAAGCAGTATGGATTTTTGACAGTCTGCAAAAATCGAGAGATGCGCTCCTTTCGGGAAAGCGCATTGTCAAAGGTCATACCGCTCACATCAGGCAGGGACTCGGCAGCCACCGCGCCAATGTCAACGCTTCTCATTTGTTCAAGTTCCTGTGTAGTTAATTTCACGGTAAACCTCCTTCGCAGATTGATAGAACGCCTCCCTCTGTTTGGTAGGGAAACGCAACAGGCCAGCACCACTGGGATGCTGGCCTGTTGCCTTACTCCACCTTGGGACACTTTGTCTCGAGGTTTATTATAGTTTTTGAATATTAGAGAGCGCCGCACATATTTACTTGGCCTGTCCAAAGACAATCGTTATTTTCTGTGCGGCGCTCTCCACGCAAGTAAAGCGACAAGCCCGGAGGAACAGGCAGCCAGTCTGTTCATTGCCGGATCGTGGCCTTGGGATGGCCGGGCTCATTTACGGTGTTAGTGTTGTTCGCTCAATCTCTTTTGGAAGATGTCACAGCGCACCCACCGTCTGGCTCCCCGTACTTACTCAGGGTTGCCGTTATTCCCTTGCGTTAGGAAGAAAACCTCCTCTCATAAACCGAGACATTTTTTCATCAATTCCAAGTGGGTTAGGATGAAAAAATCAAAAAGTTTTTTTCATGCGTTCAAGGCCACGCTTGATCGACTGGCGAATAGACTCCTCATGTACGCCCTCGGCCTCGGCGATTTCCTTAATCGACTTGCCAAGAATGATATGTGCGTCAATTCTGCGGCCCTGGATCTCCGGCAGAGAATTGAGAGCGTTCCACAGACGAAGAAAGGTTTCCATCCGTTCAAGGAGCTCCTGCGGGGTCGGCTCATGCAGGCAAGCGGAATATTCAATCCCGTCATCGCAGTCCAGAGAATACTGCGCCTTGTGCCGGGAGAGCCGCCGCTGGTAGGCCATCTCATAGCGGGCATCGGCCTTGAATAC
>CAVHWE010000295.1:0-2880 GCA_963639495.1 bacterium | reverse complement strand
CAGGCTCATCTAAATATTCCGACAGTAGGACAATATGCAATTTAGATCCTACATTAAGATACTCATTAGAAAGAAGACAAGGGCAGAAACTCCCAGTTCAGTATGATTTCCTGAACTGGGAGTTTCTGCCCTTTACCTTGCTCTTCTGTCGGCAACCGTTAGTTCTGGATATGTGATGCTTTGCGAGAAAAAATCAATCGTATATATTATTAGGTGAGAAAATAAAAAAGAAAAACACAGTTGTTTGCGAACACAAGATATTTTTTTCAGAAAAACTTCATTTTAACAGTTTTGTAATTGGGTGTGACTCTCATTCACGTTGTCTTCAAGACGTAACAAGCAAATTATTATTAACTTAAAAAGATAAAGTATGAATCTTAAAAGAATCTCTGCGTCATGCTTCTGTTTGCTCCTAGCAGGCCAGATGACCCTTTCGGCTCAGAATGTCAGTTTCAGCTCAAACAAGGTAACGCTTAAGTCTGCTTTTGAGAAGATTGAAAAGGAATCTAAGTACAAGATTGCCTACAACTCCTCACAGCTGGATGCTAACCGTTCAGTTACATTAACCAAAAAAAGTGATGATGTCTTTGGTATGTTGAACCAATTGCTCAAAGGTACTAATTTTACCTATGAGATGGAAGGCAACTACATCGTCATCAAGCCTCAACAAAAAGCTAAATCTCAGGCTCATGGCAAGAAAATCAAGGTACGTGGTGTAGTGAAAGACGAAACTGGCGAGCCAGTTATCGGCGCTACCGTCATGGAGAAGGGTACTACCAACAATGGTGTTGTAACCGATATTGACGGAAACTATACCATCGAGATTCCTGCCGACGGTATGTTGGCAGTATCATACATTGGCTGCAAGGACCAGGACATCAAGGTAAATGGTCGCGAAGTAATCAATGTTAACCTGGCAGATGATAATAAGGTATTGGAAGAAGTTGTGGTTGTAGGTTACGGCGTGCAGAAGAAGCGCGACGTATCTACTGCTGTGTCTTCTGTCAAGGCAGAGGCTCTTGCCAACAATCCTTCTACCGACTTCCGTCAGGCTTTGGCTGGTAAGATGCCTGGTGTACAGGTAACAGTACCTAGCGGAGACCCAGAGGGTAGCGTAAGCATTCGCGTTCGTGGTGTAAGTACCGTCAACGCCGGTAGCGACCCTCTCTATGTAGTAGATGGTGTTCCTATGGAGCGTGGTTTTGCCAACCTGAACACCAACGATATTGAGTCTGTTGAAGTTTTGAAGGATGCTTCTGCAGCAGCTATCTATGGTAGCCGTGGCTCTAATGGTGTAGTTCTCGTTACAACCAAGAAGGGAACCTCTGACAAGCTCTCTGTTTCTTACGATGGTTACGTAGGTGTACAGAACGTATCTAAGAAACTTGATATGATGAACGCTTACGAATATGCAGAATTTGTAAAGGATGCACGTAACAACGCATATCTTTCTAAAGTTCCTGGTGCATCTGCAAGTGACCCTAACAGCGTACGCCCTAAAGGTTACATGCAGATTGCAACCGATTTGTTCCCATATCTGGAGGGTGTTAAGGGCTTGACAGATACAGACTGGCAGGATGCTATCTTCCGCACAGCGATGACTACCGGACACAACATTTCACTTTCTGGTAAGTCTAACAGCGTCAACTATTTCGTATCAGGCAACTATATGAAGAAGGAAGGTACCATTATCGGTTCTGACTTCGAGAAGTTTGGTGCCCGCATGAATCTCTCAGGTCAGCACAAGCGCTTGAAGTTCGGTGTTAACTTCGCTCCTTCTTATTCTGTTTCTAATTCAGTAGATGCATCTGGTGCAGGTGGTATCGTTCAATCTGCTTTGATGATGCCTCCAACCTTCCCTGTATACAACGCAGACGGTTCATATAACTTCCAGGGTAATGGATATTGGCGAATTGGTACAGACTATGAGCACAACGAGGTGATGAACCCTGTTGCGATGGCTCGCTTGCAGTCTAATGTTACTGACCGCATGTCTATTACAGGTAAGGCTTATGCAGAATTGGAACTGATGAAGGGACTTTCCTATAAGTTGTCTTTGGGTGGTGATTATTATGGTGCTCATAATGATAAATATCGCCAGTCTGGTCTGCCTTTGAAGGGGAAGGATTACTATGATTCTCCTTCAAACCCAATAGGTTACAGCTCTTCCAGTTTCTTCTTCAACTGGTTGGTTGAAAACCAGTTGACTTACACAACAACAATCAATAAGAAGCACAACATTACAGCCATACTTGTACAGTCTGCTCAGAAAGAAACCAAGAAGACCGACAACGTAACAGCAACCGATTACCCTAATGATTACATCCAGACCGTAAATGGCGGTACGGTAACCAAGGGTGGTTCTGACAAGACACAATGGTCTATCGCTTCTTACCTGGCTCGTGTTCAGTACAACTACGAAGGACGCTACATGCTTTCTGCTGCCATCCGTACTGATGGATCTTCACGTTTCGGTAAGAACAACCGTTGGGGTTACTTCCCATCAGCCTCAGCAGCTTGGCGTATCAGCGACGAAAAGTTCTTCAAGAACATAAAGGAGTTGTCTTTCGTTAATGATATGAAGATTCGTGCCAGCTATGGTGTAACCGGTAACTTTGAGATTGGTAACTACGACCATTTGGCAACCATGTCAACAGACAATTACATCTTAGGTACCAATGGAGGTTTGTTGCATTATGGTTATAAACCAGACAACATCAAGCGCGACGACCTGAGCTGGGAGAAGAACCAGATGATCAACGCCGGTATCGACCTTCAGATGTTTGACGGATATCTCGGTTTATCTGTAGACTACTATAATACCAACACTTCAAACATGTTGCTTTATGTACCAGTACCTCTGTTGACAGGTTACAGCAC
>CAVHWE010000294.1:0-2883 GCA_963639495.1 bacterium | reverse complement strand
GTGATGGAGACTACGGTTTGCCGAGCATAGAGCCAACGGAAGTGGAACTCCCTACCTTCCTGGCTACGGAATCAACCCTGAAATCGGAAGTCATCCGACTGATGCCAACCATACAGGGAAGCCCCGCCTCTCATATTTATCTCCGACTACAGCTCCCAGACAAGACCTTGCAGGAGTTTGACATCACTGCTCCTAAGATGAATGTTGGTGGAAAGTATGAGCTAAGGTTCAAGTACGAAGAAATGCAGCCGAAGATGAATCTGCAAACGGGCATCAATGACTGGAATGACCTCAACAAAGAAGTAACAATCAAATAAAATAATAACTTTTAAAATATTTATAATATGAAAAAGATGATTAAGTTTTTCGCACTTGCACTCTTGGCTGGTGCAATGGTTTCATGCAATACAGAAGATACAGCTTCTACAACAGCAAATGGTAAGGTAGCCGTACAGTTTACTGGTGGTATCAGCGTAAACACCCGTGCTTCGGGTTTAGCCTGGGCTGATGGTGACAGGATTGGTATCTTCATGACTGGAGCAAATCAGACTCTCTCGGCAGATGCAATCAAAGAGGGAGTTGACAATGTTTGCTATCAGACAAGTGGAAGCATTGCCTTTTCACCAATTTCTGGAGGTAAGACCATTTACTATCCTATTGACGGTGATGTGGACTTCTATTCTTACTATCCATATACTACGGTAAGCAATTACAAGGTGGCACTCAATGTGGCCGACCAGACGAATCAGGAAGCTATCGACTTCATGTATGCCAAGACTACAGGCTGCAACAAAGCTACGCCACAGGTAGATCTGAGATTCAGCCATAGGTTGAGTAGATTGATTCTGAATGTTCAGCCAGGTAATGGATTGACGGAAGATGATCTCAATAAATTGAAGGTCACCATTAAAGACCAGAATACCACAGCCACCTTCAATCTGGCAGATGGCGTAATCTCTGGCGATGGAAATCCTGCCAACATCAAGATGAAAGCTGTCCAAGTCGGTAAGAGATACGAAGCCATCCTGCTTCCAACGGCATCAACGATCAGAGAAATTGAGTTTGACTTGGACAATGGTTATGATGCTCCGTTCGTCTGGAAAATGGACTCAGAACTCACGGGCGGTAATTTGTACAATTACACCACCGTGAAGCTGACCCGAAGCACTGTAGATATGAGTGGTACTATCGAATCTTGGAACGTGGTAAGAAACAATAATGAGAATATAGCTGATTAACAGATATGGTGAAGATAAGATTTTTTGCACTTGCAGCGCTCGCCCTCTTACTGGGCGCCTGCACACAGGACGAACTGGCTGACGATAGCCGTCTGTCCAAAGGTGAATACCCCGTAGTCATCCGTGCCACCGGACTGTCTGTAGAGGCAACGCCGCAGGCAGCCCCATCAACCCGTGCCACAGTAGACGGCGACTGGCAGGACATCAATTCCGTGGCACTCAAGATAGGCGATGCGGTAAAGGAGTACACCGTAACGGCTACGGATGCCGACGGATACAAGAGCGCCACGCTCTCACGCGAGAGCGACCCGTACTACTGGATCGGCCGCAACCCGATTACTGTATCGGCATGGTGGCCCTTCGACAAGGCTGACATCACCAAGATGCCTGCCGTGAAGGTGGCCGAAGACCAGAGTAAATTGGCTGACTTCCAGAACAGCGACTTCATCTCCGCCGAAAACCAGACGGTGAAATTTGATGACCCGACACTTGGATTTACCCACCGAACGGCACGCGTGGCAATCGAACTGAAGCCCGGTACGGGATTCACAAGCGTGGACGGAGCCACGGTGAGCCTCGTGAGCCTGTCCGCCGATAACGGCAACCCGACCGCCATCAAGACCTACAACGCAAGCGGCAACACCTACGAGGCACTGACCGCCCCGCAGACCGTTGCGGCAGGCAAGCCGTTCGTCCGGGTGGAACTCGGCGGCGGCACCTTCTACTTCCGCCCGCAGAACAACGTCGTATTAGAGGCTGGCAGCCGCTATAAATATACCGTTAAGGTGAACGCCACCGGCTTGACGTTAGAGGGTTGCACTATCGGTGACTGGGCTGACGGCGGCGGCGAGAGCGGCGAGGCTGAGGATTTGGGCTACATCTACGACAGCAACACCAATACCTACACGGTCTATAACGCCAACGGCCTGATGAATATAGCCGAATTAGTGAACGGAGGTAAGAGCGACATTAACATTACCCTCACCGCCGACATTGACCTCACCGGCAAAGACTGGACGCCGATAGGCACAGACTACGACAACTCATACAAAGGCACCTTCGACGGTGGCGGCCATACCATCACGGGGCTGACCTTTACGACAAATGACGAATTTGCGGGTCTGTTCGGCTGGCTCAATAGAGCTGGTACGGTGAAGAACGTGGTGATGGAGGGCGTACAGATAACAAGCAATCAAATATATGGCGGCAGTATTGGCGGCGTGGTAGGATATAGCTGGGGCACCATTGAAAACTGCTCGGTGTCGGGCAGCGTCAGCGGCACGGTGTATGTCGGCGGTGTGGTGGGTGCTCAAATAGGCGGTTCCATCACCGGATGCAGTTCCTCTGCCACAGTGAAGGGAACGGTCGATGTCGGCGGCGTGGCAGGTCAGACGAATTCGAGTGCCACCCTGACCGCTTGCTATGCCACGGGCAACGTGACCATAGAAATAAACCCCGCAAAGAATATCGCTGGCGGCAGTCTGGTGGGAATGAACGCAGGAAGCAGCCTCCTTGCCTGCTATGCCACGGGCAACGTAACCAGTACGGGTAGTAGCACTGGCAATGTACATATCGGCGGCTTTTTGGGAGATAACTACACCACCGTGACCGCCTGCTATTGGAAGAACAATCATGAACAAGGCAT
>CAVHWE010000293.1:0-2891 GCA_963639495.1 bacterium | reverse complement strand
TTTATAAGGCTTTTGCCCTTACAGGGCGCCTTGCTGACTGCTATTATACCCAGGGTGTTGCCCTGGGCTAGGAGTTTTTGGGCCTTCAGCCCGTACTTGAACCACTCGCGAAACTTGAGTTAATTTAAAAAAAGGGTGTGTCATGCAGTTATGACACACCCTTTTTCTGTTTATCTATTTCTTCTTCGGCAAACCTATCTTCTTGCCTACCTTGAAACGGTCGAAACCTTCGCCATAGACACCGATGACGGCACTCTGGCTGACAAAGGCGGTAGGATCTATCTCGTCGATAAGACGGAATATCTTCTGAGACTCACGCTGACGCGCCAATACAAACAGCATGTGGACATCCTTACCACTGTAACAGCCATGACCATCCATCACCGTACAACCTCGGTCGGCTGCGGTATTGATGGCTGCACTGAGCTCCAGATATTTGTCGCTGATGATGAAGAACTGAACCGAACGGCGCAACGCATTCACTACATGATCTACACAGAGCGACTGCACAAAGAGGCAGACATAACCGTAAATCACCATCTCCCAATCGCGCAATACCAGATAAGAACTGGTGATGATGCACAGGTCGCAAATCATGATGGCATGACCCAGGGAAATGTTCCAATACTTGTTGATCATCGCCGCTACGGTATCAGAACCACCCGTAGAACCATTGCAGGAAAGACCCAGACCGGCACTGCTGCCCATGAAGAACGCACCGATGACCGTTGCCATGAACGGCTGGTCGTGAAGCAGCGGCGTCATGCCTACCGTATGCGTCTCTATCAGACGGGTGGTTAAGGCAAAGATACCAACACCATAGATGGTCTTCAGACAGAACTTATAGCCCAGAATGCGGAATGCGATGAGAAGCAGGAACACATTAAGCGCCAGATAAGATACTGATGCCGGGATGCCAAATCCCCAGCAAAGGATAGAAGCGATACCTCCTACACCACCCATCGTGATATGATTGGGAAGCAGGAAGATGTTCAAACCGATACTACCTTCTATCATCGCCAGGGCAATGATAACGTAGTCGCGGATTTCATGAAGTTTTGTTTTTCTCGTCATATAAATATACGTATTTCTTAAAATGCGGTGCAAAGGTACTAAAAAATAAGTAAAAAAAGGGCAGCTACGTGAAATATTACTTAAAAAACAAATCTTTTTTATAAAACCGGCACCTTAATTCGAAAAGATTTCCTATTTTTGCAGAAACTATGCATTATTAATAATCAAAAATTTCTAGTCTATGGCTAATTACGAAAATGAAATCAACTCGTGGCCGGTCCTGAAAAACGGACTGCACTACAAATGGCTTGTCGACTACGCTGCATTCAGCGCCTTCGGTACTTTTGAACTCACAGCAGAGGAATGGGAAAAACGCGACCTTATCGTCAACTTTAAAGGTAACTCTGAGCTCACTACAGAGATGGACCATCAGGAAGCCCTGAAGAAGGCTATCGGAATGGTATCAGACAAGCTGAAGAGTCTTTTGGGCGAAGAGGCAGCACAGTTTACCCTGGTCTGCATTCCTGCAGCTCTTGAGGCGCATACCAAGCGCCGTTTCAAGGAGTTCAGCGAGGAGATATGCAAGGCTACGGGCATGACCAATGCCTACCCTGCCTTCAGCTACACGCATGATGTAGATGAAGATGGCGATCCTGTAGATGAACTCCATATCGACGAGTCTTTCTTCCAGGGCAAAAAGATTATTCTCTTTGATGACATCATCGCATCCGGCAATTCGGTAGCCAAGTTTGCCGACCAGCTGGAAGGATATGGTGCCAAGGTAGAACTGGCGCTAGCACTGGGAAAAAAGATTTCTGACGGATATGACCAGAAATAAGATACTATAAATTAATAGTTTTTCAGGCACGGATTACCGTGCCTAAAAAACACCGTTTTTCATCAGAAAGCGATTTGCTTTCCCTTTTCTATGAACTCTGCATTCACGATGTCGATATCCTTCCACATCGCCATATCCGACTCCAATGCGGCCAGGCTTGAGATATCCTCGCCATAACCGAAGAGGCGCTCTATCATCACACCATAGGTAAGATGCTCTATCTTCTCTATCGGATGAAGAACCACCGATTCCTCAAAACTGCTTTTCTTACCATTCCGGATTTCTACCAATAAACGGGCACGTAACAGCTCCTTAACCGACTGGTTGACAATCTGTTGAGGTATCTTCGTTAAATCATGAATTTCTTTCGGAGTATACGCCTGTTCACCCTGATTGAACCGACGACATACCAGATGCATCACTACCCCACAAACCTTGATGCGCTGCACCAGTTTCAGATGATCGTACTGCAAATCACCATCATAATAATGGATATTCTGGTTGGTATGGCAAAGCAAGGCGCCAAACACTACGATAGCCCACGAAATCTGAAGCCATAACAGGAAAAGCGGAATGGCTGCCAGCGAACCATAGATGACATTGTAGCTGGACAGAAAAACCTGCAGATAGATATATCCATACTGAAGTGCCGTCATGCAGACACCCGCCAGGAACGATGGAACCAGGGTACTGCGAACCCGGATATAGGTATTCGGGATGACATAATAGCAGAACACGAAGAACAGGAACATCGGAACAAAAGCCGCCAGATGAAGGATGAACGAAGGAATGGTATCACCGATATCCGCTATTCTGTCTACATTATCCACCATATTCACCGTCCATACATTGATGCTCGAAGCAAAGAGAATCAGCAGTCCCAGACCAAACAGAATGGTAGGATATTCGGTAACAATCTGCTTCCACGAACGCTCGCCTGTATGCCAGATATCATCGAAGGTAAGCTCTATCTTCTGCATCAGCGAAACGATGGTATAGAGAAACATCACGATACCCGTACCGATGATATAGTTGCTCT
>CAVHWE010000292.1:0-2898 GCA_963639495.1 bacterium | reverse complement strand
CAGCCTTCGAGAAGGCAGGCAACATCACATTGAATATCGACGGACAGGAAGCCGTAGTAGAGGTAGCCGACGTGGAGATTATCTCTGAGGATATCCCAGGATGGCTCGTATCTAACGAGGGCAATCTGACCGTAGCGCTTGAGGTAGAGTTGACTCCTGAATTGAAGAAGGAGGGTATGGCTCGTGAGTTGATCAACCGTATCCAGAACCTCCGCAAGGAGACAGGTCTGGAGATTACCGACCGCATCAACGTAACTGTGGCTCCTAATGAGGAGACTGACGCAGCCATCGAGGCATTCGGCGACTACATCAAGGGTCAGGTATTGGCAGACAGCATCGAAATCGGCGACAACGCAGGTGTTGAGACCGAGTTTGATGACTTTAAGTTGAACATTCTCGTAGAGAAGAATTAAATAGTTAGGAGTTAGGAGTTAGAAGTTAGGAGCATTTCCAAACTGCTTGCTTCTAACTATCTAGCCCTTATTCCCTAAAAACATTAACAAATAACATAATAGATAACATCTATGGCTAACGAAAAACTACGTTATAGCGATCAGGAGCTCGAGGAGTTCCGCGCTATCATTGATGAGAAATTGAAGGTGGCAAAGCAGACTTATCATGATTGTATGGCTCAGCTGAACCACTCAGACAGTAATGATGTGGTAGATACATCACCAACCTACAAGGCTCTTGAGGAGGGTAGTGAAGCACAAAGCAAGGAAGAAATCATCCAGATGGCTCAGCGTCAGCAGAAGTTCATCAAGGGATTGGAAGCAGCTTTGGTTCGTATCCAGAACAAGACCTATGGTATTGACCGCGAAACTGGTGAGTTGATTCCTAAGGAGCGTTTGCGTGCTGTTCCTCATGCCACTTTGAGTGTAGCTTCTAAGGAGGCTAGAAAAAAGTAATAAATGGAGAAAACAAGTAAAATTAAAATCGGATGGCTCGTCACGGCAATGGTGGTTGTGCTTCTTGTTATCGATCAGATTATCAAGGTGTACATCAAGACCCATTTTTGCCTTGGCGAGTCTGTTCGTGTTACTGATTGGTTTTATATCGAATTTGTTGAGAACAACGGAATGGCTTGGGGTATGTCGTTTATCGGCAAGTTCTGGCTAAGTCTGTTGCGCCTGGTAGCTATCTGTGCGTTGAGCATTTATCTGCATCGCATCATTAAGCGTGGTACCTATCGCTTGTTATACATCATTTTGGTGGCGCTGGTTCTGACGGGTGCAATCGGCAATATGATTGATTCCATCTTCTACGGACTTATCTTCACCGGTGCTTCACCTTATTATGTATCTTATCTTGTGCCTTTCGGCGAGGGGTATGCACCCGTGCTCATGGGCAAGGTGGTTGATATGTTCCGCTTTCCGTTCTTCACCTATACATGGCCTGAATGGTTCCCTTTCTGGGGTGGACAGCATGGTACATTCTTCGATCCTGTATTCAATTTTGCAGATTCCTGTGTATCAGTCGGCATCATTTGTCTCTTGCTTTTCTGTAGAAAAGAACTGGAAACTCTCGGAGGTGGTGATAAGGAGAAGAAGGTTAAAGATTCTTCTTTTATTGAAACTGCTGAAGAAAAGATAAAGTCTCAATCTCAAGAAAATAAGGAGGACAAGTAATCATGAAGAAAGCTTTTCTTTATCTCTGTTGGATAGTAACCTTTTGTGCAGCCTTCGCTTCTTGTAAGCCTTCGCTTCCAAAAGATGTGCTCTCTAAAGGAAAGATGACGGATATTCTCTTCGATTATCACATCGCTCTTGCTATGGCGCAGAGCGAAGACGGTGGTAGTGAGAAGAATAGTTTGGCTTATCGCGAGGCTGTACTGAAGAAACATGATGTCACCTCGGCAGACTTTGACAGTTCGATGGTTTATTATATGCGCCATACTGAATTGCTGCATGATGTGTATAAGGATTTGGCTGAAAGATTGGATAAAGAGGCTGTTGCATTGGGTGGAAACAGTGCAGGAAATAGTGATTTTGACAATCTTACTGCTGTTGGTGATACTGCCAATATCTGGAAGGATGCTACTTCGATGGTATTCTCGCCTGATGAGGGCTTCAACAGTCGCAGTTTTAAAATTGAAGCTGATACTGCTTTCCATAAGGGTGACCGGTTCCGTCTTGATTTCGAATCGCAGTTTATCTTCCAGGATGGTATGCGTGATGGTATCGCTTTGCTGGCTGTTCAGTTCAAGAACGATAGTGTGGCACAGACTGTAATTCATATTCAGAGTGCTCAGCACTATAGTGTAGAACTCGCTGATAATGATAGCCTTGGAGTCAAATGTATAAAGGGGTACTTTATGTTGAATGAGGGTGGCTTCAGTTCTGATGCCGGTTCTTTGACGACTCTTAAACTGATGTTTGTCAATAAGATTCGTCTCATCCGTATGCATCCTAAAAAGGTGGCACCGGTTTCTTCTTCTGCAGCATCTTCTGATTCGGCAAAAATAGATACTGCTCGTAAGACCCGTATACCAGGTCCGAGTGTTCCAGCACGTCCGGATGGAGCTTTGGCGCCTCCGACCAGTGCACCGGTTCCTATGCCTGATAAACCTATTCAGATGAGGAGTAATTAGTCTGGATGTTTAAGATATGGCTGAAATGAGAAGATGCGGAGCCCATCAGGTGATATTGCCGGATGGCTCGATATTGCAGCAGGCTGTGGTAGAAATACAAGAGGGCAGGGTGGTGAACTACTTCGAGTTTCGCGAGGAGTTGCCGATGACCGAATGGTTAGGCGGCGAAATCCGGGTGGAACGCGATGAGGAAGGCATCCTCCGTGCCCTGTGGAACGGAAAAGTAATCAATAAACATTAAACATAAACATTAATAATATGTTAAGCGTAGATCAATTAGAAGACAAGTTGATAGACTTGGCATTTGC
>CAVHWE010000291.1:0-2908 GCA_963639495.1 bacterium | reverse complement strand
GTAATAGGTGATGCCTCCGGCTTCCCTATCACCAAGGATTTCTTGAAGAAAATGAAGAAGAAATATTTCTAGGGCGATTTTTCAACGTTTTCATCTACATTCTCCCCTATCTCATAGGGGCAGTATCAGTTTTGAAAACGGACATAAAAAATGCGATAGCACCGCCCTAACTACCTGTTTTTATACAGTTAGAGGGGTGCTATTAATAAAAAAGAAGCAGGATGGAAGACTGGTCCACCCTGCTATTTTTATTAGAATACCTTTATGAAACGGTCGATATCCACTGATACACCCACTGTGTAGGTTCTGCCAGTGGTCATCGCTGAGCTCCAATAATATGCCTTTGGGGTATAATTGAAGAGGTTATCCACCGTGAAGTTGACATTCACTGCATCCAAGAGGCGATTCTGGAGAGTGAACTTCCAGAGCTGATAGCTGCTGTCGTGCTTCTCTATCTTGGTATCTGGCGCAGCCAAATATCTGCCCGAGAGGGCGGCATTGAGACGATAGAAGGAGCAGAGCTGTCGGTCATAGTCCAGGCGCCAAGTGGCTGAGTGAGGGCGAGGCTGGGAGAACTGGGAGTCCACGCTTCTGCCACCCACATGGAGATAACTATAGTCGAGCTTCACGCCGAGTCCCATATCCGAGCGATACTGGGCGCTGAAGTCCACTCCACTCACCTTCACGCCATCCTCATTGCAGTAGCGAGAAGCCACGTCAGGCTGTCCCTCGCCCGGCTGATAGTCCTCATAATCCTCGGTGGTGATGCGCTTGTCATACTTATTGTAGTAGCCCATCAGGGTGAGGCTATACTGACCGCCCAGGAAGCCTGCGCTCTTGATTCTGCCGGAATGCTCCAGCGCCAGATTGAAGTTGTTGCTCTTCTCTGGCTTGAGGTCTGGATTGCCATAGATCATCTGCATGCCCGCCATGTCGAAGCTCATGTACATCTCCTTCAGGGTAGGCGCACGGAATCCGCCTGCATAGTTGGCACGAATGGAAAAGCCCTTCCACTTGGTCATCAGCGCCAAGCGAGCCGTGGTGGCATTCTGCTTGGAGGCAGAGTAATAGTCATGGCGAAGACTAGCCACGATGTTGAGCCACTTCAGTGGATTGTAGTCGAACTGGGCGAAGGCATCCATCGAGTTCTGCGTATGCGATGTGTTGTCGGCAAACTGATAGGTGGTGAGATAATCGTTCATGAAATCGCCACCCACGGTGAGCGTGTTGGCTCCGAAGATGTGAGAATAGAGGGCATGAGCCACGTTCTGTCGATTGGTGTAATCGTGGTCGTGAGTACGCTCATTATTCACATATCGAGCCTTGTCATACTGGTCGAAGCCGTAAGAAATCTCCAGATTATCATTCTCCGAAAGATTCATCACGGTCTTCAGTCCGGCAGAATAATCCATGTAATGATCATCATAGTTGCTGCGCTTGCTGATACGATTGAAATAACCGCCACGACCTATCAGTTTTACCTTATCAGAGAGCTTGTAGGTAAGTCGCTCTTTCACATTGAAGGTCTCGCCACCATATATATTGATGATGTTGGATTCTGTATCGAAAGGACTAGTGAGCTGAACCTCATCCGATGTGGTGCGCTGGATGCTGGTCTGCGAATTCCACTTTCCGGCATTGAAGCTGAAGCTTCCACCATGACGCCACTCCTTGTTAAAGTCGTTGTAGCGGGTATTGACATTGGCAGTCCAAGGTTCGCTGTTTTCACGGGAGATGATGTTGATGACTCCGGCTACGGCACTGGCACCATAGAGTGCCGAAGAAGCACCTTTCACAATCTCGATACGTCCTACATTATCCAAGTTCAGACGACTATAATCTACATTATCCATGGTTTCACCAGCCAATCGCTCGCCATCTACGAGGAAGAGCACGGCGTTTCCACCGAAACCATTCATGTTGAGAGAAGTCTCCTGATTCATGGCATAGCCGAATTCCAGACCCGGCATCTGCTCGGTGAGGAGGTCCTGGATATTGGTAGCATCAGCTATCTTGATATCATTGGCGGTAATCAGACGGGTTACCACAGGAGCATCCTTCAAAGCCTTCGGAGTTCGGGTTGCGGTAACTACCACCTGATCGAGGGCTGTAGCATCCGGTTGAAGGCGAAGCACATGCTGCTCACCTTTTCTCTCATCCGCTTTCAGTACGAAAGTCTGAGTCTGATAGCCCACAAAGCTCACCTTCACTCTCACCGCTCCATCCTTGCTGTAAGGAATGCGGAAATATCCGTCTTCATCAGTTGTTACCCCACTCTTTGCATGCAAAATCTGGACGGTAGCACCCGCCAGAGGTGCGCCCGAATCATCGAGCACCCTACCCACGACATCGCCCTGGGTTTCGGCTTTCAGATTCAGGCACAATCCGCAAAGGATCAGGAATAGTGCGAATATCTTTTGTTTCATCGACAATTACTTCTTTGTTGCATTTGAAGAACAGTTCATAACAAAAGGCATATTACCATACTTCAAAACAAAAGTAATCTGCATTTTACCATCTTTTATAGTTGCTTTAATAGCTGATTTAGAAATACCTTTGCCATTTTCCAATGTTTGATCAAAACTGGTTTCAGGAATAGAATAAGTACCATTTGACTCTGTTACAGCAAGATTCTTCACTGTAATTGAAGGTAAAGCCATAGGTGCAGATCCAAATGCAGGAAGGATGATATTTACATGACTATCATCAACTTTTTCCAACTTAAAAGTTGCATTCTCCAATGGGTCCATATCACCCTGACCTGCCAAAGCAATAGACATTGTTTCACCAACGTAAGTACCAACAACCTGTTCTGCTGTTGCTGAAGAGCCAGCACCATTATTGTCATCATCATCACTGCTGCAAGAGCTGAATGCTACACACATAGAAACCAAAGCCAACATCATGG
>CAVHWE010000290.1:0-2934 GCA_963639495.1 bacterium | reverse complement strand
TCTATGGTGCAGGTCGTTTGAATCATGGCGATATTGATTTCGTTATTCCTGATGAAACAGTCGTAACAAATGGTCATCAGCAGCCATGGCCTGCTTTGGCAAGCATTCTTGATGCTTATACTTCTGGTGTTGTTAAAGTGTTCGGTGAGAGCAATGCTTCTGGCGAAGGTGGTTCTACTGAAGGTGGTGAGACTGGTGGTTCTGGTTCTGGTTCTGGTGAAGGTGGTAGCACTGGTGGCTCTACTGGTGGTTCAGAAGGAGGCAGCACAGTAACTCCTATTGAGGGTACAGTAACTTGCAGTTTTGCAACTGATGGTACTCTTTCTAACACTTCATTTGCTTTGACAGGTGAAGCTAAGAATGTTAAAAAGGAAGAAACAGTTATTGATGGTACAACTTATACAGCAAGTCTTAAGATGGAAAGTAAAACTGAAGTTTCTTTCACCACATCTCAGAAGATGACTCTGTATGTATATTATGGTCTTTCTGGTACAAACACTAATGTAAAGGTAGATGGCGTAAAGCAGGCAGGAGCTCCTACAACAGTTGTGCTTGAGGCAGGTGCTCATAAGATTACAAAGGGTGATAAAACTACAATCGCTCTCATCAAACTTGTACCTGTAACAGAATAATAAACATGTTTTTCCCAATGAGGGAAGGAAATATAACGTGAAACAAACTAAGGGCTGTCTTTTCATGATGAGGACAGCCCTTTTTTCTCAAAGGAATAAATTAAATAACAACTAATCCTATAATGAAACAAATAAACTCTATCGTTTCTGCACAGCTTAAGGCTGTTTGTCGTAAAACTCTCTTGGCTTCTGCTTTCTTCTGTGGCTTCTCAATGATGGCAAATGCACAGACCCAGGATGGTCGTGACTTCTCTATAGATGGCTTCGCTGCCTATGAAGGTACTCCTGGAACTAACTGGTTTCGTGCCGGAGGAACTACCGGTGGTGCCAGTGGTAAGGTGGTAAAGGCTGATAACTTCTCTCAGCTGCAGGCTTATCTTCAGGCAGCAGACCCATACATTGTTATCGTAGATCATGATATTACTACAGGCATCAAGTGCTATGTGGATGATCTGAGTACCGGTCGCTTGCTTGATGACCAGAGTGGAAAGTCTGGTGTGGAGTCTGTCTATGGCGAGCGCATTATGGTTGCTCCTAATAAGACTTTGATTGGCGTGGTGAACCCAACAACAGGTGAGGCTCCTCTCTTTTCTCATATCACTTTCGTGATGCAGTCGGTTGATAACATTATTATCCGTAACTGCCGTTTCACCATGAAGGGCGTTCCTGTGCTCAGAACAGGTGAGAATAAGATTGTGGCTTGGCGTAATGGAGCACAGGTAGAAGTGGGTGACCCTGACTGCATCGGAATCCAGGCAGATAAGGTAAGTGCCAAGACCGACTGGGGTGGACATATCTGGATAGACCATTGTGAATTCTTCAATGGTGGTGCAGCCAATAAAGACCGCTATGATGGTTTGCTCGACTGCAAGAACAATGTGCAGTGGATGACATTCAGCTATAACTATTTCCACGACCATGACAAGAGCTGCTTGTGGGGTAAGGGTGATTCAGATGTTTATGAGAACTGCCGCACCATCTCTTTCCATCATAATTTCTTTAATCAGATAGAAGGCTCCCGTCTTCCTCTCCAGCGTGGTGGTCATGTACATTATTATAATAACTATATGCGTGGTTGCGAGGATGGCTGGGATATCCGTACAGGAGCTGTGGCATACGAAGAAGGTTGCTATTTCGAAGATACGAAGTCGCCTATCCGCTCTGATAGAGGTGGTAGTTTGAATATCTCTAAGGCAGAAGGTTATGACTGCATCTATAAGGGTTGTAACAATTTGATGGAGGGATATACTAATATTGATGGCGCTAAGGTTAGCAAGTCTCTTCCTGTAACCAAGACAGATTGGGTTCCTACTCAAACCACATCCTCTTACACCCAGCATTATCTCGACAAGACGGTGGATGTTCCTGCTATCTGCGAGAAGTATTCTGGTGCAGGTAAGGTGGAAATCTGGAAGGCTTATACCTCTGCACTTCCTACGGTAGATATGTCTGAACTCGATCATGCCATCAAGAACTACAGCACAGGTAAGACCTACGATGCAGAAGGAAAGGTATTGACAAGTGCTACAACCGGTATTTCCCATACCGACATGTTAGCAGAAACCGGCTCCTCTCGCATAGAGTATTATGATTTGGCAGGTTCCCGTCTTTCTGCACCTCAGAAAGGTATCAATATCGTCAAGAAGGTGAACCATGATGGACATGTAAGTGTGAAGAAGGTAATTTTCTAAAGAAGAAGGTAATTTTCTAACAGGAAAGTTGTTACCGGCGAGATATCAGGTATGAATCCGATAAAGATTCCTGCTTTTTAAATGACAAAACGGACAAAAGCTAGATAAAGATTTGCTTTTGTCCGTTTTTTCTTTATTTTTGTCTGAAATCTGTCTGCTGTTTTTTTCTCTTTTCCCTACTTTTGCAACCGAAAACAATTTTAAACGCAAAACGCAACCTAAAAGTAAAACAATGAAGAATATATTAGGAAAAGCCATGTTGCTGGCTACAGCGCTCTTGTTCTCTATTACGGGCACGAGTTGCAGCAATGATGATAATACCACTCCCGAAAAGGAGAAAACATACGATATGAGCGGTTTTGCCAAGGGCGCCGATGTTTCCTGGCTCTCAGAGATGGAGAAGGACGGTGTGAAATTCTATAATCAGAATGGAAAGGCTACAGAATGTATGAAACTCCTCCGCGAAGAGGGAACCAATTCCATCCGTCTGCGTGTCTGGGTAAATCCGGAAGGTGGCTGGTGTGGCAAGGATGATGTCATCGCCAAGGCTTGGCGTGCTCAGCAGCTCGGCTTCCGTCTGATGATTGACTTCCACTATTCTGATACCTGGG
>CAVHWE010000289.1:0-2960 GCA_963639495.1 bacterium | reverse complement strand
ATAAGGTATAAAGGGTTGTAATCCATCTTTTCGAGGATTGCAACCCTTTTTCTGTAAAATGCTGCGTATGATTTCAATATTTTTATTACCTTTGCACCCGAATTGTAAAACATATACATATTTAATATGGCTATCATAAAGACAGTAGAGGGAAAGACTCCCCGATGGGGAAAGAATTGTTTTATCGCTGAGAATGCCGTACTGACCGGCGATTGTATTCTTGGCGATGACTGCAGCATCTGGTATAGTGCGGTATTGCGCTCTGACGTGGATGCCATCAGATGTGGAAACAGGGTAAATGTGCAGGATTGCGCCTGCATCCATCAAACCGGTACGATGCCTTGCATTCTAGAGGATGATGTATCTGTGGGACATGGGGCCATCGTCCACGGAGCCACAGTCAGAAAAGGCGCACTCATCGGCATGAATGCCACCGTGCTAGACAAGGCTGATATCGGCGAAGGAGCTATCATTGCTGCAGGTGCTGTGGTTACCCATGGCACTAAAGTTCCAGCACATGAGATTTGGGCAGGTATTCCAGCCAAGAAGGTGAAAGCCTGCGCTCCTGGACAAGCCGAAGAGTTTGCCAAACATTATTCCGGATACATCAAAGACTGGTATCTGAAGGAAGATTGATAGAAAGGTATCTTGGCAAGGAGACTATCATCGTATTAGTAGGTTAACGACGTGTAGTAAAAGCTGCATGATGAAGATGATTCGTGACCGTAAAACAAAAATGCGCCCGCACAATACGGACGCATTTCTGTTTTTATAAAATTACCACCAACAGCAAAACAGCAGTGATACTCCCTTCTTCAGCTTCTTTCGAGGCTTCCTGTTCTGTTTGTTCTAGGCGATGGCAGGAGAAAGCACTCCCATAGAAGATAGAGTTCTATCTTTCCACCTTGAATATGGCGGCACTTATGCCAGAAGCTTTAATCACATCAGTCTTTTTTCCTGATTTATACACAACCTTTCCTGTGGAAAGAACAGAAACGGCCTTACCACCTACGGAGCTGATATTGAGAGAGGCTGCCTTGGCACCAGGATTCACGACAATAACATACTTCTCCTCACCCAAAGTACGCTCATATACCATCGGATATTCCTGCCCCTTCTGGTTCAGAAGCTTCCAATCACCCTCATTGTCAAGAGCCTTTGCAGAATGACGCAAAGCGGTCAACTTACGGGTATATGACAACAGAGAATTCTGATCTCCCTGCTGAGCTTCAACGGTCAACTTTCCGTTTTCCGTATCTACAGGGAAGTAGAGTTTATCAGGCGCACTCGTTGAGAAGCCGGCATTCTTGCCCTTGGTCCACTGCATCGGAGTGCGGGTACCAGAGCGCTCATTGCTACCCTCCTTGTTAGGGAGATTCATCTGATACTTCATACCAATCTCATCACCATAATAGATAAACGGAATACCAGGCATGGTGAGGAAGAAGGTCATCGCCACCTTCAACTGGTCTGGCGTATTGCGGGTACCGATGTTAGGGCGCTGGTAATCGTGGTTGGCAGATGGAACAGCGATGTAGCCGAGATTCTTGGTGGCATTGAAAGCCTTGGTATAGTTCTCGCTAAATTCCTTAAGCGAACCCTTGCCCTGCTTGTCGAAATAGCAGTTCTGATAGCTCTGCTCCCACTTGCCCCATGGAGTCTTGCGGTCGAAGAACAGAGAGGCATAGCCCTTAAGACCGAAATGGATGTAGAAATCGATGTTGAAGCCGGCAGGAATGGCTTGCTGCGGATTAGCCCACTCAGAAATCAAGACGGTCTCTGGATAATACTTATCCTTCCAGGCACGCATCTCCTTCCAGAGCTTGGAAACCTCCTTCTTGTCGGGGTCGTTCTTGATAAGCGATGACGCCATATCTACACGGAAGCCATCCACACCCTTATCAAACCAGAAAGCCATGATGTTACGTATCTCCCTGCGGACAGCCTGTGGTCCAGGCGCATCTACGCTCTGCTCCCAAGGATGATTTGGGTCTGGATGAGCAAAGCCATAGTTCAAGGCTGGCTGGCACTCGAAGAAATTCTTCTCATAATACTTGGCACGAGGAGCATTCGCCTCCACATATCTGCCTCGGGTACTAGACTCCGGACTTGCCTCCTGATGACGGGCTTCTATTTCTTTCTTCTCGCTCTCAGGAATATCGTTCATCCAGATATAATAGTCGCTGTAACGCTGGTTAGGATCTTTCTCGGAAGACTCCTTAAACCAAGCACACTTGGTGCTGGAATGTCCTGCCACCAGGTCGAGACAAACCTTCATGCCACGCTTATGGGCCTCATTGACCAATGTAACCAAATCGGTATTGGTACCGAATCGAGGATCCACCTTGTAGAAATCGATGACATCATAGCCACCATCAAACCATCCCGACTCAAAGATCGGATTGAGCCAGAGGGCGTTCACACCCAGCGACTTGATGTAATCCAACTTGGAAGTGATACCCGGCAGGTCACCAATACCATTGCCATCAGTATCCATATAGGAAGATGGATAAATCTGATAGAAAAGTGCATCACTCAACCAAGCCGGTCCCTTCTTCTGTTCTGCCTGAGCAGAAAGTGTGGTTGCCGCCAAAGCAGCAACCAACAACATTTTATTCATTCTTTTCATGAGCATCATTATTAATTCAAGAAAACTTTCTTTCATAATAACTCAAAATTCTGCATTTTATTGTGCAAGAATGCTAATTGCAAATCCGCCACCTGCAACAGAGTTCAACTTCAAGACAGACTTGCTGGTCACAGTCTTCTTGGTGATGACATAAGCCTGAGGATTTGTCTTGTAGTTGGCATTCTTTGCATCCTGATAGATGGTAGCCACATACTTCTTTCCCTTGTCGAGGCAAGCCGAGGAGTTTGCCAAGCATTATTCCGGATACATCAAAGGCTGGTATCTTAAGGAAGATAAATAATCACTTTATGATTATCATAAAATGAGAATA
>CAVHWE010000288.1:0-2967 GCA_963639495.1 bacterium | reverse complement strand
GACAATTTGTCCGGACAAATTCAATTTGTCCGTGTTATTTTTTTATGAGAAAGGAAGAAAAAGGAAAAGGAGGTCACGGATTGAGACGAGAACCTGTTATCCGAGAAGCTATAATCTGGCACCCGAGAAACTATGATTTAGCACATAAGAACCTATGTTTTCTGACCCACAAAACTATGACTTAGATTTTTTAACACAATTTGCCCCGAATGGCTGCTGAATTTCGGGCCTTATCACACGCTCAAATTTGGCGGTTACAGAAGATAGTCGTATTTTTGCCCCCGTTTACCGGATATTCCGACAAACTAACTTTTAAACATTAAATAATTATGGAGAATAAGATTGTTAAAAACATAGAGAACCTTTTAGCCGCTAAAGCAAGTACACAACCACTTTACGAATTCCCTGTAGACCAGCTTCCACTCGGACTCCGCGACTCGCTCTCTGGCGTAGCTGCAGAGGCACGCGTGCCTGCCCTCTTCTCTGCCCTCCCTATTGCCGCAACCTACGCAGACCGTCTGAAGGCGAAGTATTGCGACGGCAGCGAAACTCCGATGGCACTCATGTCTATCATCATCGGCGAGCAGGCATCGGGTAAGGGCGTATGCCGCCGCATCGAGAACATCTGGGCGAAGAAGATGGATAAGGACGATGAGAAACCTCGTGAAGATGAAGCCTGGTATCAGCAGCACAAGGGCAAGAAGGGTGTAGTAGATCCGAAGCCTTGCATCCGTCACATTGGCGATACCATCTCGAAGTCGGCATTGATGCGTCGTCAGCTCTGTGCCGACGGCCACACCATGTATATGTTCAGCGAGGAGCTCGGTTCGATGAAGAGCGTATGGAAGGTGTTCGGCGACTACTTCCGTAAGGCGTTCGACCAGAGCGAGGTGGGTCAGGACTACATCACAGCTACCAGCGGCGTAACCCACGCCCAGCTCAACTTCACGGGCTGCTGCACCCAGAACATCTTCCAGAAGTTCTTCACCGATGATAACATCGAGGACGGATCTTCTTCCCGCATGATGCTCGCCAAGATGCCAGATACATCCTTCGCACCCCTCAGCCAGCACCACGGCTACACCGAGGAGGAGCAGGCAAACATCCTCAAGGCGGTAAGTCTGCTGGAGCGTAGCCACGGCGTGATGGAGCTGCCCCGCATGTGCGAGGAGTTCTGCCAGTGGCTCGAAGCGAAGAGACAGCTTGCCCTGGCTAATGCCGATCGTGTGATGGATGTGTACCGTCGCCGTTCTGCCGTCATCGGCTTCCGTTGTGGCGTCATCTTCCACATCCTGGAGCAGACCGGAGAGGAGACTGATGCCTGCATCCGTTTTGCCAAGGCTGTGGCCGACTACGTGCTCGCCATGCAGATGGAGATGTTTGGCTTGCGTCTCGACAAGCAGCAGCAGGACAACGAGGCTATCCCTGTCTATAAGTCCCGTAACACCCTGCTCTTCGCCCAGCTCCCTGAGCAGTTCACCCTCTTCGATGCCAGCCGTGAGCGTGGCGACGGAGCCAGTCGTGAGACCATCCGTAAGATGATAAGCCGTTGGACCAAGCGTGGTCTCTGCAAGAAGCTGAAAGGTGGCGACACCGAAATCTGGCAGAAGCTTACCCTCTCAGCATAAAGCCTCTTGAATCTCCTAAAACAGTTAATCCCCCATCACGCAGCCATAGCGTGGTGGGGGATTACTGTTTATATAGTTTTTCTATATTTTATTGATGTAAGATGTTGCAGTATTCTCGTTTGAACCACAGTTCGAAGACGGGGTCAACCATCTTGAAGCCATCGCCCGATTTCTCTATGAAGTCTCTTTCTACAAGAGTCTTTTTGTTTTTGGTTATGGTGCGTGGAGCACCGAGTCCATATTCTGCTACAACCTGTTGGGCATTGAAATGGGTCTCTCCCATGCAGACGGCACGCAGGAATGCTATCTGTGAGGCAGGCATGCCATCAATATCGGTAATGAACATATCGGCATTGGTATCCAGGAGTTTGGTTAACTGCGACTGATAGATTTCCTCTGTCACCTCTGTTGCCGTACGCGTCCAGATGAGAAAGCAGAATTGCTGCATGTACCAGGAATGGCATTGCACGGTATTGCAAATTCGCTCTATCATATCATCGCTGATAGACTTGCCGTGATTGTAGAAACTGTCGTGAATGAAAGGCTTCCAGTATTCCTTTGCTATCTTCTTTAATGTCATCATCTGTCCAAAACGATAGAATGGATTCTTCGAGTTGCCGAATATATCCATCATCATATGGCGTTTACTGCCATAGAGACAGTAGGTAGTACTGTGTTGTCCTTGCCATACTGAACGCATAGTTCCTTCCAGGCGCTTCCAGTCGGGCAGGTTTGCCAATTGTTGGAACTCATCAATACACACAATGACATGGATGCCTTTTGCCTTGGCAATCTTTTCAGGTAGATTGAGAATGTCCTCGGCACTTTCCTTCAAAGGTTTGAAGTTTAGATTTACTTCTACGGCATTCACCGGGTCGCTATTGATGTTAAGGCTTGGAGATATGGATTGGACGAACTTTACGATGTCGGCCCATCTCTTTTCCATCGTGGAAGAAACTCCTTGGAGTATTGCACTTGCAAACTTGTTGTAGAACTCTTCCTCGGAGAAAATCTTGAAGGCATCCAGATAGCATACTCTTATGTCCTTCTGCTCTTGCTTCAGCTCTTCCATTGCTGCTTTGACAAGTGAAGACTTGCCCCATCGTCTTGGAGAAATCAGCATCACGTTGATGCCTCCTCCAAGAAAAGTCTTGAGGTCTCTTCTATCTTCTATTCTATCAATGAAATATTCATTTTCAGCGATAGAACCATATTCGAATGGTATCTTATTCATATGCTTAAAGTCTTGATTCTCTGCAAAGTTACAAAATTATACCCAAAGGTATTATACCCTAGGGTATAATTTATGAAACTTTATATTTTATCTCCATCAGAAACA
>CAVHWE010000287.1:0-2984 GCA_963639495.1 bacterium | reverse complement strand
GGAAAAGATTGGTATGAACTTTATGATTGATGAAGATAAGACGATCGTATTGGATTGGGCAAAATAGTTCCCTTAGTAGCAGAACCTCTTCTTCCTGGATTGGTGGAAGTTTGGGGAGTAGCAACAGAAAAGATGGCCTTGCAAAATGCGGGGTCATCTTTTCTGTTTTATAAAACAGACACTCTTAGATAATTATTCGACATGAAAACCATAACAAAGTATTTGTTACATGAGATAAAGTAATGAATCGAATAAATCGCTATTTTTGCATCGTTTTAACAGCTTTAATAAAGAAAGCCGGTGAAAATCATCGGCATCATAACAATTTTAAACTTTTATATTTCAACCTAAAAACAAATGAAAAAGAGATTTTTGGCGATATTGGCGGCTGTGTTGCTACCGTCATGTCTGTTCGCCCAGTTTGGAGTGGTTTCGCCGCTTCATGTGAATGGCAATCAGTTGAATGATGCCTATGGCAACAAAGTGGTTTTGCATGGTGTGATGGATACACCGAGTCCTTACTTCAACAAATATCGTTGGGGGTATAGCTGTACCGACAATAACATCTCGGCATGCATAAGCTATTATGACAAGATTTTTGGAGCACTCCAGAATCCTGCCAAAGGTACCTATTGTAATATCTTCCGTCTTCATCTCGAACCAGGCTGGACCAATGATCCCAACAAGAAGTCAACGGGTTCTGATACTGGAGAGGCTAATATATCGCGTTTCAGTGCTACCCGTTTGCAGAAGTATCTTGATGCCCTTTATCTGCCTATTGCGCAGAAGGCCATCAATCATGGCTTGTATGTGGTGATTCGTCCTCCAGGCGTATGTCCTAAGGATTTGAAGGTAGGCGATGCTTATCAGAATTATCTTAAAACGGTGTGGAACATTGTTTCCAGCAACAGTTGGGTGAAGAATAATTCAGGCATCGTATCCCTGGAACTTGCCAACGAGCCTGTTCATATATATAATAGGTATGGTCAGAGTTCTGCCACAGCCATGCGAGATTATTTCCAACCAGTGGTTGATGTGATTCGTAAGAATGGCTTCAAGGGTATTATCTGGATTCCTGGCACGGGCTACCAGAGCCAGTATGAGAATTATGCCTCTTATCCTGTTTCCGACAGCAACTTCGGCTATGCCGTGCATGTGTATCCGGGATGGTATGGGGCAAGTGATACCAGCTATGATTCCAATGCTTTCATCTATAATTTCCAGAAGCAGGTGCCTGTGGTAAAAAATAAACCGATTCTTGTTTCTGAGATAGACTGGAGTCCGGAGAAACCTGGTACAGGTAAGTATAATGAGTTTGGACAGTGGGTGGCCAGCAACCTGGGTTCATGGGGAACTGCTACCACAAGCAAATGGGGCAATGCCTGGAAGAAGGTGATGGATCATTTCGGAAACATCAGCATGACGCTGACCAGTACTGATGATTATCTTGATATCGACAACTTCCTGAAAACTGGTGAAATCAAGGCAGGATTGGAGGCTAATCCTGAGGCATGCGGTCTGACCTGTTTCTACTGGTATTATGAGTATTCTAAGAAAGACTATGCTCATAAGTTTGCTGGTACGTCTTCTTCTAACCAGAATACTCAGCCTTCTACCGGTTCTTCTACTTCTGGCAATACCCAGGGCGAGAACATCATCAAATCGTGGGGCAATGGCAGCGGATTCGTTCCTTCGGGATGGACGGTGGCAGATAATGGCAATCAGGTTTATGCCGGCAATAAGTCGAGAGGTCCTCGCATCTTGAATTTCTCTGGTGATTTCAAGAATGCTTTCTATGTGAGAACTGTTTCTGCCGATAAGGCTGGCTATATAGAATATGGTAATACCAATGGTTATACCCTGCCTCTGGTATATGGCGAGTATGAGCTGAGCTGCAATGTGGCAGCATGGAAGGGTGCTCCATATATGAAGGTGGAGGTGTTCGACCCTCAGAATGCTGTTCTTGCTTCTACCATCGTCAAGGCAAATGGCAATGCGAATGGCAAGGCGGGTGCTTATCTCTCGGGTACCAACAAGGTATTTCTCTCTTTCTATTCCATGATCAAGGGCAACTACCGTGTACGTTTCACCCCTGTGGCAGATGCCAAGGGCACAGGTGGTGCCTGGGTTGAGGCTCTGGTAGGCAATGTGGCTCTTTACTTCAAGGGAAATCCGCTGGCACTGAATGCCGTGGGACAGGTTCCTGCCGGATGGAAGATTGTTGATGCCGGAGAGCAGAAGGCTGCTGGTGCTGCTGGCATAGGTCCACGCATCTTCAAGTTTGCCGGTGGTGATTTTTCTACGGGTCTTTACATCCGTCAGAGCGATGCCAGCAAGGCAGGCTACGCTGAGTTTGGTTCTACTTGGGGCTATGGCTTCTCGTTGAAGCAGGGCAGCTATGTATTCTCTTATAATGCCGTGGCGTGGTCGGGGTCTCCTTATCTGAAGTGTGAGGTTCTCGACGAGAGCAACAACGTGCTGGGTTCTCAGATTATCCAGTGTACCAAGAATGTGAACAAGAACACCAGTGCAAACACTTTTGGCAGCAACAGTGGCAAGGTATGGTTCACCGCTTCCCGCACGGGTTACTATCATTTCCGCTTCACTCCTGTGGCAAACAGCTGGGGTGGCAGTGGTTCATGGCTTGAGGTAGTGGTAGGTCATCTGAAGATTTCCAAGACCAGTGCTTCCCGTTCAAGAAGCATCGATGGCGGTTGGAATGATGGCACTACGGGCATCGAGCAGGTCGAGAGTGCTGAGAATATCAGCGGTCAGGAGACCAGACAGAACTCCGGCTGGTACACGCTTCAGGGTCAGCGGGTAGAACACCCAACCAAGGGTATCTATATCCATAATGGCAAGAAGGTGGTTTTGAGATAGAATATTAAATGTGAAGAATGGTGTGCCATAAGTTATAGGCACACCATTTTTTTGGTTTGACTAGCATGTATATTGTCTAATGGGTGTAAGTCCCTAACGAGCCC
>CAVHWE010000286.1:0-3016 GCA_963639495.1 bacterium | reverse complement strand
AATCCATTTTTTGTATAAAATTAAAAATTGTTTGTCGTTCCAACGCAACATGGACTTGGACAACACTTCTGCCCAGACAACAGCGGTTACGCCGAAAAGCGGGTGCAAAGTTACTACTTTTTCTTGTATCTCGCAAATTTTCAGACACTTTCTTCACTTTTTCCCTTTGTTTTTTTGTTTTCTTTACTTCTGCAATGGAATTTTCTCGCCGATTTTGCCGATTTCGCCGATTTATTTTGTATCTTTGCGCTCTAAAAGTATTTAGTGTATAAAGTATGAAGAAAAAAAATAGTATCAAGATTTACCTTGCTTCGGCAGTCATGCTGCTGGTGGCAAGTCCGGCTTTCGCCCAGAAATTCAAGGTGGCGAAGGTGGAGAGAACCCGAATATTGGTTGATCAGAAATGGGATGCACAGCCTGATGCTGAGGCAGCTAGGTTTATCGCTCCTTATAAGAGTAAGGTAGACAGTATCATGGGCCCTGTTGTGGGTAACATTGCTCATGATATGACCCGTCACCGTCCGGAGAGCGAACTCAGTAACTTGCTCTGTGACATCCTGGTATGGGGTGGCAAGCAGTTTGAAGAACAGCCGGTTTTCGCTGTTTACAATATGGGCGGAATCCGTTCTAATCTTGCCAAGGGTAAGGTTACTGTAGGCGATGTGAACGATATGGCTCCTTTCGAGAACAAAATCTGTTTCCTGACCCTGAAGGGCGATAAGGTTCTGGAACTCTTCCAGCAGATAGCTCATCGTGGAGGCGAAGGCTTGAGCCATGCTGTTAGAATGGTTATCACCAAGGAGGGCAAGCTGAAGAGCGTTACCCTGAATGGTGAACCAGTTGATCCGGAAAAGAGTTACCGCGTTGCAACCCTCGATTATCTTGCCGAAGGTAATGACCAGCTCGTAGCCTTCAAGAGCGGAACCGATGTCTTTGCTCCTAAGCAGAAAGAGAATAATGTGCGCTACATCATCATGAATTATTTCCGTGAGATGCAGGCACAGGGCAAGGTGGTGGAATCTAAGATTGAAGGCCGCTGCGTGGTAGAATAGTTAATAGTTTATAGTTGATAATTCTGATGAAACATACATTATTATATATAGGTCTGGTTCTGGCATCCTTCATGATGCAGCCGGCAGCCGTTCAGGCTAAAACTAAGAAAGAGGCAAAGGTGGTAAAGCAGCTCGTAGTGCTCCATACCAACGATACGCATTCATGCGTGATGCCCATCAATCCGAATCTCGCAGATACCGCAACAGCAAATCGTGGCGGTTTCCTCCGTAGGGTGGCGATGATCAGTCAGGAACGTAAGGCGAATCCCGACTTGCTGCTCTTTGACAGTGGCGATTTCTCACAGGGTTCACCTTATTACTCTCTCTTCAAGGGAGATGTGGAAGTAGGACTGATGAACGAGATGAAATATGATGCTGCTACCATCGGCAACCATGAGTTTGATTTCGGAATAGACAACATGGTGCGCATCTTCAAGATGGCGAAGTTTCCTATCGTCTGCTCCAACTATGATTTCACCGGTACCGAACTGGCAAATGTCGTAAAGCCTTATACCATTATCAAGCGCAAGGGACTGAAGATTGGCGTTTTCGGCTTGTGTCCGGAACTTGCCGGCTTGGTAACCGAAGCCAACTATGGCTGCATCAAGTATCTCGATCCTATCGCCAAGGCAAAGGAAATGACAGAGATATTGAAGAAGAAAGAGAAGTGTGATGTCATCATCTGCATCTCCCACCTGGGCTGGAAGATAGATGGCATCGACGATTCTGAGGTAGCCCCAGCCACCCGCGACATCGACCTGATACTGGGCGGTCATAGCCATACCTACTTCAAGCAGTTGGAGTATCTGAATAATCTCGATGGCAAACCGGTGCCAGTCGACCAGAACGGCAAGAGCGCCATCTGGGTAGGAAAAATGACATTGGATATTGTGAAGAATAAATAAAAGAAGAAGGTTGATACCAGGCAAAACGCGAGGTATCAACCTTCTCTTTTATTATCTATTCCTAAAACGTTAATCTTTTCTCAAATCCTTATTCCTTGTTGGAAGAAGCATAGAGACCGATGCAGGCACCGAGGAAGCCGCCGCTCTTCTGGGTGCTCAGGTTAGAGGCATCCACACCCTTGGCAAGAAGCTGCCAGTTGCCGCCTTCTTCAGCATAATAGAAATCATAATATCTGTCATGACCTTCTACCTTCAGCTTCAGCTTACCTCCCTTGATAGGAGCAGAGGCGATAGTTACGTTGTTCTTCTCGGCACGGGTCAGGGTAATCATCAGCTTGCCCTTCTTCATGGTCTTACCCAATACGAAGTTGTGGTCTTCCTTCTGGAGAAGTGCCAGACCTGCGATATCCTTGTCGTTGCGAGGAGTAAAGTTGATTTCAGTCTCTGCTGTGAATGTGCCGTGCTGTTGACGAGCCCAGATAGCTGACATCGGCTCACGCTTGTAGATATTGCCTGGCAGGAGGTTCATCTTCAATTTGCCATTCTCTACCTTGTAGCAATCTGTAAAGTCGCGGAGGAACATCCAGCGAGGATTCAACTCCTTCAGACCCGCCTTGTTGTTATCTACCTCGAAGTTATCCACATAAGAGAAGTTGCCTGAGAACTCATTCTTTTCTGCAGGTTTCAAGCCAGCCTTTTCTCCAACGCTAGAGATAGGAGTGTTCTTGGCAAGAATCTCTGGCCATCCATCCTTCCATGTTACTGGCAGGAGATAAGTATCGCGACCTGTGTTGTACATATCTTCCTCGTAAGGGCGGCAAGCCAGGAACACTGCCCACCAGTTGCCCTTGCCATCTTCTACGATGTCGGCATGACCGGCACTTGATACAGGGTCCTTGCGGTTAGGGTCGAGACCGGTACGCTGGGTAAGGATAGGGTTGTTAGGGCATTCCACCCATGGTCCCATCGGATTCTTGGCACGCAGGATAACCTCACTGTGCCATCCGCCTGTACCACCTTCTGCACACATCAGATAATAGAACTTGCCCTTCTTGAAGA
>CAVHWE010000285.1:0-3027 GCA_963639495.1 bacterium | reverse complement strand
TGCCGGCTTCCAGGAGCTGGGCACGCTTGGTTCCCTGGAGCAGGGGATGCTTGGGGGTGAGCCATCTGTTGCCATCAAAAAGGGCGAGATTGGTGAAGGAGGTATCGGTAATGAGCCCGTTCTTTACAATGATGATTTCATCGCAATCGTCCTTCTGGGCTACCAGGGCGTTGAGCGCACTTCGGTCTGTGCTCTTATAGGTGTAGTCGATATTATTATCCTCTACCACCTTGAGGGAATGAATCTCCTTCATCTTGTAGGGGGCGTACTCGATGGCTTCCACGCCCTGGATGCCATAAACCACTCGTGCCTTGTAAAGGTTCATTTCCTCTTTTGGGGAAATGAGGGATGAGAGTTTTATTTCTTCAGATGCGAGGGCTGGAAAGAACCTGTGGATGGTTCTCTCCATTCTTGCCTGATGATAGGGCAGGGCCAGAGCCTTGCCGTTCTTGATCTTTATTGTTTCTACAAATTGCTGTTTCATAATTCTCATAATTTTTTGTGTAATCGATTTCCTAATATTCGGAAGATGGATTTTCTTAAATCGGAAGATAGATTTTCTGAATCACTTCCTCGTATTCCCTCCGGCAATCGCTCTTCGAGGTGATACCGCCACCTGCCTTGAAATACAATTCTCGGCTTACTTCAGAATTCTTTCCTTTTTCTGTCTTGGAAGGCGAAGTTTCTTCTTCTATGAATCTTATCATGACGGCTGAGTTGAGTTCGCCCTGGTCGTAGATTCCCATGATGCCCGTGTAGAAGCCGCGGTCGTAGCCTTCTGCCTCGTGGATGATCTGCATGGTTTTATCCTTCGGGGCGCCCGTGATGGAACCGGCTGGGAGCTGGGCATCGAGGATTTCGCCCAGATGATTCCTGTAATCTTCGGGAAGGCTACCGCTGATTTCTGAACTGGTTTGCAGGATGTCGCCCTTGTTGGTGTGCAGCACGTCGATGTAACGATATTTATCTACTCTTACATCCTCTGCCACCCAGCTCAGGTCGTTCCTTATCAGATCTACGATGGTGGCGTGTTCTGCCGCCTCTTTCCTGTCTTCCATCAGCAACTTTTCGGCATCGGGAAGGGAGGCATCCAGGGTTCCCTTCATCGGGTAGGAATAGATTCTTCCGCCCTTGATTCTGACGAAGGTTTCAGGCGAAAAGCAGACGAAGGGATTGAGATTCTCGTTTCTTCTGAGCAGCAGTTTATACTTTCCTTTTGCCCGATGGAAAATATCTTCTAATGAGAGATTGCAGCTCACGGGAATCCGGCAGGTGAGATTTGTAAGATAGCTGTTGCCCCCCATGATGTTGCTCTTCACGATGTCGAAGCTTCGCTCGTAATCGTTATAAAGGGGCGGTTCTATCTGCCAGGTAACCTCCGGTATCTCTTCCTTTAAAGTCTCTTTCCTGACATGAGAGAAGTTTCTTCTTCCTTCGAAATCGAAGAGGCATTCTTCGGGGTTTATATAGGATAGCAAGCGGATGAAGGACTTGTCTCCCTGATAGTTGATGACAAAGAGAAATGGCTCATCCTGACTTGCCAATCGATTGATTTTATCTATGATTTCCTGTTTCATGTCTGCAAAGATACTGCTTTTCTTTGGATGGGCAAAAGAATGATGATAAAATATTCCAGACATAGAGTTATTGGAGCACGAAAAATCCCGAGACATAGAATGATGCCCCGGGATTCGGTTGATAAAAACTATGCAAATTGTTATTCGTTTCTCAATACTTTTGCCATTTTCGTTATTCGTTTCTCAATTCCTTTGCAGCCTCTACCATGCGGATGAGCGAGGACTTGGTCTCTGCCCAGCCACGGGTCTTCAAACCGCAATCCGGGTTCACCCAGAGCTTGCTTCTGTCGATGAATCTTTCTGCTTTCTTCAGCAGATCTACCATCTCCTGAGTCTCCGGAACTCGGGCAGAATGGATGTCGTAGACGCCCGGACCAATCTCGTTAGGATAGTGGAAATCGGCAAAGACATTCAGCAATTCCATCTGCGAACGGGAACACTCGATGGTGATCACGTCAGCATCCATCGCAGCAATATGTTCGATAATATCATTAAACTCAGAATAGCACATGTGGGTGTGAATCTGAGTCTTGTCTTCCACGCCGCTGGCTGAAATCCGGAAGCTTTCTACCGCCCATTTCAGATACTCATCCCATCCTGACTTGCGCAAAGGCAAACCTTCGCGGATGGCTGGCTCGTCTATCTGGATAATCCTGATGTTGTGGTGCTCCAGGTCGCAAACCTCATCACGGATGGCGAGGGCTATCTGCTTGCAGGTGAGAGAACGGGGCTGGTCATTTCTTACAAACGACCATTCGAGGATGGTTACCGGACCGGTGAGCATTCCCTTCATCGGCAACTGGGTGCACGACTGTGCGAAGGTGCTCCAATCCACGGTCATCGCCTGCTTGCGCTCCACGTCACCATAGATTACTGGTGGTTTCACGCAGCGGGAACCGTAGCTCTGAACCCATCCGTTTTGGGTGAAGGCAAAGCCTGCCAACTGCTCGCCGAAATACTCCACCATGTCGTTGCGCTCAAACTCGCCGTGCACCAGCACATCCAGTCCAATCTCCTCCTGCCATTCTATGCATTTTCGGGTTTCTTCCTTCAACAGTTGATTGTATTCGGCAGCCGAAATTTCGCCCTTCCTGAACTTGGAACGCCATGAGCGCACCTCTTTGGTCTGAGGAAACGAGCCGATGGTGGTGGTAGGATAGAGCGGAAGATGGAGCTCTGAATGCTGAATCTTCTGGCGTACCTCGAATGCTGAATGGCGCTGCGAATCCTTATCGGTTAGGGCGGCAACCCGGGCTTTCACCTCTGGGTTGTGAATCAGGGAAGAAACCTTTCGGTCGGCAATATCCTTCTGATTTTCAGCGAAGTAAGCCTGGATGCCTGCTGCGTAGTCTTGTTCTGCAGTCTTTTCCTGATGAGAGAATCCCTCTTTAGTCTCACCCCCGGCAAGCGCCTTGATGGCAGCCAGTTCCTCTATCTTCTGTGCCGCAAA
>CAVHWE010000284.1:0-3040 GCA_963639495.1 bacterium | reverse complement strand
CTTTCGACCAGAGCATCGCCCGTTCCCTTTCACGCACGGCTGTAGTTCGCATCACGCTTACTGAGCCTCCAACCGGCAAGCGCAAGCAGTATGATAAGGAGGGCGTGGAAATGAAATATGGCAGAATGGAATAAATCTCCGATAATGGTAACATCTTCCGAAAACCAGGTATAAGCTCTTCAGGAGAATGTGCGTATCTTTGCACCCAAGAAATTTAAAAGCATTAGGATTATGAAGGAATTTTTCTTTAATACCATACAGGAGTTCAACGACTTCATAGGGGTGGAAACGCTTCATCCCTTAGTAAGCATTGCGCGTATAGAGAACACCTCTCCTATACAGGAGGCTGTGCATCACTACGGACTTTATGCCCTCTTTCTGAAGGAAAACAAGGGCTGCAAATTGTCATACGGCAGAACAGAATATGATTTTGACGAGATGACCGTAACCTCGTTTGCTCCGGGACAGTCGATTAAGGTGGAACCCATTCCTGGAGTTGCGTTTGCCAAATATACGGTATTGGCGTTCCATCCCGACCTGCTCAACCGCACCCAGCTTGGCAAGAACATCTCCCGATACGAGTTCTTCGACTATACGAGCAACGAAGCATTACACCTCTCCGCTGCCGAGGTCCAGATCTTCCGGGATGTGCTCACAATGATCAAGCAGGAACTGCAGCATCCTATAGATAAGCATTCGCGTGAACTCATCGTTTCAAACATCGAGTTGCTGCTGAACTACTGTCTGCGCTTCTACGACCGCCAGTTTATCACACGCGAGGAGATTAATCATTCGGTGGTAAAGAAGTTCATCTCTCTGCTCGATGAATACATTGCCCGGAAAGCGGAGCATGAAGGGCTGCCTACCGTAGCCTACTTTGCCGACAAATGCTGCTATTCTACCAAATATTTCGGCGAATTGGTCAAGACCGAGACAGGTAAAACCGCCAAGAGTATGATAAACGACCGATTGCTTACGGCTTCCCGCCAACTGCTTACAGATGAAACCCTCAGCATCACGCAAGTAAGCCAGCGTCTCGGCTTTGAATATCCGCAGCACTTCATCCGCTTTTTCAAGGCGCAGACGGGCAAGACACCGAGCGAATATCGCAAGACTGCATAAATACAAGGAAGAATGTTTTGATAGAAACGGAATATCGGTAATGTCTTCCGAAAACAAGGTATAAGCTCTTTAGAAGAATGTGCGTATCTTTGCACCAGTTTTTAATCATCAAACAAAAAGGTTTAATATGAAAAGATTGGTTTTGCACATTTACATCATGTTCATGGCGCTGACGGCTATGGCTTGCCAAAGCAATGAGGTAGAGGCTGCGCCATCTGACAAATCAGCAAGCACAATGAACATCACGATCAATGGAAAAACGGTTTCGTGCCAGCTCGTTGACAATTCATCAACAAGAGCACTTCTGGCACAGTTGGAAAAGGGAGACATCACCTATGAGGCTGATGACTATGGCAACTTCGAGAAAGTGGGAAACATAGGCATCAGTCTGCCACAAAACAACGAGAGTATCACCACAACTGCTGGCGATGTGATTCTGTATCAGGGCAATAACATCTGCCTTTATTATGGCACAAATTCCTGGTCATTTACCCGTCTGGGGAAGATTGAGGGATTGAGCAAGGATGAAATCAAGACGTTTCTCAATGCCGGAGGTAGCAGCGTAAAAGTTACACTTTCATCAAGTCCTGCTACCGGAATGAAGCAAACACTTGCTGACCGGAAGGCTCCAAGCGGAAAATATTCGCTTGACGGGAGAAAGCTGAAACAGACTCCTTGCAAGGGTGTCTATATTGAAAACGGAAAGAAAATTGTAAAGAAATAGAACCATGAACAGATTATTCACATTTATAGCAACAGCACTCATCTGTTGTGCAGGAAATCAGACAAAAGTAAAAGCAGAAACTATGGATAAAGAGATAAAATTAGTACAGGATTGGGACAAAACCTTTCCTGAAAGCGAGAAGGTAAATCATGAGAAAGTGACATTCAAGACCCAATATGGTCTTGCTCTTGCAGCCGACCTCTATATTCCGAAGAACGCTGAAGGAAAGTTGCCAGCCATTGCCGTGAGCGGTCCTTTCGGAGCCGTCAAGGAGCAATGTTCAGGTCTCTATGCACAGACCATGGCTGAGCGTGGATTCATCACCATCGCTTTCGACCCTTCGTTTACAGGTGAATCTTCTGGCGAGCCTCGCCGTACTGCTTCTCCCGATATCAATACGGAAGACTTTCTGGCTGCTGTAGATTACCTCAGCATGCGAGATGATGTAGATGCAGGGCGAATCGCCATCATCGGCATTTGCGGCTGGGGCGGAATTGCTCTGAATGCAGCAGCACAGGATCCTCGCATCAAGGCTACTGCGGCAATAACCATGTATGACATGAGTAGAGTAAGCGGTAATGGTTACTTTGACGCCGATGACAGCGAAGAAAGCCGATATTCGGCACGAAAGGCATGGGCAGAAGCTCGCACAGCCGACCTCAGAAACAAATCGTTCACTCAGGCGGGTGGCGTGGTTGACCCATTGCCGGAGAACGCACCGCAGTTTGTAAAAGACTATTATGCCTATTACAAAGCACCACGAGGCTACCACAAGCGTTCGGGCAATTCTAATGACGGCTGGCGCACCACAGGCTGCCAGGCTTACGCCAACACCCGTTTCCTCTATTACATCAACGAAATCCGTTCGGCAGTCCTCATTGTACATGGAGAGAAAGCGCATTCCCGTTACTTCGGAGAAAGTGCCTTCAGATATATGATGGATGGAAAGGCGGAAGGCTACGACTTCGCCAGAAAGCCCAACCCGGTTCCAGCCAACAAACAACTGCTCATCATCCCAGGAGCCTCTCATTGCGACCTATACGATGGCGGTGGGAAAGGAATGATTCCTTGGGACAATATCGAGGAGTTTCTGAAGAAGAATTTAAAAAGATAATACAATGAAGAAAGTAATCGTAATCTCTACCAGTCTGCGTACTGGTTCAAACAGCGACATGCTCGCTGATCAGTTTATCG
>CAVHWE010000283.1:0-3043 GCA_963639495.1 bacterium | reverse complement strand
GCATCGGGACGTAATTTTCATTTCCTCAGTTGGCTATGATTCCTCCTCTCACCAGCCATTTCGCAAAGAAGCGGTCACTAACCAGATAGCCAGTCGGAGTCTTGCTTACCAGCTGCTTATCTACCAATGCCTTTAATGCCGTTTTCACGCTGCTCGTAGCTGGAAGATGGTGGGTGCTGATAAACTGCTGGCTCAACGGCGAAGATACCAAATGCTCACGAGCTATCGCCCCCAAAAGCATCTGCTGGTTCTCGGTTAGCCAGGCACAATAGTTCTGATAAGTCATCGCCTGCTCCTCAATCAGCTCCAGAATCACCTCATCTACCAAAGACTTCGTAATCTCGGAAGAAGCATGCTCGTAGATGCCATGCAATATCGACTGCACATACCAGGTTACACGATCAGACTGCTGATAAATATAAGAAAAGGTAGATTCATCTATCGACCTGTGCTGAGATGCCAACAAGCGATTGGCAAACTCCCGATACACCTGCTCCCCGATGCAAGGCAAAGACAACACCAGCGAACTCTGGAAGAATGGACGGTTTGCCGACAGAAACATCTCCTGCATCAGGTGCTGCTGACTGCCCGAAAACACGAAATATACATTCGGCAAAAACTGGATATAAGAACGGATCATCGCCTCAACCCCATCCTCCGGATAACTTAATATCTGCTGAAACTCATCAATGGCAATGTAGCATCGCTTTTCCGATTGCTTCAAATACTCAAAGATTCGCTTCAAACTCTCCTTCCCTTCACTCGGTTTCAAGTCTAAAGAAAAAGAAGGAATGCCTGTCAATTCATCTATCGTCAAAGTAGGACGCCAGCTGCTGAAGAATTCCTGTACCTTCCGAAGGGCTGATTGGGAAACAGTATCCAGCTTTCCGATGATTTCAGAAGCCATCAGTTGCACCATCTGCTCCAGATTCTTGGTGGCAAAGATGTCGAGATAGAAACACTTCACTTCCGCGTATTGCTCCTCCATCTGATGGAATACATGATGAATTAATCCCGTCTTACCCATACGGCGTGGAGCAACCAACGTGATGTTACGTTCATTATGCAGCGAAGAAATCATTTTCTCCGTCTCTTTCTGGCGGTCGCAGAAATACTCTGCTCCCTTATAGCCATATACCACAAAAGGATTGTTCAATCTTGCCATATCTTGTTATCATTCATTATACAAACGTTCATTGCGCTTTTTACGCAACGCAAATTACGCAATAAAAAACGAGACCGCCAAATGTTTTCTAGTTTTTTAATATTTATTATCTCCTAAAGCCGCAGATTACCATATACACCTTATTATATACATAGAAGAAAAGCGCGCCTGAATGCAAACGTTTGCACAAGAAAATCACTTGATTTGCATCAATTTTTGAACAAGCTAATGAAATAAATCGTAACTTTGCCAACGAAAAAGAATACAACTTGCAATTAAACATAAAAAAGTAATCACAAAATACAATGATAATTATGAAGAAGATATATTTCACCCTCCTTGCCGTAATGGCACTCACACTTGGAGCATGCTCTAGCAGCAATGACCCTGATCTTCCAGATCCTGAGCCAACGCCAGCGCCTACCCCAAGTCCAGAGCCAGAACCTGAGCCTGAGCCAAGTCTCAATTCGCAAGGTTGGGCAAACGACTATAGTGGTGTGATGCTGCAAGGATTTTCCTGGGATTCTTATAATGAATCACAATGGAAGGTCTTAGAGAAGCAGGCTGATGAGCTGAAAGGTTATATCGACCTTGTTTGGCTACCACAAAGCGGAAAATGTTTGGAGACCACTCAGGTGATGGGTTATATGCCATATTACTATTTTAATCAGAACTCTTCTTTCGGATCTGAGGCTGAGCTCAGAAGTCTGATTACCAAGTTCAAAGCCAACGGCATAGGCGCAATAGCTGATGTTGTGGTCAATCATCGCAATACAGACGGCTGGTATAACTTCCCTGCAGAAACCTACAAGGGAGTGACCTACCAGATGCAATCTACAGACATCTGCAAGAATGATGATGGCGGAACTACAGCAACCCAGGCTGCCACAGACGGGGTAAGCCTCAGCCAGAACATTGATGAAGGTACAGACTTCGGAGGTTGCCGTGACATCGACCACAAGAGCGAAAATGTGCAGAAGGTGATCAAAGCATATCTGAAATATCTGAAGGACGACTTGGGTTACACAGGTTTCCGCTATGATATGGTGAAAGGTTTCGATGGTAGCCATGTTGCCGACTATAATGATGCCACAGGTGTAGAATTCTCTGTTGGTGAATATTGGGATGGTAACGACAAAATAGAAAGTTGGATAAACAGAACTAAAAAGAAGAGCGCAGCCTTCGACTTCCAGTTCCGTTATAACGTACGCGATGCCGTAAACGGAGCGGCTAACGGAAAGGTGACAACATCTTCAGACTGGTCAAAGCTCAACAGTAACGATAATCTTATGCACGATGCCAATTATCGTCGTTATGCTGTCACTTTCGTGGAGAATCATGATACCCAGTATCGCTCTAAAGATTCACAGAACGACCCTCTGCGCAAAGATACCATAGCAGCCAATGCCTATCTGCTTGCTATGCCAGGCACACCATGTATCTTCCAGCCACACTGGAATGCTTATAAGTCTGAGATAAAGGAGATGATTGCAGCCCGCAAATATGCTGGTATCACCAATATGAGCAATTATGCCAACAAGCAGAGCAAGAAAACTCTTTATGTGAACGAGGTTACTGGTACTAAGCACAAACTTCTTGTGGCTGTAGGTAATGATGCAGCAGGATATGCAGGAGAAACAGGCTATACTAAGATTCTTTCCGGTTATCACTATGCCTATTTCCTCTCTAATGATGCAGAGACCTCTTGGACTAGCATGCCTTCTGGCTCATACGAAGAAGGTTTCAAGACCACACTTACTGCAGTCAGCCAGACTGAGGGAGCCAAATTGGTTTATACCTTAGATGGTTCAAATCCTACTGCGAAGAGCACAACTGTAGAAAGTGGTAAGGAAATCAGCATCAATGGTACTTGTACCT
>CAVHWE010000282.1:0-3046 GCA_963639495.1 bacterium | reverse complement strand
AAAAGCTTTGAAAACGAGATTGTTTTCAAAGCTTTTTTCTTTTTTATTAGAACAAGAAGAGGGGGTAAAACAAGGATTTTAACCTACTAAAACAGTTCTTTCAACTAAGAAAACTACAAGTTAACCTTGATTCCGGCATTTACTTTCACACCATAATACTCCACCTGCATCGTACGCTTTTGCTCTCCCTGATAATAACGCAAAGGCTGGTTAAGCAGATTATTGGCGTTGGCATATACTGTAAATTTCTGCTTCTTGCCCCATGTATAGCTGGCGTTTACATCCAGATAGTTCACATGATCATAATAACGGTCAAGTGCTCTACTTGTACTCATCTGATCGATGAATGATGAAGCAAAGTTGTATGACAAGCGAAGGCTCAAGCCACTCTTTTCGTAGAAGAGTGAAGCGTTGGCTGTATGCTCAGGAGAGCCTGCCACCTTTACATCATCTCCATCCTTAATGCCCAGACGCTCATTAAAATTGCGTGTAGTGCTATGAGTATAAGTATAGTTTCCATAGAATCCCAGACACTTAAGCGCAGGAGCTATAAAGCCGAAGTCGCGCTGGTAAGCAGCCTCTACACCATAGACACGTGCATCATAAGCATTAATGTTCTGTGTAACCGCAAAGTTCTTATCTGCATTCTCACCGGCAAGTCCGAGGTCGCTGCCGAGATATTTATTAGAAGCCCACTCTACGTTCACATTCTTGATGTCCTTATAGAAGAGACCCAGACTCACCAGACCTACACTCTTGAAATAATGATCGGCTGAGAGGTCGATATTGATAGCCTCAGCTGGCTTGGTATTTGGATCACCGATAGTAGCCTCTTCGTCTGCGATATTGAAGGTTTTGTTAGCAATAAGCGCAGAATATTTAGGACGAGAGATGGTCTTGGTAACAGAGGCACGAAGACTGCCATCGTCTGAATATTTGTACTTGAGGAGGAAACTTGGAAGCAAATCGGTATAATGATTCTTGAAATCACCCGTAGGGACCATTGTTGCATCACCATCCTCTGGAATGTCTACATTATATCCGCTGGTCTTCAGGTCTGTACGCTCTACGCGCAAGCCGAGAGTTGCTGAAAGTTTTTTGCCAATTTTCTGGTCGAAACGGAGATAACCTGCCGTAATCTGCTCGCGAATCTTATAGTTGCCAGCCTCTTCTTCAAAGTTCTCTTCTCCTTCAAACTTGCTGAAATCAATTTTTCCCAATGTCTTTATTGAGATGAAAGAAGACTGGGCTGGATATTGGCTGCCAGGCATGAAACCGTCGCGTACCTGAAGCGTAGTCTGCTTGCGCCAGTCTTCGCCCAAAACTTCCTCTGCATCATAATCGAAGAATGAAGTGGTACGGGTTTTATCCTTGCTTGTATATTTGGCACCAAACTTCAAGGTGTTTCCATAAAGTCCATGAGCCAGAGGCAAGGTAAAGTTGAGTCTTCCCTTCCACTCATTCTCAGCAATATCCTGATTAGAATTGTTCAATTCATCGAGCACCCAATGGCTGTCATCAAGCGAAGGGAATGATGCTGAATAATAAGGCTGCTTGTCGCCTACATCCTTAAAACCATCGCCGAAGTCGATAAAATCAGTTTCCTTCTTGCCATACTTATATTTATAAGATGCATAGCGTTCGTTTGGACGTTCCTCAGTAGCACGGGAATAACTAACAGCCCAATCCATCTTCAAACCTCCAAACATGTGCTCACCATCAAGCGTATAATCCATCGTCTGCTGCAATTCCAGACGGGCATTCTTGTTATCTGATGAACCAGCTTTAGTCTGGAACACAACGCTTTGCTTTGACGCCTTGCTGTTCAGTTTCTTATAGCTGATACGATAACGGTTTTCCCAGTCGCTACGGCGATTATAGATTCCCTTGAACGAGATACGGTGAAGCGGGCTGAATTTATAATCCATGGCTAAAGAATAGCTCTGGCGTTCGCGGGTAACGTAGTATTGGCGAACCTGAGCTTCCTTCAGTTCCAAATCCTTATCATCATTCTCCTCATATTCGAATTCTGTATTATCAGAACCACCTGGAGCATACTGATAAGAAGCAGAAGCCATGATACCCAACCTGTTGTGGAAGAAACGGTTGCCCCAGGTAGCAGCCAAATCCCATTGTGGCTTGCCGCTAATCCAGGTATAACCCGAACCCACATTGAAGTTCAGCACCCGATGGCTAGGCGTATTCTTGGTTACAAGATTGATTTCACCACCTATCGCATCGCCATCCATATCTGATGTTACTACCTTGTTCACCTCGATGGTCTGAATCATGTCGGCAGGAATCAAGTCGAGCTGTACATTACGCGTATCACCCTCGGCAGAAGGCATTCTGTTACCATTCACAGTAACAGAAGTAAGATCGGCAGAAGTTCCTCGAACCTGTCCGAAGCGCGCCTCGCCCTGATCATACTGCACATTAATACCATTGATACGCTTCAACGCATCACCTATATTAGAATCCGGGAACTTACCTACCTGGTCGGCACTTACCACATTGGTAACACCCATATTTTCCTTTTGCATCTGAAGAGCCTTGCGCTGACCGTAGAAAGCGCCTTCTACCACTACCTCACGAAGTTCATTACCCTCGGAAAGCGTGATGTTTCGTTCTACATTTTTACCAACAAGTTTGATGATGTAAGTCTTTGGGGAATAACCTACATAAGAAACCTTTACCTTATAGGTGCCCGGTTTCATGTTAGGCAAAGCATAAAAACCATTCACATCGCTTGTTACTCCTGTATGCAAATCTTCTACCAAAATGGTTGCACCAGGCAGAGCCTGATGGTCACCATCAACAATACGTCCACTAATAACTCCACCCAACATGGCGTTGTTTTCTGGTTCGGTAGCTGCTAAAGACGCACCTGTAGCAGCAACCATCAACAAAGCCGAAAATAATACTCTACTTGGATTCATAAAAATATTTCTCTATTATATAATTACCGAATTCTTCACTTTTTACTTACTTTTTAAAACCGTGTGGATGATTTTTCCATCCTTGTCAATCATCGACATTCTGAGCT
>CAVHWE010000281.1:0-3052 GCA_963639495.1 bacterium | reverse complement strand
ATCTTGAGATCCTTGCTCTGAGAAGCGAGGTACTGAGCAACAGTCTGCTTGTCGCCATCACCGAACTGGAACTCCTGGTCAACGAGGCAGTTCTCCTTGAAGAACTTAGCCAGACGACCATTAGCAATGTTCTGGATCATAGTTGGGTTCAAAGAAGCAGCCTTCTCCTCACCTACAGTCTTCTTGATGTTGCGAGCCTCTTCAGCCTGCTCAGGTGTCAACCAACCCTTCTTGGTGTTGCTCTCGATGTGCTCCTCAGAGTCAACGTGAGCTGGGTTGATGCCAGCCTTCTTCAAAGCTGCGTTAACAGCCTTCTCTACGAGTTCTTCCTTAGTCTTGGCAACAGCAACCTCGAGCTCAGTCTTCTTAGTCTCCTCAGAAACTGAAGACTCGTCGAGAGCTACAGGGCGCATAGCAGCAACCTGCATAGCTACCTTGTGACCAGCCTCCTCGTTGTTCTCGTTGAGCTGAACCATAGTACACAAAGTGTGCTTGTTCATGTGGTCGTAAACCTCGATGTTGTCACCCTCGAGAACACAGTAGCCGTCGAGCTCCATCTTCTCGCCAGTGATACCAGAGCGCTGTGTAACAGCAGCCTGAACATCAGCATCGCCAACCTTCAAAGTCTTCACCTCGTCGAGAGTGTGAGCCTTGGCAGCGATAGCAGCGTCGAGGATGTCAGATGTCAACTTGATGAAGTCAGCACCGTTAGCTACGAAGTCAGTCTCGCACTTGAGAGCGATGATAGCAGCGAAATCGTTAACCTTCTTAACGAGAACGCAACCGTTAGAAGTCTCACGGTCAGAACGCTTAGCAGCGATAGCGAGACCACGCTCACGGAGCAACTCCTTTGCCTTATCGAAATCACCTTCAGCCTCTGTGAGTGCCTTCTTAACGTCAGCAAGACCAGCACCAGTCATAGCGCGAAGTTTCTTGATATCTTCAATTGAAACAGCCATAATAATATTTTTATATTAAAAAGTTAATAATAATCTTTTTTGCTTAAAAGCTACTAAAGCCATCGAATCATAAACAGAATCAATGGCTTCAGTATATATTTCTTTGCCTAATTACTCAGCCTCGTCCTTGCGGGCAGCCTTCTTCTTAGGCTGGTCCTTCTGCTCAGCAGCAGCCTTGTCGTCAGCCTTCTCAGCCTTGCGCTCCTCGAGAGCCTCAGCGATAGCACCGCAAACTGCAGTAAGGATAGCATCTACAGAATCCTTAGCATCGTCGTTAGCTGGGATAACGTAATCAACATTCCTAGGATCAGAGTTGGTATCTACGATACCGAACACTGGAATACCAAGACGGTTAGCCTCCTTAACAGCGATGTGCTCCTTCATTACGTCAACAACGAAGAGGGCTACTGGGAGACGGGCCATATCTGCGATAGAACCGAGGTTCTTCTCCAACTTAGCACGCTGGCGGCTTACCTGAAGCAACTCGCGCTTAGAGAGGTTAGAGAATGTACCATCGTTCAACAGACGATCGATGTTTGTCATTTTCTTAACTGCCTTACGGATTGTAGGGAAGTTGGTGAGCATACCACCAGCCCAACGCTCGTTTACGTATGGCATATTGATAGAAGCTGCCTTCTCAGCAACTACGTCCTTAGCTTGTTTTTTAGTAGCGACAAACAGAATCTTTCTACCTGTCTTGGCAATTGTCTTGAGAGCCTCAGCAGCCTCGTCGATCTTAGCGACAGTCTTGTTGAGGTCGATAATATGAATACCGTTACGCTCCATGAAGATGTAAGGAGCCATTGCTGGATTCCACTTGCGACGGAGGTGTCCGAAGTGGCAACCTGCCTGAAGTAACTGGTCAAAATTTGTTCTTGACATTGTCTTTTCTTGTTTAATTGTTGTTTACTTTCTTTTTGAATTCTAATCTAGAATCAGTCGATGAGTAGTCCCCGATTAATGGAATCTCACCGATTTAGATACTAAACTTTTTAGCTCAGCTATATATAATCTGTATATATATAATAAAATATGTATAAGATTAACGCTTGCTGAACTGGAAGCGACGACGAGCCTTTGGCTGACCTGGCTTCTTACGCTCAACAGCACGTGAGTCACGTGTCATGAAGCCTGCATCCTTCAAAGCCTTCTTGTCGTTAGCGTCGATCTTAACGAGTGCGCGAGCGATAGCGAGGCGGAGAGCCTGGCTCTGACCGGTGAAACCACCACCGTCGAGGTTTGCCTTAATATCATACTTACCCTCAGCTTCGAGCAACTGCAATGGCTGCTTTACTACATAGCGAAGGATTGCTGATGGGAAATATGTCTCAATATCTTTCTTGTTGATTGTGATCTTACCGGTACCCTCTGTGAGGTATACACGAGCTACAGCGCTCTTACGGCGACCAATTGCATTAATTACTTCCATTCTACCTTAATTATTTATACTGGTTAATATCAATAGCCTTTGGCTGCTGAGCCTCGTGCTTGTGCTCTGTGCCATCGTAAATGAAGAGGTTGTCCATCAAAGAACGACCGAGAGGGCCCTTTGGCAACATACCCTTGATAGCGTGACGGAGGATCTTGTCCATTCCATCAGGACGCTTGCGCAACTCTGCTGGAGTGTTGAAGCGCTGACCACCTGGATAACCAGTGTAACGAGTGTAAACCTTATCTGTTTCCTTCTTACCAGTGAAAACTACCTTAGCGGCATTGATAATGATTACGTTGTCACCACAATCTACGTGTGGAGTGAAAGTTGGCTTGTACTTTCCGCGGAGCAATTTAGCAACCTTAGAGCAGAGGCGACCTACAACCTGGTCGGTAGCGTCGATTACGACCCACTCTTTCTTAGCTGTTTCCTTGTTTACGGAAATAGTCTTGTAACTTAATGTGTCCATTTTAAAATTTAAATTTACTACTAAAAAACGTTTTTAATCTTTTCTTACTCACTTATGTTTCGGATAGGTGATTCACTAACCGCAAATCCCGGCCACAGGAAGTGCTATTAACACACCATATCCAGGGGACTCTAAGTGTATCCCCGAAATAATCGGACTGCAAAATTACACATTTTTATTTGATTATGTGTA
>CAVHWE010000280.1:0-3054 GCA_963639495.1 bacterium | reverse complement strand
CCGCTGAATTTCTTGTCGCCAAACACCACCGACTTGTTGCCGCCGAAGAGCAGCGGGGTGATGACATCGAGTTCGGGCACCTGGTGGCGCAATCTGTCCAGGTCTTTCTCTTCCATCTGCCAGGAGCGCCCCTTGTTGAATCCCTTGTAGGGTTTGGTGGTGTTCTGCGCCCAGATGATGGCGGTGTTGGTGGCAAAGCCTGTGAAGTTGTTTTGCAGCATCTCCTTCAGTCCCTGTCCGCCACCCATCAGGGCGATGAGCATAAACACGCCCCAGAACACGCCGAAGCCCGTAAGCAGACTGCGGCTCTTGTTCCTCGTGATGGTGTCGAGAATCTCTTTATATGTATCTAAATCTAATCGCATAGTATAGTCTCTATATATATAATAAGGTGTAAGCAAGAATGAATTCAACATTCAACACTTAACATTCAACATTTTGCATTATTCCGCTCTCAGCGCCTCTATCGGTCGGATTCTTGCAGCCTTGATGGCTGGGATGAGTCCGGCGATGGTGCCTGCGATGACGATGGCGATGGTAGCACCGATGCAGGTGCCGAGGCCCACCGTAGGGTTCACAAACATGGCGGCTTTAAACAGTCCGGTATCTACGGTGGTGTGACCGATGGTTGCGTCCATGATTTCGTTTGCCGCCACGCCGCATACCATTCCGATGTATCCGAAGAACGAGGTGATGATGATGCTCTCGGTGATGATGAGCTTCAGTATCGACCAAGGTTTGGCGCCGATGGCTTTTCTTACACCAAACTCTCGGGTTCGCTCCTTCACGGTGATGAGCATGATGTTGCTTACGCCCACGATTCCGCTCAGCAGGGTGAACAGACCCACAATCCAGAGAGCCGTCTGCATGATGGCGATTCCCTGGTTCATCTGGATGTTGTCCATGTATCGGTTCCAGAGCCAGATGGTGCGGTCGTCATCAGGTGCTGCCTGATGGTTATTGTTGATGCTGGCACGATAGTTCTTTTCAAACTGCTCGTTATCTTCCTGGGTCTTCAGGTTCTTGATGGTGAACTCCAGACTTCCCGCATCATCGCCCTTGGCGTAGATGGTCTTTATGGTGGAGTAGGCGATGAAGGCTTCGGTATTATTGCGCGATTCATCATCCTTGTAGATTCCCACCACCTGGAAGTTGAGGTTGCTGATCTTTACGTTCTTGCCCACCAGCGAACGGTAGTCTTTGCAGAGTTCCTTGGCCTGGCTTCGGCTCAGCACCACATTCTTGCGCTGGTCCTTCATATCGATTTCGTTGATGAATCGTCCGGCAATCAGCTCCGTCTTGTCGATTTTGGGATGTGTAGGAGCCACACCCACCAATGACTGGCTTGCCACATAATTATCGCCATAGTTGATGTTCACGTTATACTGTTCCAGTCTTCCGCCCACATCATCCACGTACTGGCCGTAGGTCTTGTTGCTGATGAGGATATCCTTGTCGTTGAGCGTGATGCTTCTGCCTTCCTTCAGTCCCTTGTAAGCCTTGGAGGTTTCGCCCGGGAATACTCGCATGGAGTTGGCTAGGAATCGGGTGCTTTGCTGCAACTGGGCATTAATCAGTCCGTTGCCGGCGCCTAGCAGGAATATCAGCATGAAGATACCCCAGGCAACGGCAAATCCCGTGAGCGAAGTGCGGAGCTTGTTGCGCTTCGACGTGCTCCATACCTCTGAGAGGAGTGAAGAGTGTAGAGTGTAGAGTGAAGAATTCATATGCATTGTTTATTGTTTGAAAAATTAATAACTCCGAAGAGATGACAGAGAAAGACAATTGGATTCTTCACTCCTCACTCTTCGTTCTTCACTTATTTCACGTAGTCTTTCGATACGAGATGATGGTCTCTGTTGTCTTCGATGCTTCCGATGAGTCCGTCCTTGATATGGATAACCTTATCGGTTTCGTTGGCTACACCGCTTTCGTGGGTTACCACCACGATGGTCATTCCCTCTTTCTGGTGCAGTTCCTTCAGCAGGTCCATCACTTCCACGCTCGTTTTGGAGTCGAGGGCTCCGGTAGGCTCATCGGCAAGGATGATTTCCGGTTTGGTGATGAGGGCACGGGCGATGGCTACACGCTGCTTCTGTCCTCCCGACATCTCGTTGGGATAATGGTTGGCCCATTGCTTCAAGCCCAGTTTTTCGAGATATTCCATCGCCAGTTCGTGGCGCTTCTTGCGGCTCACGCCCTGATAGAAGAGTGGGAGCTCCACATTTTCCACCGCCGTCTTAAACGAGATGAGGTTGAACGACTGGAAGATGAAGCCGATCATCTTGTTGCGGTATTCGGCAGCACGGGTTTCCGAGAGGTCTTTGATGAGCACATCATTGAGTCGGTATTCGCCCGTATCGTAGTTGTCGAGAATACCCAGTATATTTAATAAGGTGGATTTTCCCGAGCCGGAAGCACCCATGATGCTGACGAACTCGCCACGTTCGATGTCGAGGTCGATGCCCTTCAGCACATGGAGTGGCTGAGCACCCTGGTAGGTCTTGTTGACGTCTTTTAGATGAATTAATGACATATTACTTTCGTTTTATGGATATCAATTTAAACCATTAGACGCTTGCAACTTTCTGAAAGTTGCAAGCGTAACTCTTTTTTAAAAACGTTATTACATACACCTTATTATATATAAGGCAAAAACAGAAGCTATAAATATATATTTGAGGATGAATAGTGTCATCATATCTTTATCTTTTTGAGATTCTTCTCCAACTCTTCCTTCACTTCATCGATGGAGATGTCGAGAAGCTGCATTTGTCGGGCGAGTTCCGGGAGTCTTTCTTTCATAAACTCCTTTTTGCGGGTCTTTTTAATCTGCTTCTTGGCTCCCGCGGAAACAAAGTAGCCCAGGCCTCGCTTGTTGTAGATGATCTCGTCGGTGGCAAGCAGGTCGTATGCCTTCACGGTTGTGTTGGCATTTACCTCCAGCAGCACGGCGTATTCCCTGACGCTCGGTATTCGCTCGTCTTCCTTGTACTTGCCCGCCAGAATCTCATCGCTCAATCGCTCGGCTATCTGTACGTATATTGCTTTATC
>CAVHWE010000279.1:0-3079 GCA_963639495.1 bacterium | reverse complement strand
TCCATGTGATGAATATCACCAACCAAGAAGCTGACAACGGCATCCTTGCCCTCCTGTTCACCAAAAAGTCTGATTCCATCGATGGTTCGCATCTGCTCCATACAGTAGCGGGTGAGTTCCTGCTCGTGCTTGGCAATGTTATCCATGCCGAGTGCAGAAACATAATCGATGGCTTTTGCCAGACCGTGGGTAGCTACATAATCAGGAGTACCAGCCTCGAACTTGAAAGGCAACTTCTCGAAAGTAGTCTTCTCGAAACTTACGCTCTCAATCATTTCACCACCGCCCTGATAAGGAGGCAACTTGTCGAGCCATTCTTCCTTGCCGTAAAGCACACCGATACCGGTAGGACCATAAATCTTATGTCCGCTGAAAGCGAAGAAATCGCAATCCATATCCTGTACATCCACAGCGAAGTGAGGAGTACTCTGAGCGCCATCCACCATGACAGGCACATCGTGCTCATGAGCTATCTTAATCATCTCTTTTACCGGATTCACCGTACCGAGCACGTTGCTCACCTGGGCAATGCTCACGATTTTGGTGCGTTCGGTAAATAAATTGGCGAATTCATCGAGGTTAATCTCACCTTTATCGTTGATAGGGATTACTCGGATGGCGATTCCCTTCTTGGCAGCCTGCAACTGCCAAGGCACGATATTGGAGTGATGCTCCATGGTAGAGATAATCACCTCGTCGCCCTCGCTCATAAAGGCATCGCAGAACGATGAAACCACGAGATTCAGACTCTCTGTAGTGCCACGGGTAAAGATGACTTCCTCAACCTTAGGCGCATTGATAAACTTGCGCACGGTTTCGCGGGCTGCCTCATGAAGGTCGGTAGCCTGCTGAGAGAGATAGTGAACACCACGATGCACATTAGCATTTACATTGAGATACTCGTCGCGCATGGCATCGAGCACGCACAATGGCTTCTGCGTGGTTGCCGCATTATCCAGATACACCAATGGCTTATCATAGACCTTTCTCGATAAAATCGGGAAATCTGCTCTTACTTGATTGATATCATACATATTTTTAAGAACTTAACTCCTTTAAAAGGATATTATCTACTTGCAAAGCTTGCAGCCCTCGCACTTATTGAGTTCACCACGGAATCGCTTCTCTACGAGATGATGCAGGCGATCGCGCAATGGCTCCAGCTCCATCTTGTCGATGACTTCGTTGATAAATGCAAACTGAAGGAGCAACTTAGCCTCCTCACGGCTCACACCACGCTGCTGCATATAGAACAATGCGGCATCGTTGAGCTGACCAACAGTACTTCCATGCGCACACTTCACATCATCGGCATAAATCTCCAGCATCGGCTGGGTGAACATACGGGCAGTCTTCGTTGCACAGAGGTTCTGGTTAGTTTCCTGCGAAACAGTTTTCTGGGCACCATGACGAACCAGTACTCTGCCGGCGAAAGCACCACGTGCCTCACCATCGAGCACATACTTATAAAGTTCGTTGCTGGTACAATGACCCACCTGATGATCGATGAGCGTATTGTTATCAACCACCTGGTTCTTGTCGGCAATCACACAACCATTGCAGAAACACTCAGCTCCCTCGCCCTTGAATACGAGGTCGAGGCGGTTGCGGGTAATACCATTATGAAGGGTGATGACGTTATGGTTCACGCGGCTGTTAGCCTGCTGCTCGATATAAACGTTGCTGACACGACGGTTCTTGTAATGAGTCTCCTCCAGACAATAGAGGTCGAGACTGGCATTCTCGCCTACGTAAGCCTCGATAACCTGGGTAGCGAGGAAGTTCTTGTCATCGGCTGCATGGTCGCAGAAGAGGAACTTAGCCTCAGCACCCTGTTCCATGACGATGAGAACACGGCGGTTTACCATCAAATCTACATCCGAACGGAGAATATTGATGACCTGAATGGTTCGCTCTACCTTTACATTCTTTGGAACATAAATCAGCAAGCCATCCTGTGCCAGGAATGTATTCAATGCGGTGATGCCATCTTCGTCGGTTTTGGCAATCTTAGCATAGTATTTCCCGATGAATTCAGGGTTTTCTGCAGCAATCTTGTTCAAAGAGTCCACGATTACGCCCTCCGGAAGCTCTACTTTAGGCAATGCTTTGTTATAAAAAGCATCGTTCACCACGAAGTAGAGCGAAGTGCTCAGGTTAGGCACATCGCAGCGGAAAGCCTCGTATGGATCTACCGGAATTTCCAGACGATTCAAGTTCAAGCCATAATCTGGCTCGAAGATGGCGCTCATATCTGTGTACTTGTATCTTTCTACCTTTCGGGAAGGAAAGCCCAAGCGACGGAAGTCCTCAAACGCAGCATCGCGCACCGCATTGAGCACCTCAGCACTGTTCTTCTTGATTATTCTCGAAGAAGACTGATACAAGTCTAAATATTGTTTTTCTGAAAGCATAGCCATCCTCCTAATTATTTCTCATCTACTTCAGCCTTGATCCAGTCGTAGCCACGAGCCTCAATCTCCTTGGCAAGTTCAGGACCGGCAGTCTTCACGATTCTACCCTTATAGAGTACGTGAACCACACTTGGCTTAATCATATCGAGCAGACGCTCGTAGTGAGTGATGACGATGGCAGAAGTCTTGTCGGTATGCATCTTGTTCACACCGTCAGCCACGATACGCATCGCATCCACGTCGAGACCAGAGTCGGTTTCATCGAGAATAGAAAGCTTTGGCTCCAGCATAGCCATCTGGAAAATCTCGTTGCGCTTCTTCTCACCACCCGAGAAACCTTCGTTTACAGAACGGCGAGCCAACTTGCTGTCCAATTCCACCAACTCGCGCTTCTCACGCATCAGCTTCATGAATTCGCTTGTGTTCAATGGTTCCAACCCCTGATACTCACGCTTGGCATTGATAGCCGCACGCATGAAGTTGGTCATGGATACACCAGGAATCTCCACCGGATACTGGAAAGAAAGGAACAATCCTTCACGGGCACGATCCTCTGGCTTCATATCCAGGAGGTTCTTGCCGTTGAAGATAGCCTCGCCCTCGGTTACGGTATAGAGAGGGTTACCCGTGAGCACAGCGCTCAAGGTTGACTTACCGGAACCGTT
>CAVHWE010000278.1:0-3126 GCA_963639495.1 bacterium | reverse complement strand
TCATGGTTACGATGGCTAAGTATCATGGTTACGATGGCTAAGTATCATACTTATGGAGCATAACCCTATCAGTGATAATCGGTGAGTATCGGTGAGCAACAGTGAGCATCGGTGAGTTGGGAAAGAGAAATGTTGTATCTTTGCATTGTGATTCAGAAAGAGTCTCTCACAGATTTGCACAGATACTCTCGTTGCAAGCAACGGTCTTATACACATCAAGTCTCACAGTAAAGAAAATCTGTGTTATCTGTGGGAAAATTAAACATTCAACATTAATCATTAATAAAAATGAAAAAGGAAACAATTCAGAAAGTAATCAATTTCGTCATCACCGTCCTCACTGCCGTCCTCAGTTCCTTCTGTGTGCAGAGCTGCAAGTGATAGCGTTTGAACACGAATCGAACGAATCAATCTGTTCAATGGACATTTTCGTGTCATTCCTGCCAACACTCGCACTCCAGCCCAGAAGGAATCTCTGGAAGACCTCCTCTACTGTCTCGCCCTCGACTATCACGATGCCGAGATTCTAGGCCATCGCGACCTTCCCTGGGTTCGCAAGAGCTGTCCTTGCTTCGATGTCAAGGAATGGCTGAAGGAAATCGACTTCCATCTCTAGATAATGCTCCTCATCAGAAAACAGATGGGGAGTTTTTTAAAACCTACCTTCAATAGATGGTACCTGCTCTGGATTACCTGGCTCGATGAAACCTATTGGGTCATCGGAGCAACGCTGGGCGGCCTCATCGGTCCGTTTATCACCTTCGACCTCAAAGGATTGGACTTCGTGCTGACCGCCATGTTTACAGCTATCTTCGCCGACAACTGGCTTCGGGAGAAAGACCATACCAGCAGTATTTCCGGACTGATTATCTCAGGTCTGTGCCTCACGATATTCAGTGCCGACCACTTCATCATCCCAAGCATGGTTATCATCCTTGTATTTCTCACCCTCAAAAAAAGAAAAGTATGACTCTTCTCCAACAAATCATCATGGTTTCAGCAGGCGTAGCCGCCACCATGCTTACCCGTTTCATCCCTTTCATCGCCTTCCGGCCGGGGAAACCTACACCTAAGTACATTCTGTATTTAGGCAAGGTACTGCCAGCCTCGGTCTTTGCCCTGCTGGTGGTTTACTGCCTTCGCCACATCCATTCCTTCTCTCCAGATTCCGTGGCACAGTTGGCAGCTATAGCCTTCACCATCCTCATCCACGTATGGAAAAGGAATATGATGTGGTCAATAGCAGCAGGCACCCTCTGCTATATGCTGCTCATCAGAATTCTATACTTTTAATCCCGATAAAGCCATCACACACTTATATCACTTAAATACATTTTTCCAAGGTAAAAACAGCCAATTTTATACATTTTTCCAACCCATTTTCAGGCCATTTCTTACACTTTTCCAACTTTTTGATGATATAATTAATCAGAAAAGCCTCTCTGCAAGAGTATGCAGAAAGGCTCAACATTTTATAGGAACATTACAATACTTCTAATTCATTTCTCTTCATAATGAGGGGATAACGTTCTGGATGTTTCAAACTATCAATTTCCAAATCCACATCAAGTTTGGGCCATTCTATAGCATTTTTACCACTCATTCTTACCTCAAGGGCATCAGAGATGCATGCATGTTTCATCCAAGGTATCCTATTATAAGATATAAAATAATCATTACCTTTTACAGAAAGCATAATGCCCTTATCATTAATCATCAAGACGCTTACCTGTGTGTCTTGCGAATTTGATTTTAAAATCGTCTCCATTTTCTTTAAGTATTTTTTCGATGAAACTTAATTCTTTACTACTAAAGCCAAAATTTTCTGCTAACTCAATATCTGGTTCCAACCAGTACTTAGCCTCATTTTCCGCTTTTACGACATGAATATGCATTCGTAATTCCTCATTGGAGTAAATCTTAAACACAAAACCATTTATTTCTTTAAACTTTGGACTCATAATTATCTTTCTTTTAAGATATTCTCACTTCCGTCAGCAAAGATAAACAAATAATCTGATAGTACAACCATTTGTTAAGATATTTAAACCTTTTTATATGGCAGGCACCCTCTGCTATATGCTGCTCATCAGAATCTGACTACACACATTTCTCCATCAGCACAAAGGTGATGAAACCCAGGAGAAGGGCGTAGGTGGCTTGTTTCTGGAAGCCATGGGCATGGGTTTCGGGAATCATCTCATCGCTCGTTACATAGAGCATGGCGCCACCGGCAAAGCCCAGCATCACGGGAAGGAAGGTGGTAGAGGCTGAACCCAAACCGAAACCCAACAGAATGCCTACCACTTCGAGCAGGGCGATGAAGATGGAAATGAAGAAGGTACGGACTGCTGTAACACCTGCCATCATCAAAGGAGCGATAATCACCATACCCTCAGGGATGTTCTGCAGGGCGATACCGAAGGAAACGCCCCACTCCGTTGCGCCTTCTGATGAACAGACACTCACTCCAGCAGCCATGCCTTCGGGCAGTTTATGTAGGGCTATCGCCATCACGAAAAGCATCACATGACTGAGCCTGGCATTGTTGCGATGCTCCTCGGGATCTAGTCCCGTGATATGATGAAGATGGGGAGTCACCAGGTCTAGCACGTTCAGAAACAAGGCTCCTGCCATCACGCCGATTACTACCAGCCACCAAAGCCTGGTCTGTTCGAAGGCTGGCACTATCAGTCCCAATGTGGAAGCTGCCAGCATGATTCCGGCACAATATCCCAATACGGCGTCGTTCCATTTGTGAGGCAACTCCTTGACGAAGAATCCCAAAATGGCACCTATAATCGTGGCACCGCAAAGCCCGGCAGCACTTATCAATACATTTGTCATAATCAATATAATATATCGAAGTTATCCAGTTAAACACATGAAGATGCAGATACATCATAGAAGAAAAAAAGCATGGACAACCATCACGGTCATCCATGCCCATCTATTTCGTATCTGATCTATTCTATTTTTATAAAATGTGTATGTTATGGTGAAATTGGTGTTTTCCAATTTCATATCATCATTCTTATTTCAACTTCTTATAACCGTAAGATGCGTTATTACCCAACTGCTCTTCGATGCGGATAAGCTGGTTGTACTTGGCCATACGGTCGGTAC
>CAVHWE010000277.1:0-3160 GCA_963639495.1 bacterium | reverse complement strand
TCTATCTCCGGCTTTTCATCTGCGGGTTGCGGCTTTTCTGTCGGAGTTTCCACCGTCTGCGCCGAGGATACTGTTTCCAATTTTATGGCAGGACGCTCTACTTTATTTTGAACGGCAACTTTTTCTTCCGTTCCTGCCTGCCGGATTGAACCCGAATACAAGCGCATGGCAAGCCTGTAATGGAAATCCTCGTCGAGCATACGGCGCAAATCCCCGGCGATGCCTGCTGCCTTGCCCTCGTGCAGATAAACCATAGCGGGCTTCCCGTAGGGGTCTGTGTCAAGTTTCGCCATCGTATGCACGATGCGTTCCGGGTGGTGGATGAAATAGGCGTTGTCGGTCAGGGCGGTTTTCGTGTCCGTCTGTATCACGGTCATCAGCCGCTCGTCCTGCGACATTTCCTTCTTGCTGAGGTTCTTTTGCAGGACAATCAGGTCACTGCCCACCTCCGTGCCCGCGTTGTCCGTGAACAGGTTGTTGGGCAGGCGTATCGCGGATACCAGATTGGCCTGACTGAACAGCTCGTTACGCACGGAGGTCTTGGTGCTATTCAATACCCCTTGCGAGGTGATGAACGCCACGATACCGCCGTCACGCACGGCATCCAGTCCTTTGAGAAAGAAATAGTTGTGGATGGTTTTCTGGGCGGAGCGTCTGCCGAAAGAGTCGCTCCGCTGAAACTCCGCGTCGAACACGGCAATGTCACCGAACGGAATGTTGGACACCGCCAAGTCGAAATAATTGTTGAACGGTCTTTCGATTTTCTCAAAACCGCAGGTGCGCATTTTCTGGTCGGGATAGAGATGCCTCAAGATTGTACCCGTGAGCAGATCCTTCTCGAAAGCCATCACATCCGCATTGGGGCTGTGCCGCAGCATGGAATCCACGAACACGCCGACACCTGCCGACGGTTCGAGCATACGGGCGGGGCGGACGCTGTAATCTGCCAGCACGTCCGCGATGGTGTCGGTTATCTCTTTGGGGGTGTAGAAAGCGGTCAGCACGGACGCTTTCAGCGAATCCACAAACCGCTTGTACTCTGTTTCGTCCTTGCTGTTCTCACGGATAAGCCTGTGCAACTCCACCGTCGGGGCGAACAGTTCGAGGTCGGATTTCGCCCACCGGACGGCATCCGTCAGTTCCTTTGCAGGGTTGAGGATACATTTCAGACCGCCGAAACCGCAGTACCTTTGAAGTATGGCACGCTCTTCGGTTGTCGCCGCTCTCTGTTCCCTGTCAAGGATGAATGCCGTCCGTATCGCCTCGATGTTGTCCCGCAGTTTCTGTTTGCGGTTAAACGCCATATTCGTCTAAGTAAAGGACGGTTGCCCCCGTCAGCTCCGTGTAGAGCAGGTCGTAATCGGAAGACAGGGCGAAATTGTCATCCGAGAGGTCATAGACGGAGAACACGTTGCCGACAAGCGGCAGCAGTTTCAGGACAAAGGCTTCACGCTTCTCTTCCGGCACTTCATCGGCAAACTCGTTTTCCACGACTTCGCGGAGGATGGCGTAACGGGAATAATGCAGCCCGCGCAGCAGCGTGTCCATCGCCAGTTCCTGCGCACCATCGGCGGGATAGCCTTCAAGCCGTGCCCTCTCATACGTTTCGGCGGCACGGTCGGCCCGTTCCCGTATGAAAGCGGTGTCGTCAGCCTGTTCAAACTTGTTCGTGCGGAGATAGTCCAGCAGGTACAGACCGTAATAGGAAAAGTCGGTCTGACCCTCGTTTTTCTTCTTGTTGTTCATTACTTTGGAGTTTAGTGGATTGATATTTAACGGGATAATCGGTTGAAAAAAGGAAGAAAAAGGCACTCGGTATCCCTCCGAGTGCCACCACTAAATCCAAAGTATGAGTGTAATCCGGTATCGAAGAACAATTCATTACTCTGAACAAGTGGCAAAGTTAATACTATTTCTTCCGTCCTGAAAATTTCTTGTCCTTTTTAGCCTCCGGGAACACAAAAGTCGTGTTATATTCCCCGTCAAAGGCGACAACAGCATCGAAACTCTTGCCCTGTTTGCTCTTGAACCCTTTGAGCAGCTTGGTATGCCCTTCGGTGAGCAGGTCTTTGATTTCATCGTCGGACAGGGTGCGTCCCGCTTTCAGCCGGAACACGGGCAGTCCGCACTCCGTGTTGTCGCAGCGTACCACCTTGCCGTAGAACCGCATCCTGCCCGTGCCACACTTGGGACACGCGCAGCCGGAGTCACGGCTGCCGAAGAGCTTGTCGCACGAGATCAGTTCGGAGGTTATCTCACGTGTGTACGCCTCTATCTCCTTGCGGAAGGTGTCGTCGGACAGTTCCCCGCGCTCGATACGCGCCAGCTCCTTTTCCCATTCGCCCGTCATGGCAACATCGGCGATGCGCATCGTCTTGACGACGGAATTGAGGGCAAGTCCTTTTTCGGTGGGAACAAGCGACTTCTTGCAGCGTTCCATGTAACCGCGCTTGAAAAGCGTTTCGATGATGGAGGCGCGTGTGGCGGGAGTACCGATGCCACAGTCCTTCATCGCCTGCCGCAGTGCGTCGTCCTCAATTTCCTTGCCCGCCGTTTCCATTGCCGAGAGCAGGGTGGCTTCGGTATGCAGCGGCTTGGGTTTGGTCTTTCCTTCGGTAATGGACGAGCCTTTCGGTGTCAGCGTGTCGCCTTCCTGCCAGCCGGGGATGGTAATTTCCTCTTTTTCCTCGCCATAGACGGCACGCCATCCGGTTTGCTTCACGACGCTGCCTTTTACGGTAAACTCCACTCCGGCACATTCCGCCGTGACAGTGGTCACATCCTTGACGCATTTCTCAGAGAATGCCTCGACCATGCGCCCGGCAATCATCTGATAGATGGTATTGTCCTCTTTGGAGAGGAAGAGCGGTTTCTCACCCGTGACGAGCAGGGCATGGTGGTCTGTCACCTTGCCGTCGTCCACGCTGCGGCGTGTCGGGGCGGCTTTTGCCCGCACCTTGTCTTTCCATTCGGGCTGTGTGCCGATGAAAGCGAGCAGTTTGGGAATTTCGGCAAACACGTCTTCGGGGATGTAGCGGCTTCCCGTTCTCGGATAGGTTATCAACTTCTTTTCGTAGAGTTTCTGCGCGATTTCAAGCGTCTGTTCCGCCGTGAAGCCGTGCTTGGCGTTGGCTTCTTTCTGGAGCGTGGTCAGGTCGTA
>CAVHWE010000276.1:0-3200 GCA_963639495.1 bacterium | reverse complement strand
GAATTTTAAAACAGATGGTTATGAAGTACTTAGATCCTAAGGCAGACCTTACGTTCAAGAAGATATTCGGCAATCATCCTAAAAGACTGATCAGTCTCCTGAACGCCCTCCTGCCACTCAGCGAAGAAGAGCAGATACATGAAATCAAGTATCTGCCAACAGAACTTGTGCCCCAGCTAGAAGGGGGCAAGAACACCATAGTTGATGTACTCTGCACCGACGTCAGAGGCAGGAAGTTCTGCGTGGAAATGCAGATGGAATGGTCTGACGCATTCCAGCAGCGAGTACTGTTCAATGCATCCAAGCTCTATGTGAGTCAGGCAAAAAAGGGCGGAAAATACAGCGAACTGCAACCAGTGTATTCTCTCAACCTGATAAATGATATCTTTGCGCATGATACTCCAGATTTCATCCACAACTACCGCATCGTGCACGATAAGGACAGCAATAAGGTCATCGAAGGCTTGCATTTCACCTTCATTGAACTCCCTAAGTTCACTCCTCATTCCATTGCCGATAAGCGCATGATGGTCTTGTGGCTCCGTTTCCTCACAGAAATAAATTCCAATACGAAGGATATTCCTGCCGACCTGCTTAATGATCCGGAGATTGGAAAAGCAGTAGAAGATCTTGAAGTTTCCGGCTTTACAGATGCCGAACTCAGAGCCTACGACAAGTTTTGGGATTCGGTAAGTGTTGAAAGAACCCTTCTGGATGACAGATATCAGAAAGGAATAGAAGAAGGCATGTCCCAGCGAAGCCTTGAAATTGCCAGGAAGATGCTGGCAAAGGGTATGGATGAAGCGTCTATCATGGATATGACGGGGCTGACGGCAGAGGAGATAAAGCTGCTGAAAGCGGAGATGTAGATTACGAATATCACCATATAATTAAGGGCCTATACGCCACCTGTTCTTCGTGGTATATAGACCCTTGGAACAACCGCAAAGTATGGGTTGTTTTTTCAGATGATTGGTATTCCTGTCAGCTTAGGACTTTACCACATATCTTCATTTCCATCTTCTGGACTTTGTCCATTATTGAAACCAGGAGTTTCTGACCCTGCCAGTAACTGTTGGGCTTTTATCTCATGTACCTGAATTTCAGGTTTTATATATTCTTTCTTCATATTGTGCTACTTTTATTTGATTATTACTTTCTTGTTGTTCTTGATGTATATGCCCTTTGTCGGATTGCTTATCTTTCTACCTTGAAGGTCGAAGATTCCCTCAAAAGTGTTATGACGCTGCACGTCAGTACCCATAATGGTGATTCCCTCTATGCCTGTTGTCTCGTTGCCGCTACCGAATACAAAGCTGCGAGCGAGTGATGCCGATGATGGGTCTTTTGCTTCATTTTCAGATACTTTCAGATAAGCCTTTCCTGGAGTCGCTTGGAGGCTTGTTCCGTTGCTGCTATTGCTACCACTAAGGTAGAAGCCGAGACCTTTTTTTGTTGTAGCATTATTATATGTAAGACGATAGAGTTTATAACCAGTTTCTGCTGTTACAGTCTGAGCTTCAGCTGGTGTAGCCACAAGGTCAGAGGAAACTTTTGTCAACTCATTTGTCTCGTTTGCCTTTGCATTGACATACTCTCCGTCAGTTTTCAGTAGCACACCCTCTTCCTTTGCCACTTGGTTGTCGCGTTCTGTCAATGTCATCTTGCCACCGCTTACCGTTGCGTTATAGACCTTAAGCGTTCTTTCTGACGGAACTGAAAGGGTTACATCGTTTGTCGGATTACTGAATGTTGCCCAATATGTATCGTTGCCATTTGCATCCTTGTCGCCCTGTGCTGCCTTGACTACCTTATAGTCAGAGCCGGGAACGGGATATTGGTCTCTACTGTCAGCCAGATTTTGTCCCCATTTAGCTCCGTTCGAAGCATTTTGCTGTAGCTGATAGGCAACCTCACCGCTCCTCAGCTGGGCTTCTGTAAATCCTGTTGCGTTATCTTCTGAAGGCTTGCCATTTCCGAAGGCTTTTACAGTTTGTTCTTGGCCATTTACAGTCAGCTTTGCGCCACTATAGTATGCCACCATGCCTTCAGTAGCCCCAGAACGAAAAAGGCCAAAAAACATGCCTACATTTTGTGTTTTGTTTGTGACACTGATGTTGCCATAGCTGAACACGTTCTGTATCTTGCCATTGGTTACAGAACCAACCATGCCAGCAACATGCTCTGTACCTTTTACACCTCCATAATTGGCGCAATCTTGGATTGTTCCGCTATCGAAATAGCCAACTAAGCCACCGACATCCAGACTTGATGCAGTTACATTTCCATAGTTGGCACAGGCGGTCATAGAATTACCTGTTCTACTGCTACTGTAGCGGCCGCAAAGACCGCCGATATTTTTTATTCCTTGTACCATGGCGTAGTTCACACAGTTGTAAGCGTTACCAACAAGATCACCTGCAATACCGCCAGTATATTTACCTCCTTTTATCTGGCAAGTATTTGATATTTTGATATTTTGAAGGGTGCTTCCCCCATATGCCTTACCAACCAAAACTCCTGCGTAATTGTTCGTTTTTGTCACATTCGCATACTCAAAGGTTAGGTTCTTGATTGTACCTGAATAGGTACAACCGAAAAGCCCCATATAATTTTGGCTTGCATTGATATAAAGGTTGGTGATGGTCTTGTTATTTCCGTCGAAAGTACCTTGGTACTTTTCATTACTATTGCCGATAGGCACCCAGCTCTTTTCTTCTAAGTTTTGAGACTTATCAGCCGCATGGCATACTGTACTCATGTCAATGACCTCAACATTATCTGCAATCTTTGCGCAGATATTATGTCTTCCGCGATCCACCTCATCGCGGAACCACTTTAATTCCTCAGCTGTGGTGATGATGTAAGGACTGTCTACTTCGCCATTACCACTGGAAGGCTTCGTTTGTGCCCATGCCCCCCCCATAAGGCATGAGGATAGCCATCACGAGCAGCAGCATCGTGAATAGCCTGTTTCTTTGTTTTTTGTTATTCATATCTGTAAATTATTATTATTATACTTTCTTACATATTTTCTCTCATTGCCATCAGATATACTGTAAATCCCAGGATGACGACGAAAGTCTGTCCGAGAAACAGATAGATATAGTATCTCTCCCTCTTGATGAAATCACAGAAGCAGTAGCGAGCCTTGTAGTTTTCATCAAGATATATCCTGTAGTCTTGAACCATGGCATAGC
>CAVHWE010000275.1:0-3201 GCA_963639495.1 bacterium | reverse complement strand
CAGTTTAGTTGCTAAAAACATAAATAACAAGACATATAAAGAACAAACTTATAGTTATATTTAATGATGAAGAAACAGCTTAAGAAAGTCCTCGTTCTGGGTTCCGGTGCTTTGAAAATCGGCCAGGCAGGTGAGTTTGACTATTCCGGTTCGCAGGCTCTCAAGGCTTTGCGCGAGGAGGGTATTAGTTCCGTCCTCATTAATCCAAACGTTGCTACAATTCAGACAAGTGAAGGTATTGCTGACAAGGTTTATTTCTTGCCGGTGACACCTTTTTTTGTAACTGAAATTATCAAGAAGGAGCGACCTGACGGCATCATGCTGGCTTGGGGTGGTCAGACGGGTTTGAACGTTGGTACTGAGCTTTACCTCAACGGTGTGCTCAAGGAGTATGGCGTGGATGTGTTGGGTACCTCTGTAGAGGCTATCATGAACACAGAAGACCGCGACCTCTTCGTAAAGGAGCTCAACAAGGTTGACCTCAAGGTTCCTGTAAGCCACGCTTGCGAGAACATGGAGGAGGCTGTGACTGCGGCACGCAACATCGGCTACCCTATCATGATCCGTTCTGCCTATGCGCTGGGTGGTCTCGGTTCTGGTGTCTGCAAGACCGAAGAGGAGTTCAAGGAGATTGCTGAATCTGCCTTCACTTTCGCACCTCAGGTGCTCGTTGAGGAGAGCCTGAAGGGATGGAAGGAGATTGAGTTCGAGTGCATCCGTGATGCTAACGACCGTTGCTTCACCGTTGCCTCTATGGAAAACTTCGACCCACTAGGAATCCATACAGGTGAGTCTATCGTTGTGGCTCCAACCTGTTCTCTTACCGACGAGCAGGTGAAGATGTTGCAGGACATCGCCGTGAAGTGCGTCCGTCACCTCAGCATCGTGGGTGAGTGCAACATCCAGTATGCTTTCAATGCAGAAACCAACGACTACCGTATCATCGAGATCAACGCTCGCTTGAGCCGTTCTTCTGCCCTCGCTTCTAAGGCTACAGGTTATCCTTTGGCTTTCGTTGCTGCTAAGATTGCCCTCGGTTATACACTCGACCAGATTGGCGAGATGGGTACTCCTAACTCAGCTTATGTAGCTCCATCACTCGACTATATGATCTGTAAGATTCCTCGTTGGGACCTTACCAAGTTTGCCGGTGTAAGCCGCAAGATTGGTTCTTCCATGAAGTCTGTAGGCGAAATCATGTCTATCGGCCGCTCATTTGAGGAGATGCTCCAGAAGGGTCTCCGTATGATTGGTCAGGGAATGCACGGTTTCGTAGGCAACGACCACACCAAGTTTGATAACCTGGATGAGGAGCTTTCTAACCCTACCGACCTGCGTATCTTCGCCATCGCCCAGGCTTTGGAAGAAGGTTACACCATCGAGCGCATCGAGGAGTTGACCAAGATTGATCCTTGGTTCATCGAGCGCATGAAGAATATCGTAGATTACAAGCACAAGCTTTCTGAATATAATACTCTGGAGGAGATTCCAGCCGAGGTATTGCGCGAGGCTAAGGTATTGGGCTTCTCTGACTTCCAGATTGGCCGCTTCGTATTGAAGACTCAGAACACCAATATGGAGAAGGAGGTGCTCGCAGTTCGTGCCCAGCGCAAGAAGCTGAACATTCTTCCTGCCGTAAAGCGCATCCCTACTGTGGCAAGCGAGCATCCTGACCTTACCAACTATCTCTACATGACTTACGCCGTAGAGGGTTACGACATCAACTACTACAAGAACGAGAAGTCTGTCATCGTTCTCGGTTCGGGTGCTTACCGCATCGGTTCTTCTGTAGAGTTCGACTGGTGTTCAGTAAACGCCATCAACACAGCCCGCAAGTTGGGTTACAAGTCAATCATGATCAACTACAACCCGGAGACCGTATCTACCGACTACGATATGTGCGACCGTCTCTACTTCGATGAGCTTTCATTCGAGCGTGTACTCGATGTCATCGACCTGGAGTCACCACGTGGTGTGATTGTTTCTGTAGGTGGTCAGATTCCAAACAACCTGGCTATGAAGCTCCATCGCCAGTCTGTGCCAATTCTGGGTACATCTCCTGTCAACATCGACCGTGCCGAGAACCGCGGTAAGTTCTCTGCCATGCTCGATAAGTTGGGCATCGACCAGCCTAAGTGGAGCGCCCTCACCTCTATGGAGGATGTTCAGAAGTTCATCGACGAGGTAGGCTATCCTGTTCTCGTTCGTCCATCTTACGTTCTTTCCGGTGCAGCCATGAACGTTTGCCACGACGATGACGAGTTGCGTCGCTTCCTGGAGGCAGCTTCTGAGGTTTCTAAGGAATACCCGGTTGTTATCTCTCAGTTTATGACAGAGACCAACGAGATTGAGTTCGACGGTGTGGCTCAGAATGGTGAGATTGTAGAGTATGGTATTTCAGAGCACGTAGAGTATGCGGGTGTTCACTCTGGTGACGCTACCATGACCTTCCCAGCTCAGCAGATTTCCTTCGCTACAGCCCGTCAGATCAAGAAGATTTCACGTGCCATCGCCAAGGAACTCAACATCTCGGGTCCTTTCAATATCCAGTACTTGGCTAAGGGTCGCGATGTGAAGGTTATCGAGTGTAACCTCCGTGCATCCCGCTCATTCCCATTCGTTAGCAAGGTATTGAAGCGCAACTTCATCGAAACGGCTACCCGCATCATGCTCGATGCTCCATATCAGAAGCCGGATAAGTCTGCCTTCGATATCGACCGTATGGGTGTAAAGGCATCACAGTTCTCATTCGCCCGCTTGCAGAACGCCGACCCAGTTTTGGGTGTGGATATGAGTTCTACCGGTGAGGTAGGTTGTATGGGTGATACTTTCGAGGAGGCATTGCTCAACTCATTGATTGCCACCGGCTACAAGATTCCTTCTAAGGATAAGGGCATCATGCTTTCAAGCGGTGGTGCCAAGGAGAAGGCTTCTCTGCTCGACGCTGCCCAGGCGCTGGTGAAGAATGGTTACACCATCTACGCTACAGCCGGCACAGCGAAGTTCCTGAACGAGAACAACGTGAAGGCTACAGCCGTAGGATGGCCTGATGAGGAGCACAAGGATATTCCTAACGTGATGCAGATGATTGCCGACCACAAGTTCGACCTCATCGTCAACATCCCTAAGAATCATACCAAGCGTGAGTTGACCAATGGTTACAGAATCCGTCGTGGTGCCATCGACCACAACATTCCTCTG
>CAVHWE010000274.1:0-3204 GCA_963639495.1 bacterium | reverse complement strand
ATCTCTAAAATTACAAGAAAAGTTTGGCTGTTTCGATTATTCAGCGTATCTTTGCAACAATAATAAAAGAAAGGAAAGCTATATGGAAACAAAAGACAAGAAAATACAAGTTCATACCATAGACTACAAAGACATCGACAAGTTTTTCCCTGCTCATAGCGAGATTACTATGTCTCCACTTCCGAAAGGACACATAGCACGACTTGCTACCATCCACAAGGTTAAGGCTCAATAAAAACTTCAAGATGAAAAAGTCTATTACACAAAAATATCCTGCAAAGGCTGAAAGCATTCTGTCAAGTTGTTTTGTGATAAAACCTGCAACTAACAATAAACTTGAATATTGCGAAGCCAAGGATGTCCTTTGGGATACAGGTGCTACAAACACTATTATATCCAGAAACATAGCAGATGCTTTAGGATTGGAACCTATCCAAAAAGCCATGATTGCAGGAATTGGCGGAAATGTAGAGGCTTACACTTATAAAATAAGCCTATATTTTGCCAAAGAAGGTGCTTGGATAAAAGATTTGGAAGTTCTTGCTTGTGATTTAGAAGACAATGACATTATCATTGGCATGGACACCATTACACGAGGAGACTTAGCTATCACCAATAAAAATGGAGAAACATGGTTCTCTTTCCGTATTCCTTCACAAGAGCATATTGAATTTGAGTAAGACGTTTATTATCTAAAAAATCCCTGCCATAGGAAGCCTTTCCTACAGCAGGGATTTTTCTATTGGGAATCATCAAGAATGACTTAACTGTCAATTCTTAACTACTAACTATCAACTATTTATACTCTCCCCAAGCCTTGATGTCGATATCCTCCAACTTGGTGGTGCAGAATGCATAGATGAATGCACTCGCCAGACGGCTATTGGTAATCAATGGCACGTTCAGGTCGATGGCAGCACGACGAATCTTGTAACCATTGCTCAACTCGCTGCTGGTCAAGTTCTTCGGAATATTCACAACCATATCAATCTCATGGTTGTGGAGCATCTCCAAAGCCTTTGGTGCACCGCCTTCTGCCTCCTCTGATGGCCAGAGTACACGGGTGTTCTCAATGCCGTTCTCGGTGAGGAACTTGCTACTACCACCGGTTGCATACAGCTTGTAGCCATGCTTAACCAGCATCTGGGCAGCATCGAGCAAATCTACCTTCTGCTTGGCAGAACCTGTAGAAAGCAGGATGTTCTTGGCTGGAATGCGATGACCCACAGAAAGCATACTCTTCAGAAGTGCGGTAGATGTATCGTCGCCCAAGCAACCTACCTCACCCGTACTGCTCATATCCACACCCAATACTGGGTCCGCTTTCTGCAAACGGTTGAAGCTGAACTGAGATGCCTTGATACCTACATAGTCGAGATCGAAGAGGTTCTTGTGTGGCTTCTCTACCGGCAAACCGAGCATTACGCGGGTAGCCAACTCGATGAGGTTGATCTTCAATACCTTGCTCACGAATGGGAACGAACGGCTGGCACGCAAGTTACACTCGATAACGAGAATATCATTGTCACGAGCCATGAACTGGATGTTGAACGGACCGTTGATGTGCAACTCCTTGGCAATCTGACGACCTACTCGCTTCACACGACGAACTGTCTCAACATACAACTTCTGAGGAGGGAACTGGATGGTAGCATCACCTGAGTGAACACCGGCAAACTCGATATGCTCGGAAATTGCATAGGCAATCACCTCACCATTCTTTGCCACAGCATCCATCTCAATCTCCTTGGCATGTTCGATAAACTTACTTACTACCACTGGGTGATCCTCGCTCACGTTGGCAGCCAACTGCAGGAATCGCTTCAGCTCTTCCTCGTTAGAACATACGTTCATCGCAGCACCAGAAAGCACGTAGCTAGGACGAACCAATACAGGGAAACCTACACGCTCGATGAAGTTGTCGATGTCCTCCATAGAGGTCAGGGCGCTCCACTCTGGCTGGTTGATGCCGTTGTTGGTCAACATCTGAGAGAACTTGGCACGGTCCTCAGCGTTATCGATGTCCTTGGCAGCAGTACCCAGGATTGGCACATTCTGTGCATCCAGATGCATAGCCAGGTTGTTTGGAATCTGACCACCGGTAGATACGATGACGCCATGAGGCTGCTCCATCTCGATGATATCCATCACACGCTCAAAGGTCAACTCATCGAAGTAGAGACGGTCGCACATATCGTAGTCGGTAGATACGGTCTCTGGGTTGTAGTTGATCATCACTGAGCGCCAGCCTTCCTTGCGGATGGTGTTCAATGCCTGAACGCCACACCAGTCGAACTCTACGGAAGAACCGATGCGGTAAGCACCAGAACCGAGAACGATGATTGAACGGTGGTCGTTCTCGAAGGTGATGTCGCTCTTCACACCAGCGTATGTAACATAGAGGTAGTTGGTCTGAGCAGGATACTCTGCAGCCAGGGTATCAATCTGCTTAACAACAGGAAGGATGCCATAGCTCTTGCGCTTGTTGCGAACCAGCAGGGCAGCCTTGTGCATGTTGCCCAACTCCTGCTCCAAGCCCACGGCACGAGCAACCTGGAAGTCGGTGAAACCATAAACCTTAGCAGAACGGAGCAGATCCTGACCGATGGTATTGATGTTGCACTTCTTCATCTCCTCGTCGATGTCGATGATGTGCTTCAACTTCTCCAGGAACCACTTGTCAATCTTGGTCAAGTCGTGAATCTGATCTACGGTATAGCCCTTGTGCATAGCCTTTGAAATCACAAACACACGCTTATCTGTTGGCTCGCGCAAAGCTGCATCGATATCATCGATTTCAAGTTCCTTGTTCTCTACGAAGCCGTGCATGCCCTGACCAATCATACGAAGACCCTTCTGGATAGCCTCCTCGAAGTTGCGACCGATAGCCATTACCTCACCTACAGACTTCATAGATGAACCCAACTCCTTATCTACGCCACGGAACTTAGACAAGTCCCAACGAGGAATCTTACATACCACGTAGTCCAATGCTGGCTCGAAGAAGGCTGATGTGGTCTTGGTTACAGAGTTCTTCAACTCGAACAGACCGTAACCCATACCGAGCTTGGCTGCAACGAAGGCAAGAGGATAACCGGTAGCCTTAGATGCCAAGGCAGATGAACGGCTCAAGCGGGCATTCACCTCGATAACGCGATAGTCCTCGCTCTTAGGGTCGAAGGCATACTGCACGTTACACTCACC
>CAVHWE010000273.1:0-3208 GCA_963639495.1 bacterium | reverse complement strand
CGGTATAGTCGTCGGCAGCTCTTCCTGCAAACCGGTCGAGTTCTTCGTCATCGTAATATTCTATTTCCTTGGTGGCTGCTTCCATCATGCATTCCTGTTCGCATTTGGAGTTCTCACCGTTGCAGGTATTGCACGAAACTCCTTCCTGCAAAGGCTCTTCATCCTCCCCCTTGCGATGAGAGATGATGCCGAAAATGGCGCTTATCAAGCCTAGGACCACCAGGGCAAAAAATAAATATAGCATAAACTGTTAACTATTAACTATTAACTTTCAACTATCTCAAACCCAACTTTCTCCAGGTCTTCCCAATAATGAGGATAGGATTTGCTCACCACCTCAGGATTGTTGATTTCAATCTGAGGGAACTTGAAGGCAAGAGGGGCGAAGGCAAGTGCCATGCGATGATCCTCGTAGGTGTCGATAGGCTCGAAACTAGGCTCGCAGGTCTCGCCATCCCAAATCAGCGTGTTATCGTTCTCGTCATAAATCACGTAACCCACCTTCTTCAGCTCCTTCTTCAATGCCTCGATGCGGTCGGTCTCCTTGATCTTGAGACTGGCAAGCCCGGTGAACTTAAACTTTACGCCCAGGGCACAGCAGGCTACAACGATGGTCTGTGCTAGGTCTGGAGAACCGCTGAAATCGTAGTCGAAACGAGGCAAGAGACAACGCTGGACTTTCAGCTTGACAGGAGAAAGAACATCACGGTTCTCAAATTCTGATTTCACGCCCAACAGACTGAAGATGTATTTCACGACAGAATCGCCCTGCTTGGAACTGTCGAACAGCCCTTCAAGTCTTACCTCAGAATCAGGGTTTCCGTTTAGCGCCATCATTTCATACCAGTAAGAAGAAGCGCTCCAGTCATTCTCGATGGTGTAGTCGGCTACGCAGCTGTAAGGTTGTGGCTTTACGGTGATGGTATCCACATCGGTCCATTCTGCGCTGGCTCCAAAGTTCTGCATCGTCCACAGTGTGAGGTCGATGTAAGGACGTGATGCTATCTCGCCCGTCAGTTTCAGTTCCAGACCGTTTTTCAGGATAGGACCAATCATCAGCAGTGCCGAGATATACTGCGAACTGATGTTTCCCACCACTTCGAGATGTCCGCCTTCCAATGGCTTACCAACGATGTGGAGTGGAGGATAGCCCTCTTTCTTTTCATACTGTATATCAGCTCCGAGGTAGCGCAGGGCATCTACCAGAATAGCAATAGGGCGGTTCTGCATGCGCTCTGTACCTGTAATGGTATGCTCGCCCGGTGTAGCAGAAAGATAGGCGGTCATAAAGCGCATGGCAGTACCGGCAGCCTTGATGTTGATGACATCAGGCATATCGCGCAGTGCTGCAATGATGACTTCTGTATCATCGCAATCGCTCAGGTTGCGGGGCTGCAACTTGCATCCCGCCATGGCATTGATTACCAATGCACGGTTGCTGATACTCTTGGAAGCTGGCAAGTTGATACTTGCATTGAGTTGGCGTGGAGCCTTGATTGTATATTTCATTTTCTTCTTGTTTCTGTTTCTTTTAATACTCTTCTAGTTTTTCTATTTCTCAGCCTTCAGTATCCGGATGTCCTTGATGCTGACAGCCTTTTCCTTGGCATATCGGATTGGGAGGTCATCTTCTGTTTCCGGCATCTCATCCCATGCACGGGTTCTCGGACGAACCTTCTTCGGACCCGGTATCAGGGGCGAATAATACAGAACCTGACGGATGCGGTTTGCCTGTTCTGGGGTGAATCGCATGCTGTAACAGATGCTGTAGTCCATCAGATTGTCTGACTGCCATTCCTCGTTCTTGCTGTTGGTGCGTTTGGCAAGCTCTCGCATGCTGAGCGTGGTATCCTTCTTGATGGCTTGTGCTTTACTGACATATTCTGTCAGCCATTTGCCGTATGCTATTCGGTTGTAGCTAGGCGTATCATCGCAATGGTCTGAATCGTCATCATCATTGGCAGCCTCTGATTTGCCTTTTACTGTTTTCTCAGAGAAACAGTGGAAGAGACCTAGATAATGTCCCAGTTCGTGAGCTAAGGTAGCATTCGGGTCCTTCATATCGGGTTTATATCCCTTGTTATACTTGTCTTCTGTATACCGGGATCCTTCATTCTCCTTTCCCACATAGATAGAATTGAGCGAAACGCAATATGGAAATTTGCCCGGTTTGCTCAGCGGATAGTTCTTGCCATTGCTCAAACCATCTATCTGTGGATAGCCGCCAACCTGGTAAGGCAGATGACTGATGCCCAGCGTGGTGCTGTTCTCATCGGTCTTCTTGAAGGCATATACCATCACATTGATGTAGTTGTTCTGGTCCCAGCAGTACTGTACATACTTCTTGTCCTTCATGAAACTCTCGCAGTCGAACTCCGGTTCTGAAACCTTGATATATTCCACACCCGGTGTACTGAGTCTCTTGCCGCTCTCATCCTTCTCAGCCAGTTCGAACAGGATATGCAGGTTCTCGCTCGGGATGGTATCCATCTGATAGTTGTATACATCACCCTGGTAAAGTTCGTTCACGTTGGAGAGAATCTCCTTGAGGCGGTCATATTTAATGTATTGCGTGGTGTTACTGTAGAAGACATGGAAGATGACAGGCAGATGATAGACATAATCATCGCCTGTAATGATATCTGTGTCACGGTCTTGTCCGTTGGATATGATAGGGTCGCCGATAGAGCCTTCGGTATCCTTGCATGATGCAAAGCTGAGGACGGTGAGGGCGATCATGAAATAAAGAATTTTTCTCATGCGCGTACCTTATATTATATATTTTCGTGCAAAAATACAAAAATAAAAGAAGATAGGCGAGAAATATCCTGAAAAAGTTTCTCAAAATGCCAAAAAACTTGTGCTTTCATCTTCTTGATGTATGTCAATTCAGTAACATTTTGTAAACTTGACCCCATGAAAATAGCGTTTTGTAAGGTATATCTTCGTGCAATATGCGAAATTTTAGGCTGTGAAATTGCAAATTGTAAGCTTGTGTGCGTTCAAAATCAAAAAGTATTACTTGCTCAAAAAATAAGATAAAATAGCGTTAAGGAATTATGAATTTTTCGGAAATCGTTGTATCTTTGCACCAGAAAAAGAAACAAAGACAATTACAATAACATCCTAAAAATAAACGATATGAAACGAATGATATTATTCTCATTGATGGCTTTGATGACTGTAGCAGCTTTCGGTCGTAAGCACG
>CAVHWE010000272.1:0-3217 GCA_963639495.1 bacterium | reverse complement strand
TGGGCGACAAGTTTGACAAGAAGTTATCCAGCATGGTGGTAGATATCACCTGTCCCCTGCTGGTGCTCTCGTCAGTAATGGGCGATGAGCTGCCCGACCGCACGCTCATCCTTCCCCTTCTGGGCGTAGGTTTCCTTACCTACATCCTTTTGCTGGTATTCGGTTTCTGGGTGCCGCGTCTCATCACGCGCAATCATGATGACCAGGGCATGATAGGTTTTGCGCTGATGTTTGCCAACGTAGGTTTCATCGGCTACCCTATTGTTTCAAGCATATTCGGTCCGAAGGCGATTTTTTATGCAGCCCTGCTCAACATGCCGAACACCTTCTTCATTTTTACGGCAGGCGTGATGCTTATCAAGGGCGAGTACAGCGTGAAGCAGTTCAATCCTAAGGTACTGTTCTCTCCGGCTCTTCTTGCCGCCTTCGTTGCCGCCCTCTTGGTAGCCTTCGGGGTACATACGCCTGATATCATTGCGCGTCCTGTAACGATGGTGGGAAATGTTACGGTTCCTGCCGCCCTGATGATTATTGGTTCCTCGATGGCTAAGTTGCCGGTGAAGGAGATTATCGGCAGTCCGAAGGTATACCTCGCCTCTTTTCTGCGCCTTTGCGTAGTACCGCTGAGCATCTATTTCCTGTTCAAGGTATGTGGTGTAAGCGATTTGGTCAACAATATCAATACGGTGGTCATAGCGATGCCCGTAGCGAGTTTCGGCACGATGTTCTGTCTGAAATACGGCCGCAATCCTTCGCTCATCACCGAGATGACGTTCATCACCACGGTTGGCAGCATCATCACCATCCCGCTCATCACCCTCCTCTTTTCGTAACGCAGAATTTCTTGCCATTCTTGATGTATATACCCTTCTTCATAGCCCCTGTTATGCGGCGGCCGCTCAGGTCATAAATGGCATCATTTCCGGTCCCCTGATCCGATGTTACAGAATGGATGCCGGTAGACTCCAGGTTGCGGTAAGTCCTTACCTCGAGTTCATAAACCGGTTCAAGACCTCTTACGCTGTTCACGCTTCCAGCACCAAACACGATGTTTTCAGCCAATTTACCATCCACCAGTGCATAATACTTTGATACGCCTTCATCCACCGTCAGATAATAGTAATAAGTGGAGCCGATGACAGGTTTGCCATTATAGAAATTGCGGGAAGGATTATACTGGCTTCCTGCTTCCTCGAATGTTACACCTTCTCCTATTTTGGTTCTCACCTCAAATGTGCGAGGTTCGTATCCGGTTGCCGGCAGACGCAGTCTCTCAAAGTCCTGACCATACAGTTCCATATACTCCTCCGAGCCATTTCTCTTAGCCACAACAGCCAGATAATCACCCGGTTCTGCATCTACAGTACTCAGAACCGTAAAGACCAATTTAGGATAGATGTAGCCCCGTCCAAAATCTTTAATCGTCTTGGTGCTGGATGATATAATCTCCCGAATCTCGCCCTTAGCATTCATCAGAGCCATGGCAAGTTCTCCGTCAAAGTTCTGTTTTCCTTCATTTTTGATTGGTACTGAAAAGACGATACATTTCTGTCCCTTCTTCACATCAGTAACATTCATATTCATTTCCTGAAGATAGTCAGTCATCTTCGTGAATCTCATATCAGAGATTTTTTCCTTTCCGTCAGATGGCTCCATGCCGAATACTGCCATCTGGCCAACGTTATACCGACTGGCAACTGGCTTTCCTTCTTCGTTTTGCGGATTGAGGGCTCCTATATGGTAGAACCCGTTGCAAAGACCGCCCCAGCCCCAGTTTACGCTGAAGCTATCGTCCTTGTAACCATCTATCACGAAGGCATGACCGCCACCAATAGAGTCGAATGCAGCATAGAGCACAGGACGGTTGGCATCAATCTCTCCGCGCAACTTTTCGTTCCATTCCTCTGCGCTCCCAGCTTCTATTGACATCTGATGCGAAATCTTGCTGTAGCCGAAATACTTCTGCATGGCGGCCACCAGATCGCTTATATACGAACCGCTACCGTCTTCAGCATACTGCATATCCACAGCCACACCGAGGTCTGACATGAGCCTTGCCACGCCGTCGAAGTCAGCAGCGTTGGTTCCGTCATATCGCGCAGGCATGTTTGCCCAATCATATTCGTGCTCGAATTGGGCAGTCAGGGTCTTGCCGTCCCATTTATAGGAATGGCTTCCGGTGCCCTTGGCAGGATAACCGTGATACTGCATCACGATGGCACCAGCCGTAGCCGCACAGCCAACCGGATATTTGTTTGGCGTGTACTTGTTGAATGGAGCCATCTGGTCCCATTTCGCGGTATTGAGCAGCTTTTCGCCGCTGAAACCGGTTCTTGTGGCAGTCTGGTTCGCCTGATTGCTGTTAGCCAGCGCTGCTATCTGCCGTTCATAACTCTTGAGCAGGTCCTTCAATCCGTCGGGCAGATTTCCTGCATCAAATGTTCCTGTTGAGGTATACCCCAAAACTGGCGCTACTGCGTCGTCACCTGCTATAATGACGAATCCGCCTGCGTCATTGTTGAAAACATAATAAGCATCAGAGCGCGATGCGGTATTAGCCGTTCTGCTCTTGGCTCTAGCTTTCTGCGGCATCTGTTTTCCCCAGAAGCTATAAGCCTGCTGCTGTGCCTGCCATTGAGTTATCCGCTTAGCCTCCGAAGGAGAATATACCAGCAGCAGCAACAATGCCAATATGTTTTTAAAGTGTAATTTTCGTTTCATTAGTTCTTGTTGTTTAATAATTTACTAAATATTCTCTATATATCCTAATATATATCCTGATATAAGTTCACTTGTATAAATCCACCTGAATAAGCCCAGCCTGAATATCGGGCTTCTGTAGTTTTTTAAATACTTTGTTCTGCTGCAAATATAAGAAAAATATTCGTACCAAACAAGTTTTTTCGCACTTTTTTTCGTCCCTACCCTCATTTTTTATGTATTGCCCCCCTCTTTTTACGTATTAAGCGAAAAAAAATCCCCTGATGCCACAGAAAGCACCAGGGGATTCCTATCTTTTAATTGTAATATTCAACATTCAACACTCAACACTCAACATTACTTCGCGCTAATTTTCTTGCCATTCTTGATGTATACGCCCTTCTTCATAGCCTCAGTTATGCGGCGGCCGTTCAAGTCGTAAATGGCAGCATTGCCTGGCTTCTTATCCAATGTTACAGAATGGATGCCGGTAGGCTCCAGATCCTCTACCACATTA
>CAVHWE010000271.1:0-3226 GCA_963639495.1 bacterium | reverse complement strand
TGCCTGTTCCGCATTCAGAATGGAAAGTTTTTACCATTCTTGTAGTAATTTAGAATATATAACTTTATTTTTTAATATTCTCTGCTGATTCTCAGAATTTTATTGTACCTTTGCAGTCGGATTCAAAGAATTCATGTATATTGTAGGAATATTTATTATAAACTAAAAAATATAAGGATAAAATGAAAGCATTTGTTTTCCCTGGACAGGGTTCTCAGTTCGTAGGTATGGGTAAGGACCTCTACGATAACAACGCATTGGCAAAAGAACTTTTCGATAAGGCCGACGAGATTCTCGGCTTCAAGATTACTGATATCATGTTCGCCGGAACCGACGATCAGTTGAAGGAAACTAAGGTTACCCAGCCTGCTGTATTCCTCCATTCTGTTATCTCTGCTCTTTGCCTGGGTGAGGAATTCAAGCCAGCTATGGTTGCTGGTCACTCTCTCGGTGAGTTCTCTGCATTGGTTGCTGCCGGTGCTATGGCTTTCGAGGATGGTTTGAAACTCGTTGCTGCCCGTGCCAACGCTATGCAGAAGGCTTGCGAGGCTAACCCTGGTACCATGGCTGCCATCATCGGTTTGCCAGATGAGAAGGTTGAGGAAATCTGCGCTGAGGTAAGCACAGAAGGCAACGTGGTAGTTGCTGCTAACTACAACTGCCCTGGTCAGCTCGTTATCTCTGGTAACGTAGATGCTATCAATGCTGCTTGCGAGAAGCTGAAGGCTGCCGGTGCTAAGCGTGCATTGCCTTTGAAGGTTGGTGGTGCCTTCCACTCTCCATTGATGCAGCCAGCTAAGGATGAACTTCAGGCTGCTATCGAGAAGACTACATTCTCTGCTCCTAAGTGCCCGGTTTACCAGAATGTAGACGGTAAGCCTCATACTGATCCAGCTGAGATTCAGCAGAACCTCATCGCACAGCTTACAAGCTCTGTACGTTGGACTTCATCTGTACAGGCTATGATTGCTGATGGTGCTGATGACTTCACAGAGTGTGGTCCTGGCAAGGCATTGCAGGGCATGATTGGCCGCATCGACAAGAATGTTGCCGCTCATGGTATTGCTTAATCAACAATAACACTATTCAACGTTTTATCTTTTCAGCAAAGGCGTTGTTGGAAAGGTAAAACGTTTCATTTTTTTTAGTAAAGCCGCTAAATGAAGGAAAAAGTTATTATATACCAGGTTCTCCCACGACTCTTCGGAAACCAGAATACAACCTGTAAGGAAAATGGTACCATCGAAGAAAATGGTTGCGGAAAGTTGAATAATTTCTCAGATGAAGTTCTGGCTCGCATCCACGATATGGGATTTACACATATTTGGTATACGGGTGTGATTCGTCATGCCACTCAGACAAACTACTCTTCTTATGGAATTCCTACTCAGCATGCAGAGGTAGTGAAGGGAAAAGCAGGTTCGCCATATGCTATTACCGACTACTATGATATCGATCCAGACTTGGCTGTGAATGTCAGTATGAGAATGAAAGAGTGGGAGCAGCTGATAGAGCGTACTCACAAGGCAGGTATGAAAGTAATCATGGATTTCGTACCGAACCATGTAGCCCGAGAGTATCATTCCATTTGCAAACCAACAGGTGTACGGGATTTGGGAGAAGATGATGATCCGAACATGCACTTCTCTACCAGGAATAATTTCTATTATGCATGGTGCGATTTGGATTTGAATGAAATCCGTCGTTCCAAACCAGAGTTCAAGGCTTTTTCTGCGAAAGATGCCAAGATTTATGAACCTTATACCGAGAGCCCAGCCAGAGCTACAGGAAACGACCGGTTTGATAACCATCCTGGCTGTAACGACTGGTATGAGACCGTGAAGCTCAATTACGGTGTAGATTACTGTGATGCAGGAGGCAGAAGCTATCATTATGAACCAGTGCCAAACACATGGGGCAAGATGACAGATATCCTCCTCTTCTGGGCAAGCAAGGGTGTTGATGGCTTCCGCTGTGATATGGCAGAAATGGTGCCAACGGCCTTCTGGGCATACGCTACAGGAATATTGAAGGCGAAGTATCCTCACATCGTGGTTATCGGCGAGGTTTACGATCCTAACCAGTACCGCAACTATGTAAAGGCTGGTTTCGATTATCTTTATGACAAGGTAGGAATGTATGATTGCCTGCGTGGCGTGGTTCGTGGTGAGCGTCCGGCAGCCAGTATCACTCACGAGTGGCAGGTAGTGGATGATATCCGCGATCACATGCTCTATTTCCTTGAGAATCATGATGAGCAGCGCATCGCCAGCGATTTCTTCTGTGGCTCAGCCATGAAGGCGATTCCTGCTGCAGCCATGAGTCTCTTCTTCCAGAAGAATCCTTTCATGCTTTACAGCGGTCAGGAATTCGGCGAGAAGGGAATGGATAAAGAAGGATTCAGCGGCCCGGATGGCCGTACCACGATATTCGACTATTGGAGTCTGGAAACTCTGGCGCATGCCTATCAGGATTCATCTGACTCGGCATTGAGTCAGGAGCAGAAGTATCTGGCAGCCACTTATCGTCAGCTTCTTCGCTTCGCCAATGAAGAGAAAGCCATCCGCGAGGGTGAGACCTTCGATTTGATGTATGTGAATCCGGGTTCTGAGAATTTCGATCCCCGTACCAATTTCGCCTTCCTTCGCAAGAAGGATGATGAAGCTATGCTCATCGTACTTAACTTTGCTCAGGAGGCGCGCCAGTTGCAGGTTTGCATCCCTGGTCATGCTTTCGATTTCTTCCATATTGCTGAAGAGGAGGTGCTGGTAACAGAACTGTTCTCGGGTGGCAAGAAGAAGGTTGAGTTGAAGAAGGATGGCGTATTCCCGATATCAATGGATGCTAACGGAGTAAGAATCTATAAATTCAATGTCAAGATGGAGGAAAGTGATATCATATTGAATGAGCATCATAAGGAGGAGTTCCCTCCTGCTCATACGGCAGAGCATCTGCTCAATCAGTTGATGGTTCGCCTGTTTGGCTGTGAGCGCAGCCGCAATGCACATATTGAGCGCAAGAAGAGTAAGATGACCTTCGTAGTCGATCACAAGCCTACCCGCCAGGAGGAGAAGGAGATTGAGACGGAGATGAATCGCCTGATAGAGCTTGATATGCCTGTTACTTACGAGTTTGTGGATCGTGACCATATTCCGGCTAACGTCAAGTTAGACCGTCTGCCGGATGATGCGAGCGAGACCTTGCGTCTGGTTCGTATCGGTGATTA
>CAVHWE010000270.1:0-3238 GCA_963639495.1 bacterium | reverse complement strand
TTGTACCTGTGATTCCGTACTTTGCTAAAACTGACTTATCAAACTTTGCCATTTTATTTTAAATGTATTTAAGTTGTGAATAATTTCTCTTTACCTTATTTACCTTGGTTGACAGAAGAAATCATCATTCTCCCAAAACCGCCGCAAAGTTACGAAAAATATGTTTTATAGCAAAGATTCTTAGGTATTATTCTTTCTTTTTAAAAGCTTTTTAGGTTAAAGAACTTAAAAAAAGCCGATTCGACCGACAATTGCCACGTTGACTTTGCAAAAAATCTCTGCTTAAAGAAAAACAAGCAGAGATTTACACCTATTATATATAAGAGGGTATTTGAAGGAAAAATAAGATAGTAACATGTTCTTTCATTCCTTCAGAGAGAAAAAATTGCCCAAACATTTTGCCGTTTCCGGGATTTATTATACCTTTGCAGAAAAACTACAGCTATATGAAGATAAATAATCTGAGCGAGCACAATTGCATCATCAACCGCTATCTGGCTGAGATGCGTGACTGCGATTATCAAAAGAACCGATTGCTCTTCCGCAACAACATTATGAGAATCGGTGAGTATGAGGCCTTTGAAATCTCAAAGACTCTTAATTACGAAAAGACTGAGGTGACTACACCGCTCGGTGTGGCCCAGGTAAATCTTCCTACCGAAAAGATTGTCATCGGTACGATCTTCCGTGCCGGACTTCCTTTCCACGAAGGTTTCCTCAATATTTTCGACCACTCTGGCAATGCCTTTGTGAGTGCCTATCGCGAGTATACCAACAAGGAGCATACTGAGGTGGGCGTACATATCGAATACCTCGCCACACCTGATCTTACTGATAAGGTGCTCATCATTGCCGACCCTATGCTTGCCACAGGTATCAGCATGGAGATGGGTATGAAGGCTTTCCTCACCAAGGGCAATCCTAAACATATCCACATTGCCTGTGTTCTCGCTGCACCTGAGGGTATTGAGCACATTAAGAAAACCTTCCCAGAGGACAAGACTACTATCTGGTGTGCCTCTATTGATGAGGGCTTGAACGAGCATAAGTATATCGTGCCAGGATTCGGCGACGCCGGCGACTTGTGCTATGGCAGCAAGCTCTAAGCCGCAGGCTTTATAAAAAGTATAGCAACTCTACTCTGAAATACTCTTCACTCTTCACCTTTCGGCCCGAAACCCCTGTGTTTATCGGCATTCCGAGGGGTGAAGAGTTATTTGTATCTCTTCACCCTCTCTTCACCACTCTTCACCGCTCCGTTCTGGCGGATTGCAAATTCGCCGGAACGGAGGGCGACGGAACAAAAGGTGAAGAGTGGTGAAGAGTGGGTGAAGAGTGCCCGAACACTCTTCACCCCTCGGAATGCCCATAAACACTAGGGATTCGGAGCATTTGGTGAAGAGTGAAGAGTTTTTCGTCTATCGCCCCGAAAAAACGAATCAGGCGCCTAAAAGAAAATCAGATAAACCCATTTTCGAGGACTGTTAAAGACAAACAGCCGACTAGCGGATAAGGCGCTAGTCGGCTGTCCGGCTTCTGCCAGTTGGCTATCCTACTCAAACAGCCAACTTATCTCCGAAAGATAAAACCTTTAATAATGGAATGAGCTGCCCCCCAGGAACTCTCGCAGAAGCGAAGTAGGCGGCAGATTATTATAAGGTATACCCTTGAAGTATTTCAGGAACTTAAGCAACCGGTAAGCCTCAGCATATTCCTCGCAATTCTCCGGAACCTGCTGCAGCAGCGGCTCTGCCTGCATCTTGATTACAGCCAGCTCATAAAGCATCGCCGTATTGAGCATCGCATCGGCATTCTCCTGGAACGGGAATATCCACTTGTTCTCACCTGCCCTTACCGAAGGCCAGCGATGAATGGTTTCCTGGGCTGAGACTCCACGATACTTATAATCGCGGATGATGCGGCGAAGCAAACGGTTGTCTGTTGTCGGGATATAATTGTGATTATCCAGAAGAATCGTGGTCAGCGCCGAAGCATATACTCTGAATATCTGCTCCTGTGGGATGTGAGCCGTCAGTTCAGGGTTCAATGCATGAATGCCCTCTACCACCAGCACATTGTTATCGTTCATCTTCAGCTTGTTGCCGCTCTTTTTACTCTTTCCGCTCTGGAAATCATACTTTGGCAATTCCACCTCCTCACCACGGAAGAGGGCATTGAACTGCTCGTTGATGAGATCGAGATCCAGGGCATAGATGCTCTCATAATCATATTCGCCCGAAGCATCCTTCGGCGTTTTCTCCCTATCTACGAAATAATCATCGAGCGAAATCTGGAGCGGTTTCAGTCCGTTTACGGCAAGCTGTATGCTCAGGCGCTTGCACGAAGTGGTCTTGCCCGAAGAAGAAGGACCTGCCAGCAGCACCAGTTTCACTCCCTTGCGGCTGGCTATCTCCTCAGCAATCTTGGCAATCTTCTTCTCCTGCAGCGCCTCGCTGATATTGATGATATCGGTAGCATGATCGGCATCTATCGCCTGGTTAAAATCACCTACAGTCCTGATGCCCAGGATACTCTGCCAGCGATGATGCTCCTTGAATATCTCAAACATCTTGTCCTGTCGGGTCATTTCGCCCAGCACATCCGGGTTCTTGAGCGAAGGAATGCGCAGGAGCATGCCATCATAATATTTCTCCAGCCCGAAGAGATAGAGCTGCGAGGTATTGGTGAGCAGCGTGCCGTAGTAATAATCTACATAATCACCTATTTTATAATAGGTAGTATAGATAGAACCCGATGTCTTGAGCAGTTTCACCTTTTCCACATCCCCTTTCTCCTGAAACAGCGCCACAGCCTCTTCGGTAGGCACGGTAAAGCGGCGTATCGGCATCCTGGCATCGATAATCTCCTGCATGCGACGGCGGATGATGTTCACATCTTCATCTACAACAGGTCTGCCCAGGCGGATATCTACGTAGAAACCATTCGATACGGGGATATCAATCACCACATCTGTAGCAGGATAAATGTCCTGTACCGCCTTGCAGAGAACAAAGAAGAGGGTACGGGTATATGCACGCGAACCGGATGAAGAAGTCATATCAAGAAATTCTACATCTTTAGAATTATAAACACGATAATGCATGCCTTCAACCTTGTTATTTACCCTTGCAGACACCGGTCCGTGGGTCATTTTGAGGTCAAATGCAGAAAAAATATCAAAAAGTGTGCTTCCGATTTCTACTTTCTGAGATTTTTTATTATTTTTGCAACGGATTTG
>CAVHWE010000269.1:0-3332 GCA_963639495.1 bacterium | reverse complement strand
TATAGAAGAATGTATTTCGACGAATTAGATTTAAACGACAACGTGCTCGACGCATTATACGACATGCGCTTCGACACATGCACTCCAGTACAGGAAAAGTGCATTCCAGAGATATTAGAAGGTAACGATGTCTTGGGCGTAGCCCAGACCGGAACCGGCAAAACCGCAGCCTATCTGCTGCCAGTATTGAGCAAGCTCGATGACGGCGGTTATCCGAAAGACGCCATCAACTGCGTCATCATGTCACCAACCCGCGAACTCGCCCAGCAGATAGACCAGGCGATGCAAGGCTTCGGCTATTACCTGCAGGGCGTGAGCAGCGTAGCCGTATACGGCGGCAACGACGGCAACCGTTACGATCAGGAGTTGCGCAGCCTCCGCATGGGCGCCGATGTAGTCATCGCCACCCCGGGCCGCCTCATCTCCCATATCTCTCTGGGCAATGTAGACCTCAGCAAGGTAAGCTTCTTCATCCTCGACGAAGCCGACCGCATGCTCGACATGGGTTTCTCTGACGACATCAAGACCATCGCGGCAAAACTGCCAAAGACCTGCCAGACCATCATGTTCTCGGCAACCATGCCTGAGAAGATAGAAGAGTTGGCTAAGACCCTGCTCAAGAATCCGGTAGAAATCAAACTTGCCGTCAGCAAGCCAGCCGAGAAAATCAAGCAGGAAGCATACGTATGCTACGAAACCCAGAAGATGACCATCATCAAGGACATCTTCAAGGCGGGCGACCTGAAGCGCGTCATCGTCTTCAGCGGCAGTAAATTCAAGGTGAAGCAACTCGCAGCTTCCCTCCAGCAGATTGGAGTAAACTGCGGAGCCATGCACAGCGACCTGGAACAGGCTGAACGCGATGATGTGATGTTCAAGTTCAAGAGCGGACAGTATGATGTTCTCGTAGCTACCGACATTGTGGCGCGCGGAATCGACATCGATGATATTGAGATGGTCATCAATTACGATGTTCCTCACGATACAGAAGATTACGTTCACCGCATCGGCCGTACAGCCCGTGCCAACCGCGATGGTAGAGCCATCACCTTCGTGAGCGAAGAAGACCAGTACTGGTTCCAGCAGATAGAGAAGTTCCTGGAGAAGGTGGTAGACAAAATGCCTCTCCCTGAGGGATGCGGCGAAGGTCCTGAATACATCAAGCTCAACAAGCCGAAGAAGAAAGGCGCAAACGGAAGAAACAACAGACGCGGTAACGGCGGAAACGGCGAGGGCGGAAAGAACAGCGCCAAGAACCGCCGACAGAAAGACCGCGACCAGACTTCTCACAAGCGCAAGCCAAACAAGCCAAACGAGCGTCAGGAAAAAGCGCCACGCAACAACGAACAGCAGCCACAGCAGGGTAACAGGCAGCAGAACGCAAAGCAGCAGCCACAGCAAGGTAACAGGCAGCAGAACGCAAAACAGCAGCCTCAGCAGGGTAACAGGCAGCAGAACGCAAAGCAGCAGAACAGAAAGCCAGCCCAGCCAGGCGAACAGCCAAAGAACAGCAACAGCCAGAAGCGCCGCAATAACAGCAATAACAGCAACCAGCAGCGTCCAGGCACCGAGAACAATGTTCGCCCAGGCAGCAACGGCCGTGGCAGAGGCGTAGCCCAGAAAAAGGGCGACAAGCCGGCTGCACGCAAGCACACCCCTATCGTAAATCCACAGAAGAAAGAAAACGCTGTGAAGACATTCATCAAGCGCATCTTCGGATTCAAGAAATAGGTAAATAATCATCTTTTAAAAAAGGAAAGAGGAATGATGAAAGAGCTATCCCTCACCCCGCTCATGACCATCAGCCTCACACTGACGATCGGAATCATCATAGCCAAATGGGGCTATGATGATTTCAACATGCGCTTCTGGCTCATCATCTCCATCATTTCATGCGCCCTTGGCAGCATCATCTTTTTCCTTACTGAGTTCTTAAGCCAAAAAACTTACTTCAGCAGGAGCCACCAGTTTCTCATCTTCTCCCAATGCGTGATGATTCATTTATGCATCCTGAGCCTTGGGGCTTTTCTTACCTGTAAGCAAATAACAGATTCCCAAACCTCTACACAACTGAAAAACTGGCAGGAACTGTCTTGCCTCACACGGGCAAAAATCAATACCGAACGCTATAAAAGCAATATTGAAAGCAAACTGGTTTCCCTTCACGTAAAACAGCAAGACTATGCAGTCATCGCAGCCATGGCGCTGGGCGACAAGAGCGCACTCGACTCGAACACCCGAAACAGTTACTCCATTTCCGGAGCCAGTCATATCCTGGCAGTAAGCGGACTTCATATAGGCATAATCTTCCAGCTTTTCATCTTTCTGCTAGGCGGCAGAAAGTACTCAGTTTACACCATCATCCTGTCCCTCATCTCCATCTGGACCTACGTTTTTCTCATAGGATTGCCGGCAAGTGCAGTCCGTGCAGCCATCATGCTTTCAGCCTACAGCTTAAGTTTAGCTTTCCATCGTACCGGTCTGCCGCTCAACACCTTAGCCTCAGCTTATATATTTATGCTCTTCATCAGTCCGCTCTACCTTTTCGAGTTGAGTTTCCAGCTTTCGTTCCTTGCCGTAGCCTCCATTCTGCTGTTCTTCTCACCCCTTTACTCCCTCCTCCCCATCCGCAGCCGTTTCATCCGTTGGGCATGGGGACTCCTTTGCGTTTCACTGGCAGCCCAGATAGGAACCCTTCCGGTCATCGTCTACACCTTCGGCAGAATATCGTGCTATTCACTTCTCACCAATTACATCGCCATTCCCGCAGCAACCCTCATCCTATATCTTGGAGCAGCCTTAATCCTGTTCTCCCCACTCACGTTATGGGCGCCCATAGCACCGGTTGTCGCCCCACTCATCAGCCTTACATCAGGCACCCTGACCAGCATCACCCAGTTTTTGAATACAGCCATAAAACTGATCAGCATGCTGCCTGGAGCAAGCATCGAAAACGTAAGAATCAGTCTGCCTCAGGTAATCGGTCTCTACGCTATCATCCTGCTCATTTATGCCCTATGGCGCAGGATAGATAAACAGAAGTCGTCAGAATGCAAGATTCCCCAAAACAGAAATAAAGGCTTAACCCCGAAAAACGGCTCTTATATAATAAGGTGTGCGTACACAAAAGCGCTACAAAACGTGGCTAAAAATGTTAAAAAATGACTTTTTTCTACTTTTTCTGCATTTTTTCTTTCTTTTTGTTGGTGTTTTCGAGAAAAACATGTACCTTTGCAAGCAGAAATAAAAAATAAGAATTTAAACACAATAAAAGATTAAAGATTATGAAAGCATCTGAAGTAATCGCGAATCTCCAAAGAAGATTCCCAAAT
>CAVHWE010000268.1:0-3354 GCA_963639495.1 bacterium | reverse complement strand
TTCAGCTAACCATGTTCGATGCCCCTGCGGGGGCGCAGATGTCCTTCTTCCCCTCGGAAGCAGAACAAATTCAATCCATCGCAGAAGCGGAGAGTGTAGCGCAAACACCCTCCGCTTTTTCTATGCCTATTTCACCGGATGATAAGGCGCAGTCACAGGAGAGTGCGCAAAATCCGCTCTACAATAGCTACAACGACATTAAGGCCGCGCACCCCGATGAAATCGTGCTGTTTAAGGTGGGCGATTTCTTTGAAATGTATGGCGAGGATGCAAAACAGGCGGCATCGCTTCTGGATATGAACCTCACTACCCGCAATATCCCCGGTGCTGGGCGCGTGGAAATGTGCGGCCTTCCATCGCACAATTTAGAGATGTATGTGGAGAAATTGCGCGATAAGTATGATGTGACGATTGCCGAAGCGCCGGACTTTAGAGGTGAGCGCCACATTTACACGCTGCGCTCTATCGACCATGAAGCAGAAGCCGCCATCAATGCTTATGAAGCGGAGTTTGGTGCGGATGGGACGCGGGTGTTCCGCGATCCTGCCGCTGAGCAGCCGCCCCAGCCCACCGTGCGGGAGCTATTTGACGGGTACAAGCTGACTGTCGGCAACGCACTTTCCAAAGATACGGCTTTTATCAATGCCTGCCGCAATTCAGACCGCCAGAACGCTTATCTGGAGGGAGCGGATGCTATCCGTCGTATTGTCACAGCATCTGATGATCTCCAGCTCGCCCGCCTGTACTTCGATATGCCCGCGTTCCATAACCGGCTGCATCAGGAGCTTTTGGAGGAACTGTATCCCACGCTGGCCACAACGATCACGCCCTCTCCCTACAAGGTCACGCAGGAGGACATCGACGCCGCCTTGCAGAAGTGGAACGGCAATCCCCAAAGCAAGCAGGCAGTTGTGCAGTATATGGAGCGGCACGATCGGGAAAAGGATACCGCCTTATGGCTGGCACAGGAATACGGTGCGAGCGACACTTCCCAACCGCTTCAGATCTCCGTGGGCAATTCTGAACCAGCCATGTTGTCTTGGGCAAAGGTGCAGCGGCGCATTGCACAACTCATCAAGGCCGACAAGTTTTACACCGAGGCGGAACGCGGCATTGTGGGCGGCAACGTGGTTGACCCCGAAAAGCTGAACAGCGACCCAATTATCCAGCATGCCATGCAGGATGTGGGACAAACTGCTGCTACGCAGAAAAAGGCAATGGATGCTCCTGACCGCTTTTCTATCCGCCTACTGCCTTACGAGGGCGGTATTACCGGCATTTGGGATGATGCAATCAAAAAATATTACGGCGAGGGCGGTCGGCTTCTGCGATTTGCAGAACAGGCAAATGCGATTGACTATCTCGCTGCCATCCAGCGCACACATAACATCCCCGAAGCCGTGATATTCACAACGCCTGACGGCAGCGCTTACCACCCCGGCGATCATCTGCTTGCATCTTTTGATCCTGACAACAAAGTTTCAATGGTGATTGACCATGTAGATGAGGATAATATTTGGTACACCATGCCAAGCGTCCCTGAACAGCCACCCGTCAGCATCGACCGCAATTCCTTTGAACGCTACCTCGACACCAGATATTTCGAGGTTTCTGAACCGGAGCCGCAGCGCGTCATTGCGGCGCAGCACACAGAACAGCCAATTCCGGAGACGCCGCAAGCGGTTCAAAACCTTGTGGGGCAGCGCGTAGAAATTGATGGTACGCTCTATAATGTTGATTCCGCAGATGAAACTATTGCGCATCTCAGCGCCGTTTCATCCTCCAGCGAAAGCAATCACGAACCGGAACGCAGAACCGAGCCGGTTTCCGCTGTCCTCACACGAATCGCAGATCAAGGCCGTGAGCTTGCGCCGAATGTTTCGGCATATCAGGCACTTCGTGCAGAGCATCCCGAAAAGCTCATCGGTGTCCGCGTCGGAGAACGGCTGCTTTTTTATGGCGCGGATGCAGAACGCGCCGCCAGCGCTTTGAATCGCCGCCTGCTGCAACGCAATATTCCCGGTATGGGAGAAACCGCTGTGACCGGCTATGATTTTGGACAATGGGCAAGCGCCGCAAAGCGACTGCTGGAGCATGGACACAGCTTCGTGTTTGCACAGCCAAATAAAACCGACAGCTATGATGTTATCAACGAGGCCGACACCAAGGATTACATCCCCATTGGCATGGAGTTAGAGATTGACGGACGGAAGTTTGTCATTGACAGCGTGAATTTCGGCGCAGATGAAGTATCTCTGCGCGATGTGACTTTTCAAAACAGGCAGGGCTTTCCCATCTTCCGCTCTGAACACATTGCGTTTATACGCTCGTTCGTTGAAGAACAGGAACGGGAGCAGCCGCAGCCCATCACCAAACCCGTCGCGTTCCATCCCGCCGAGAAAACACACTTGCCCTACGACATAGAAATCCAGACGCTACACATCCCGGAACCGGAGCATGACCCGCCCTCTGCGGAACCCGCCAAGCCCGAACCGCCCGCCATGAGCGAGGAAGAAAGGCTGATTTTGGAGCAGGAAGGGCGCGTGGCACTCTCGGAAGTGGGCGAGTTTGTGCCTGATTTTGATGATGCCATCTCACAGGCCGAGATCGACGAGCCTCCCGCACACCGTCCTGCGGTATCTATCCCCGTTGACGGCGAGTGGCAGGACTTTCACAGCGTTGCCGCTGCGGAGCAGGCCGCTTACGCTGACTTCAAGGCGGCAAGCCACCGCGACGCGCAGAATTTCCACATCACCGATGATGCCCTCGGCGTCGGCGGCGCAAAGGCAAAGTTTCGGGCAAATATGGCGGCTATCCACCTCCTGCAAGAGCTGGAGTTTGAGGGCTTACAGGCTAGTCCGGAACAGCAGGAAATCCTCTCCCGATATGTTGGCTGGGGCGGTCTGGCAGATGCGTTCGATGAAAATAAGCCAAACTGGTCGGACGAGTTTGCAGAGCTGTACGCCACACTTTCACCGGAGGAATACGCTGCCGCCCGTGCATCCACGCTGAACGCGCACTACACCAGCCCCACCGTTATCAAGGCGATCTATGAAGCGGTCGGCAATATGGGCTTCCAGACCGGCAACATTTTAGAGCCGTCGATGGGCGTCGGAAACTTCTTCGGCTGCTTACCGGAAGCGATGCAGGGCTGCAAGCTCTATGGCGTGGAACTGGACAGCATCACCGGCAGGATCGCAAAGCAGCTTTACCCCAAGGCGGACATTACCATCGCAGGCTTTGAAACAACGGGCAGAAAAGACTTCTATGACCTTGCCGTGGGCAACGTCCCCTTCGGACAATATCAGGTAGATGACCGGGCTTATAACAAGCTCGGTTTTTCCATTCACGACT
>CAVHWE010000267.1:0-3374 GCA_963639495.1 bacterium | reverse complement strand
GACAGGAATTCCGAAGCATCGAGTTTGCCAAATGGATAGAGCGCAAGCAGGCTACTGCCCGCAGGCTCGTCTTTGTCATCGGCGGTCCTTACGGCTTTTCACAGTCTATCTACGACCGCGCCAACGAGAAGATTTCCCTCTCCAAGATGACCTTCTCGCATCAGATGGTGCGCCTTATCTTTACCGAGGCGCTCTATCGCGCATGTACTATTATAAAAGGTGAGCCTTACCACCACGAATAAGGGTAAAAAAGTAAAAAGGTAAAAGGGTAAAAGGGTAAAAAAGTAAAAAGGTAAAAAGAGCCTTTCCCCCTTGCGCCCCCGTTCCCAGCGATTCCATCGCTGGTCCCCCTCCAACCCTTAATCATAAAAAGCAAAAAGAATATGCCAAAAGATAAATATATAGAAATAAAAGGGGCAAGAGCCAACAACCTCAAGAATATCGATGTGAAGATACCTCAGGGCAAGTTTGTTGCCATTACGGGTGTCTCCGGATCGGGAAAATCATCGTTGGCTTTTGATACCTTATATGCTGAGGGCCAGCGCCGCTATGTGGAATCGCTCTCTTCGTACGCTCGCCAGTTTCTGGGACGTATGAGCAAACCGGAATGTGATTTCATCAAGGGATTGCCACCTGCCATCGCCATCGAACAGAAAGTGATTTCGCGCAACCCACGCTCTACCGTGGGCACCAACACCGAAATCTACGAATACCTGCGACTGCTCTACGCACGCATCGGAAAAACCTATTCGCCTATCAGCGGACAGGAGGTGAAACGCCATACTACCGAAGATGTACTCGCCTGCACCCGACAGTATTCCCAGGGTACCAGGTTTGTCATCCTCGCCCCTATCCACGTCATCGAAGGGCGCAGTCTGGGCAAACAGCTGGAGATGTACAACCAGGAAGGTTACGCGCGTATATATATAAAAGGTGAATTCGTACGCATAGAAGACTTCATGGAGCAGGCTGACAAGGATCTGCTGGAAGTAAGCGGCGACAAACTGAGAAAGAGAATGCAACAGAAGGATGAAGAAATCTTCCTGGTCATCGACCGTGCTTCGGTAAGCGATGAGAAGGATGACATCAGCCGACTGATGGATTCTGCCGAAACTGCCTTCTATGAGGGCGATGGAGCCTGCCGCCTCGTCTTCCTGCCAAGCAATATCTGCTACGACTTCTCTACCCGGTTCGAAGCCGACGGCATGCAGTTTGAAGAGCCTACCGACAATATGTTTGCCTTCAACTCCCCTCTCGGAGCCTGCCCTACCTGCGAAGGTTTCGGCAGCATAATAGGCATCGACGAGAAACTCGTCATCCCGAACACTTCGATGAGCGTATATGACGAATGTGTGGTTTGCTGGCGAGGCGAAAAGATGGGTATGTGGCTCAAGGAATTCATCCGCAGAGCTGCAGAATACGACTTCCCAATCTTCAAGCCTTACTTCGAACTGACACAGCAGCAGAAGGACTGGCTGTGGCACGGTCTGCCTGGCGAGAAGAAACGTAAACAGCAGGAAAGGGTGAGCATCGATGAGTTCTTCAGAATGGTAAAGGAGAACCAGTACAAGATACAATACCGCGTGATGCTGAGCCGATTCCGTGGAAAGACGATTTGTCCTGACTGCCATGGTACCCGACTCAAGAAGGAAGCCAACTATGTGAAGATTGGCGGAAAGAGCATCACCGAACTGGTTGAGATGTCGATTGTGAACCTGAGCGAATGGTTCAGGAAACTGGAACTCTCGGAGCATGAGAAGGAAATCAGCAAGCGTCTGCTCACCGAAATCACCCACCGCCTGCAGTTCCTCCTGGATGTTGGTCTGGGTTATCTTACGCTCAACCGACTCTCCAACACCCTCTCCGGCGGTGAGAGTCAGCGCATCAACCTGACCACCAACCTGGGCTCATCGCTCGTGGGTAGCGTATATATCCTCGACGAACCTAGTATCGGACTCCATAGCCGCGATACCGCCCGACTGATTAAGGTGCTGAAAGAACTGCAGCAACTGGGCAATACGGTGGTTGTGGTAGAACACGACGAAGAGATTATGCGGGCAGCCGACTATCTCATCGATATCGGTCCCGATGCCGGCAGACTGGGCGGAAGAGTAGTCTACGCCGGTCCGTCATCAGAATATTCAACCACCGATAAGGCAGAACAGGAAAAGCTGCTGGCTGAATATCCGGAGAGTTATACCATCAAGTACCTGACCCACAACGAGGAGATAAAGGCGCCAACCAGCCACCGTGCCTGGAACCAGTATATCGAAATCAAGGGAGCCCGGATGAACAATCTGCGCGGCATCGACGTAAAGATACCGCTCAATATATTCACCTGCGTAACCGGCGTATCAGGCTCAGGCAAGAGTTCGCTCATCAAGGGAATCCTCTACCCTGCCATGCGCCGCCGTCTGGACCTCGTAGCAGATACACCAGGCGAATATGCATCGATGGAAGGCGACTGGAAGAGCATCCGTCATGTAGAGTTTGTTGACCAGAACCCTATCGGAAAGAGTACCCGCAGCAACCCTGCCACTTATCTGAAGGCATACGATGCGATACGTGCCCTTTTTGCCAACCAGCCATTGGCAAAACAGATGGGATTCACCCCGCAGTACTTCTCTTTCAATACAGAAGGCGGAAGATGTGAGGAATGTAAGGGTGCGGGATATGTTACCATCGAGATGCAGTTTATGGCAGACCTCACGCTGACCTGCGAGGCTTGTAAGGGCAAGCGTTTCAAGCACGATATCCTGGAGGTTCGCTATGGCGGAAAAGACGTCAATGATGTGCTGAACATGACGGTAAACGAGGCCATCGAGTTCTTCAGCGATGAAAAGCTGCAGCGCAACGAGGGCGACTTCGACAACTGCCGCATCATCGTAAACCGCCTGAAGCCGCTTCAGGATGTGGGTCTGGGTTATATCAAGCTCGGTCAGAATTCAAGTTCGCTTTCGGGTGGTGAGAATCAGCGTGTAAAGCTCGCCTTCTTCATAGGCAAGGAAGAACAGGAGCCTACGCTCTTCATCTTCGACGAGCCTACCACGGGTCTTCACTTCCACGACATCAAGCGCCTGCTCCATGCCTTCAATGCCCTGATAGAAAGGGGCCATTCGCTGGTAGTGATAGAGCACAATCTGGATGTCATCAAGTGTGCCGACTATATCATCGACCTCGGTCCTGAAGGCGGCGATAAAGGCGGCAATCTCGTTGTTGCCGGAACTCCGGAAGAAGTAGCTGCCTGCAAGGCAAGCCTTACCGGAAAGTTCTTGCGTTAAGAGTTGGAGATATAAAAAAACTGTGTCAAGTTACAACCAAAGTAATTTGACACAGTTTACTTTTGCAACCTCATCACAATCTGATGAAGTATA
>CAVHWE010000266.1:0-3385 GCA_963639495.1 bacterium | reverse complement strand
GCAAGATAGAGAAACTTCTCCACGATATCGTTTTCTCCGAGAACCGAATGCTTCTCGTTACCCGTGGTCTCGACCCTCGTACCGATGAAGATGTATATAATGGATTTGAGAAGGAATTCATCGCTGCCGGCATCATCCCTCAGAAGTTCAAGGTATTGACCGATAAGGCAAGAAACAACGAATCATTGATAGCAGAGAAGCCGCTTATCGATGAACTCGCTGATTTGCTCAACGATCTCTATCAGAACATGGACGATTCGCTCCAGTTCAAACTTCCTGCAGAAAAGACTCCAGTAGAGCAGGTTGCTGAAGAAAAAAACGCCGAAGAAAAAGCTCCTGCAGAACAGGTTGCTGAAGAAAAAGCTCCAGCAGAGAAAGCCTCAGCTGCAGAAGAAACAGAAACCTTTGTTCCGGATGTTAAGAAGGATTTTCGAGGCGTGATGTGTCCGATGAACTTCGTGAAGACGAAGATTGCTCTCACCCCAATGCAGAGCGGACAGATTCTGGAGATTCTCCTCGACGACGGTGCTCCTATCGAGAACGTACCGGGAAGCGTGAAGAACGAGGGCCATACCATCCTCTCTACCGAGAAAGTAGAAAACTACTGGAAGGTTCTCATCAAAAAGAAATAAAATTCAATCTATGTCTAAATGGACTATCTTCCAATAACGATTAAAATCGTCTCCGCCAACATACTTATCGTTGGCGGAGGGAAGGTAGCGACCCACAAGGCTCAGATTCTCGCCCGCTTCACCGACCAAGCTACGGTGGTGGCACCAGAGATTACAGATGAGCTCAAGGCACTACCCTTCCAAACAAAAGAGAAGGCTTTCGAGCCGAGCGACCTGGATGGCGTGCAACTCCTCTTCGTCTGTACGGGCGACCACGAGTTGAACCATCAGATTAAACAGCTCGCAGCCGAACGGCATATCCTGACCAGTGTCTGCGATGATCCGGCACAGTGCGATTTCATCTCGCCCGCCATCTATCGCAACGACAATCTCACCATTGCCGTGGGAAGCGATTCGAGGGATGTGAAACGAAGCATCCGAGTAAGAAACAGAATAAAAGAGTTGATAGAAAATGATACATTACAAATCGATTGACCAAAGCCAGTTCGCTGAAGGAACCGACATCAAGGAGCAGGAAAGAGTCTTCGATGATTTTCTACAAGATACACTCTTGGAAATACAAGGAAGTCATATCAACAAGACAAACAGAATTCCCCATAATGTTTATATCAGCAGCCAGCCCGATGAGGAAGTTCCTTATATCTTCCTGAAGACGTGCAACCGAAGCGAGATATACTACGGCGAAGGCGAAGTTCCCGATGAGGTAGCCCGCCATCTCTTCCGTGTGGTATCGGGCTTGGAATCAGCCATCGTTGGCGAAAGAGCCGTTCAGGGACAGGTAAAGGAAGCATACTATACCGCCAAGGCGCAGCGCCCGTTGACCGCCGAACTCCATCGCCTTTTCCAAAGCGCATTGCAGGTAGGCAAGCGGGTTCGCAACGAAACCGAGATTTCTCATGGTGCCGTATCCCACAGTCTTGCAGCCCTCGAGATTATCGAATCTTTGGGGAATGTAGATTTAAGGAACGCGAGAATCACCATCATAGGTGTCAACAAACTGACCAGCGATATTCTGAAGTTTCTCCAGAACAAAGGAGCCAGGATGGTATTCCTCGCCAACCGCAGCCAGATCAAGGCACATTACCTTGCCGATCCGCTCGGCATTAAGGTATATACGCTGGATGAGAAACAGGAGTTCCTGGCACAGACAGATATCCTCATCAGCGCCACCTCAGCCCCTCATCTCATCATCCGCAAGGAAGACATCCCTGAGCAGAAACGCCTGCTCGCCATCGACCTCGCCTTCCCTCGCGACATCGATTCCCGCCTCAGCGAACTCCCCCACGTGCAGCTCTACAACATCAGAGACGTGGAGAAGAAGGTGCGTGAAAACATCGACGTGAGAGGAGCCGAAGTGGAGAAAGCCGAAGCCATCATCGAAGAAGAGATTCTGGAGATGCAGGAGGCTTTGGAAAGGAGAAAGAAATATATTTCATAATAATTTTATTCATAAACTTAACCGACATTTTTAAAAGATGAATAAAAAGATTAGAGTTATTGCAAGAGGCAGTCGTCTCTCCCGACTGCAAGTAGAGGAGGTTTTTAAGAACTTCCCGGAACTCGCCTACGAGATTAAATACTTGGAATCTTACGGCGACAAGAACCAGCAGATTTCACTCCTGAACGGTGAAGCTCCTGCTGACATCTTTACGAGAGAACTTGACGATGCCATCCGTCAGGGAGATGCCGACATCGCCATCCATTCGGCGAAAGACCTACCCTATCCTCTGCCTGAGGACATCGAGGTCATCGCCCTCTTCCCTGCTTTCGATACCACAGATTCACTCGTAAGCAGAGACCACAAGAAACTGGCAGAACTCCCTGCCGGCAGTATCATCGGAACCAGCAGCCCGCTCCGCAAGAAAGGTTTAAACGAATTGCGTCCAGACCTGACTATCAAAGGAATCCGCGGCTGTATTGAAGAAAGGGTTCAGCAGGTAAAAGATGGCAAATACGATGCAGCCATCGTTGCCACCTGTGCCCTGAAGCGACTCGGCATGGAGGATGAAATCGCCGAAGTGCTCCCTTTCTCAACCCATCCATTACAGGGTTTCCTTGCCATCACCGCAAAGAAAGGAAGTACCTTGAAGCAGGCATTTGCATCCAAAAGCATTCTCGATAAGCAAGGCACCGTATCCCTCGTAGGCTTCGGTCCCGGCGACCCAGACCTCCTTACCATCAAGGCAGCAAAAGCCATCGATGCCGCCGACATCATCTTCTACGACGACCTCATCGACGATTCCTATCTGGCAGATAAGAAAGCCGAGAAGATCTACGTAGGCAAGCGTGCCGGCTATCACCACAAGGAGCAGGCTGACATCAACCGTCTTCTGCTCGATGCTGCACGAGAGGGAAAGAACGTGGTTCGTCTGAAAGGTGGCGACCCGATGATCTTCGCTCATGGCAGCGAGGAAATCGAGTACCTGCAGAGTAATCTGATAAAAGTGAATGTCATCCCTGGCATCACCACAGCCTCAGCCCTCGCCGCATCCCAGAAAATCAGTCTCACCCATCGCGACTTCTCATCAAGCGTAGCCCTGGTCAGCGGTCATACTCCGCAGCCCGTAACTCCTGATGCAGAGACATTGGTGTACTACATGGGAGCCAAACAGCTGCAGACCATCGCAACCCAACTCATCGACAAGGAAGGCTGGGCATTCAATACCCCAGTACTCCTCACCTACAACGTGAGCCGTCCCGATGAGCAGACCTTCGAGACCACCCTTTGGAATCTGAGAAACGGCGAGATGCAG
>CAVHWE010000265.1:0-3428 GCA_963639495.1 bacterium | reverse complement strand
GGGGTCGCTAGACCTATCTTCTAATCTATCAAGAACTTATATTCTTATTTTAGTCTTCATCAGCAAACTCATTCAGAGTATATGCGCTGCTGCCATCGAAACAATGGGTACATACCTGACACTTTGGAAGACCGATGGCCTCTACCAGCTGCTCGATGGTATTGAACTTCAGGGAAGTCAAGCCCAACTGGCTGGCAATCTCATCTACCATTCTCTGATACTCAGGAGAACCGGTGGTAGCGTATTTCTCAAGATTCTTGTTGGCATCGCCCTCAAACTTCTCGATGATGCGACGGGTAATCAGCTCCATATCACTCTTTGAAGAAGTGAAGTTGATGAACGGACAACCATATACCAATGGAGGACATGCAATACGCATGTGGCACTCCTTCAAGCCAGCCTGGTCGAAAAGCACCTTCACATTGTCGCGAAGCTGGGTACCACGCACGATACTGTCATCGCAGAATAACACACGCTTGCCCTTCAGCATCGCCTTGTTAGGAATCAGCTTCATCTTGGCCACCAGTGAACGCATGCTCTGGTTGCTAGGAGTAAAGCTGCGAGGCCATGTAGGCGTATACTTGGCAATGCAGCGCTGGTAAGGCACACCCTTGCCGGCAGCATAACCCATCGCCATACCCGTACCTGAATCAGGAATACCGCTGCAGCAATCCACCTCCACATCATCGGTCTTGGCGAGATTGAAGCCGTTGGTAAAACGCGCCTCCTCTACATTCTTGCCCTCGTAGGTAGATGTAGGGAATCCGTAGTAAACCCAGAGGAAAGAGCAAACCTGCATCTTCTTGTTGGCAGGTCGGATCTGCTCCATGCCATCAGCTTTAATCTTCACGATTTCGCCTGGTCCTACCTCATATGCTGTTTCATAATCAAGGTTAGGGAACGAGGTGGTTTCGCTGGAAGCCGCATAGGCTCCTTCCTTCTTGCCGATGATGATTGGAGTACGTCCCCAACTGTCACGCGCACAGATGATGCCATCCTCGGTAAGGATCATCATGGTGCAGGAACCTTTGATGTGATGGAAAACGTTTTCGATACCTTCTCTGAAGGTTTTACCCTGAATAATGAGCAGAGCCACCAACTCAGTAGGATTAGTACTACCCGAAGACATCTCTGCAAAGTGCATGTTCTTTTCGAGCAGAAGCTGAGTAAGTTCATCCTTGTTTACTATCTTAGCTACGGTGCAAATGGCAAAGCGGCCAAGATGAGAGTTCATGATGAGTGGCTGGGCATCTGTATCGCTAATCACGCCGATGCCCGATGTAGCTCCTTCAAACTTGTTGAGTGTAGGTTCAAACTTCGTTCTGAAGTATGAACTTTCCAGATTGTGGATAGAGCGCACGAAGCCCTTCTCACTACTGTAGGTTGCCAAACCGCCCCGGCGTGTGCCGAGATGTGAGTTGTAATCTGTGCCGTAAAAGAGATCAGCGACACAGCTTTTCTTGGAAATAGTTCCGAAAATGCCTCCCATAAGAGTATAATTATATGTTATAATTTTGTAATATGGGTGCAAAGGTAAATAAAAATCAGAAAATATGCAAGTCTTTTTGCTTTTTTTCTGTAAAAACATGATAATGAGGGTAACTTGCTACCCTATTTCGGGAAGAATAAACGGCTACTGGAACGAAAAGCGCTCCGGCAATAATTACCGGAGCGCCATGATATGATTTCCTATGAAATTAATCTAACTTCAGGCTCTTCTTGATAGCCTCGATCTTATCCATTGCAGCAGCTGTGCAGCGGTTGTAGCAGCCAGCGCACTTGAATGAAGGATCCTTTACCTCAATATAGAACTTGATCTTAGGCTCTGTACCTGATGGACGGACACTTACCTTGGTGTTGTCATCGCAGAACCACTGCAGTACATTGCTTGTAGCAGGCATATCGAGCTTCTCTACGCTGCCGTCAGCATGCTTAGTCTCCAGGCTCTGGTAGTCCTTCCAGGTTACCACCTTGCTGCCACCCAACTCCTGTGGAGGGTTGGCACGGAAGTCTGCCATCATCTGCTTAATCTCGTCAGCACCAGTCTTACCAGGGCGAACCACGTTAACCGTGAACTCCTTGCTGAAGCCATACTCTGCATAAATCTGCATCAGGAGGTCGTAGAGAGTCTTGCCCTGATCCTTAGCCCATGCTGCAATCTCGCAGATGAGGCAGATAGATGCTGGAGCATCCTTATCGCGTACCTTATCGTATGGCAAGAAGCCGAAGCTTTCCTCACCACCACCGATGTACTGCTGCTTGCCCTCAGAGATAGCAATCTCGCGTGCAATCCACTTGAAACCAGTGTAGCAGTCGCGCAACTCTACGTTGTTCTTCTTGGCAATCTCAGCGATAACCTCTGTTGTTACGATGGTCTTTACGAGGAAGTCTGTTGGCTTCAACTTGCCCAACTTCTTCTTGTTCTCGATGATGTAGTAGCAGAACATCATGGCTGTCTGGTTACCATTGATGATCATCCACTCACCCTTGTCATCACGGCAAACGATAGCCAGGCGGTCAGCATCTGGGTCAGTAGCTACCACGAGGTCAGCGTTCAACTTGGTACCGAGCTTCATACCGAGGGTCATAGCCTCAGCATTCTCTGGGTTAGGAGAAACCACTGTTGGGAAGTTACCATCTACAACCATCTGCTCAGGAACTACATTGATGTTCTGGAAGCCCCAAGAACGCAGACAGAGAGGAACGATGACACGACCTGTACCATGCATAGCTGAATAAACGATGTTGAGGTCTTTCTGACGGTTGATGACATCCTGGTCAATCATGGCAGAGTGAACGGCTGTCATGTAGTCGTAATCCATCTCACCACCGATAATCTTAATCTTATCCCAGTTAGCCTCAAACTTCACCTGGTCGATAGTCACCTTGTTCACTTCCTCGATGATACCTGTATCGTGTGGAGCCAGAACCTGAGCACCGTCGCTCCAGTAAGCCTTGTAACCGTTGTACTCCTTAGGGTTGTGAGAAGCAGTTACGTTGACACCAGCCTTGGCACCGAGCTCGCGGATAGCGAAAGAAATCTCTGGTGTAGGACGGAGGCTCTCGAAGAGATATGCCTTGATGCCATTGGCAGAGAAGATGGCAGCTACGGTCTCAGCGAAGAGACGGGAGTTGTTACGGCAGTCGTGACCTACTACTACAGAAAGGTTCTCCTCACCTGGGAAAGCCTTGAGGATGTAGTTAGCAAAGCCCTGTGTAGCCATACCAACGATATACTTGTTCATGCGGTTGGTACCTGCGCCCATGATACCGCGCAAACCACCAGTACCGAACTCCAAGTTCTGATAGAATGCATCAACGAGGGCTGACTTGTCCTCTGCGTCGAGCATTGCCTTTACTTCCTTACGGGTTTCTTCGTCAAAAGCAGGTGTGAGCCACTGCTGTGCTCTTTCTTCACACTGCTTGAT
>CAVHWE010000264.1:0-3432 GCA_963639495.1 bacterium | reverse complement strand
TTTGTTTATATTTCGAGATACATCAGATTACCCATCTGAAACGCTACCGCTTCTTTGATATCGGTACCGACCATTACTATTATGATGACTACGAGAACGACCGTAGCATCAACGAGATTGCTGAGCGCTCTTATATGCCAGCCTTGAATGCCCTTCAGGAGATGATTGAAAAGAACGGCAAGTATTTCAAGGTTGCTTTCTCTCTTTCGGGAGTGGGTATGGAGCAGTTGGAACTTCATGCTCCTCAGGTATTGGAGAAACTGCAGCAGCTCAACAATACGGGTTGTGTAGAGTTCCTGGCTGAGCCTTACTCTCACGGACTTGCTTCTCTGGTTAATGAGGCAAGTTTCAAGGACGAGGTGATGCGCCAGTGCACCAAGATAGAGGAATATTTTGGAAAGAAGCCTACCGTATTGCGTAACTCTTCGCTCATCTACAGCGATGATATCGGTAACGATGTTGCCAACATGGGATTCATCGGTATGCTTACCGAGGGTGCCAAGCACGTGCTCGGCTGGAAGTCTCCTCACTATGTTTACCATTGCGCATTGAACCATAAATTGAAACTTCTGTTGCGTGATGTGAACCTGAGCGATGATATCTCTCTGCGCTTCAGTAACAGCGATTGGGATGGTTATCCTCTCTTTGCAGACAACTATATGAACCAGATTGCTGCCTTCCCTGAGGAGGAGCAGGTTATCAATATCTTCATGGAACTTTCTGCTCTTGGTATTGCCCAGCCTCTGTCAAGCAATATCCTCGAGTTTATGAAGGCTTTGCCTCAGTGTGCAAAGGACCGTGGCATCACCTTCTCTACACCTAGTGAAATCTGCAAGAAGATCAAGTCGGTCGGTGAGGTGAATGTGCCCGATACCTTGAGTTGGGTAGACGAGGAGCGTGATGTAAGTTCGTGGTTGGGTAACCCGATGCAGCGTGAGGCTTTCAATAAGCTTTACAGTGTGGCAGACCGTGTACGTATCGCCAACGATCCACGTATCAATCAGGACTGGGATTACCTGCAGGCAAGCAACAACTTCCGCTTCATGACTACCAAGCCAAGCAATGTGGGTCTTGACAGAGGTATCTATTCAAGTCCTTTCGATGCTTTTACCAACTATATGAACATTCTTGGTGACTTCATCAACCGTGTGAACGACCTCTATCCTGCTGATGTTGATAACGATCAGCTGGAGGGCTTGCTTACTACCATCAAGAATCAGGATGAAGAGATAGAGATGAAGGACAAGGAGATTGTCCGTCTCCAGGCTAAGATAGAAAAGATAGAGAAGGAAGCAGAGAAACTGCGTGGTGAAAAGGCTACTAAGGCTCCTGCAAAGAAGACTGCAGCTAAGCCTGCAGCCAAGAAGGCTCCAGCTAAGAAGACAACAAAGGCTGAGCCTACAGAAGAAAAGAAAGATTAGATTTTAGATAACTCATAAAGATTAATCCCCCTCGCTGCATTGATTTGCAATGAGGGGGATTTTTTGGTTTCCAAAAATATTCTCTGAAATAACGTATTAGCTGGGAGACGTTATTTTTCGAAATGAATCCAGTCTACGTCGAAGAAGGCTGCATCGTTCTTCTTGGCTGTGCGGGTGTTGAAGAAACCGAGTTTTGCACCTATCCACTTGCCTTCACGCACAGTGAAAGGGTTGCCTATCTTGATAAACTTCTTACCATCCAGACTGTAGCTCCATTCTGCGATAGCCTTTATCTGGTTGGCGATGCCCTCGCTGTGTACCTTTACGCGAAGCCATACATCCTGTGTGGCGATGCGAGATGAAGGAATATCATCTACGGCATATTTTACAGTGTAAGGTTGAGGCAACTTGCTAGTCTTGATGGCTACTTGCTTCATCACTTTCTCAGCCTTTCCCTTTTCAGCCTTTTCACAGGTTACATATTGCAAAACAACCCCCTCTTCCTTGGTATCAACAAACTTGAGTGCCGCATAGTCCATGCCTTGCATAATCATGCCGGCGCTTTCGCCCAATACCTTATCTTTCTCCTTGTAAGCCTCGGTGCGGTTAGGAATGAACTTCACCTTGGCTGTAGCAGTAAAGTTCTCTGTAGGGAGCTTCTGGAGCAGGAGGTTAGGAAGATCGAACAGGTTCTTTACATCTTCTGCCTGCTGTACGCCATAGAGACGCAACTTGGATTTCTTGGCATCACAGAAGTACCAGTACTGACTGTAAGGACCGTTCCACTGCCATTGCAGACCTAAATCTACGCTGTTGAAGTCATCCGATTCCTTAGGCTGGAAGTTTCCGCTTGATGGCAGGTTTGGCTTTTTCCATTGCTGAACAGGATCTCCGCAGCCATCACCATTCTTGTCGTCTCCGATGACAAGCCAGTCGTTCACCCATTTGGCTGGTTGCAAATGAACTACACGTCCGTAGGCGTGCTTATCCTGGAAGTGGAGGAACCAGTTTTCACCATTTTGGGTATCTACCCATGCACCCTGGTGAGGGCCATTCACCTTCTTGTTCTTTCCCTGTGCCATACCTACATATTCCTCGTAAGGACCAAATGGATTCTTGGAACGCAGTTCTACCTGCCAGCCATACTTCACTCCGCCCGCAGGACTCATGATATAATAATATCCGTTGCGCTTGTAGAATTTGGTACCCTCGATGGTAGGTTGGTCTTCATGGCCGTCATATACGATGCGTGAAGGACCGATAACCTTGGTGCCGTCTGGTGACATTGGAGCTACGAATAACACCGACTTGATACCGGCTCTGGAACCGGCGCATCCATGTGAAAGATAAGCCTTGCCGTCTTCATCCCAGAGAGGGCAGCAGTCGATAAGACCTTTTCCCTTCATCACCCAGGTGATAGGCTCCCAAGGACCGCGTGGATCTTGTGTCTTGGTCATGAAGAGTCCCTGGTCTGGATCACCGCAGTAGATATAGAACCATCCGTCATGGTAGCGGATGGATGGTGCCCATACGTAGTTACCATGCTGAACCTTCTTGCGCCAATCCAGTTCGGTGCCCTGGTATTCAGGCAAAACCGGATAGTCATCGAGTAGGGCAGCACCGATAATCTCCCAGTTTACCAGGTCGGTGCTGTGCAGAATCTGCAAGCCAGGGAAACACTGGAAGGAAGAGGAAGTCATATAGTAGTCATTGCCCACACGGCATACGTCAGGGTCTGAGTAGTCGGCGTCAATAACCGGGTTGCGGTACATTCCGTTCTTCAGGTTCGGATTCCATGTCTTGGATACCGCTTTCTGGGCATTCACGCTCAGTGAAGAGAGCGGAGAACTCAATGCGATGGTGGCGAGAATGCACAGGAGTGAATGATATTTTATTTTCATTGTTACCGATGTTTAAAATGTATTACTGAACTTTCGCAAGTTTTGCCCCACACGCCCTGAAAGGGCAGAAGCTCCTAGCCCAGGGCATCGCCCTGGGTTATTACGGGCGC
>CAVHWE010000263.1:0-3436 GCA_963639495.1 bacterium | reverse complement strand
GGTATGTCTCTGCTCGGCATCGAGGTTCCAGAAAGAATGTAATATATACATAAGATATAATAACCTACAATTTAAAAATAAAAAAAATATTGACTATTTGACATAATGAGCATGGCCCTGGAGCTCGACTCCAAGGCGCATGCTCATTTCAGTTTTAGCCAATCCTTTTTGTTTTCCAACCCTAAAAAGAAACAAGATGAATAAAATGCCCGTAAATCCTCCTACATGGAGAAACGATACAGTTTTGCCTCTGCCCAACGAGGTAGTAGCCAACGCCTGGGCTGTGGATGCCGCCTGTTCCGGCAATCCCGGTCCGATGGAATACCAATGCATCGACCTTCAGACCGGCGCCCAGGTTTTCCACTATGGTCCTATCCACGGCACCAACAACATCGGCGAGTTTCTCGCCATCGTCCATGCCCTCGCCCTGATGCAGCAGAAAGGCATTACCGACAAGATCATTTATAGCGACAGCGTGAATGCCCAGCTATGGGTAAGCAAGAAACAATGCAAGACCAAACTGGAGCGCACTCCCCAGACCGAACAGCTCTATCAGGTCATCGCCCGAGCCGAAAACTGGCTCCGCACCCACCCCATCACCATACCTATTATAAAATGGGAGACGAAGAAATGGGGCGAGATTCCAGCCGATTTCGGAAGAAAGGGATAAAAAGGACATTTTTATGTGCCTTTCCCGAAATAATGCCCGCAAAAGCTTGCAATTTCAGATATTTTGTTTAATTTTGCAGCTATTATCGTATTAAACATACATAATCGCAAGAATGGAAATAGAAAAAGAAACAATATTATTAATGTCGAAAGGAGACAAGAAAGCATACGAAACGATGTTCCGCAGGTTCTATCCTAAGGTACACCGTTTTGTGGCCATGCTCTTGAAAAACGAAGATGATGCTGATGACGTCAGCCAGCTCATCTTCTTAAAGGTATGGAACAAACGCGAGAAGTTTGCCGATATCCAGGACTTCGATTCCTACCTCTTTATTTTGGCAAAATATACTGTCATCAACTATATTTCCTCCAAGCACATCATCCCAATAGATATTGACAGTCTGCCAGACAGATATGCCAACGAATCTTCGCCACATGACGATGTGGTGGCAAAGGATACCCAGCTGCTCATCGACATGGTGGTAGAAAGCATGCCGCAACAACGCCAGATGATTTATCGCATGAGCCGCGAGCAGCATCTCAAGAACGAAGAGATAGCCCAGCGCCTGGGTATTCAGAAGAAAACGGTAGAAAATCATCTTAACCTAGCTCTTAAAGAAATTAAAAAAGCCTTATATTTGATGATTTTGTTACCTTGGCATTGGGTGTAACACCATTGAAACATGTCTTAAAAATAAATGAAGTTTTTATTATGGCAACAAAGATAAGGGATATCATAGATTATTATAGCGGGCACAATGTGCCGGATGAAATAAAAGAAAGGGTATTAGATAGGATTTCCAATACACAAGACGATAAAGAGGCGAACGAAGCATTTAGAGAATTATGGGACAAGGCTGATTCAGCCTATATGGAAGAAGAAGAAATTTCTGCTGCATACAACCGCCTCTTCGAAACAGAAGAAACAAGAGAAATAGAAAAGAAAAAATCGCTTCGAATCTTCAACTTTGCCAAACTGGCTGCCGTCTTCGTACCGCTGCTGATGCTGATTGTATTCGGCAAGCTCTACGTCCAGATGAACAACCAACTCAAGGATATAAAACTGGCAACCATGCTCCAGGAACATACCATCAACGAAGAGAGCAAAGTCATCGCCTTGGCAGACGGAACGAAAGTAAGACTCAGCCAGAGTTCCGTACTCCTCTATCCTTCCTCTTTCAAGGGAGCAGAAGAACGCAAGGTTTTCCTGTCGGGAGAGGCATTCTTCGACATCAGACATGATGATGCCCAGCCGTTCCACGTCAGCACTCCTCATTTCGAGATTACCGACTTGGGCACCTCTTTTACGGTTTCATCTTATTCAAATACAGATGAAGTATCTGCCACGCTCAAAACCGGCAAGATAGAACTCCGCATCATAGGTCAGGAAGACAAGGTTTACAGCATGAAACCTAACGACCAGTTAGTATATAATGTAAAGACCAAGGCAGTAAACCTCCGCAAGGTTTCGGCCGAAGAAGATGGTACAAGCTGGCGCAACAAGGAAATTGACCTGAACGATGTAACGCTGGCAGAAGCAGGTAAGATTCTGGGTAATGCATACGGAGTGAAATTCACCTTCCGTTCAAAGAATCACCAGAACACGAAGATTACAGTTCATTTCAACCGTGGCGAAAACCTCAAGGGAGCCATGAATATCCTGAAGAACCTGGTTCCTGGTCTGGAATATGAAGTGAAGAAAGATGAAGTAATCATCAGGTAGGCATATATTATAATAGGTAAAGAAAAGGCGCATTATGTAAAAATGATGCGTCTTTTTTCATAAAAGAGTATCTCTGCACGGGATATGAAAACAGAAATAATAACATAAACTGGAAATATCATGATAAAGAATTTGATTTTTGATTTTGGAAAAGTACTCGTAGATTACGAATACTTTGAAACGCTTGACCAGATATTCAAGACCCACGAACAGGCTGAAGAATTCTATTATCTCCTGATAGACGGCAAATGGAATGAGAATATGGATCGCGGAGATTCTTTCGAAGAAACCTTCTGCAAGATGCAGCAGATTATGCCGCAATACAAGGAAGAAATAGCAACCGTAGCCCAGCGCTTTAACGAATTTGTAAGGGGCGAGAAGGAAGGAATGCGCACTTTGCTGACCCAGTTGAAGGCAGAAGGCTACCACCTTTACGGACTTTCCAACTGGTGCACCAAGGTTCACGAGACGATGGCCCAATATCCCATTTTCCAACTTCTGGAAGGACAGGTGATTTCTTCAGAAGAGAAAATCATCAAACCCGATAGGGCTATTTATGAAAGAATCTGCCAGAAATACAATCTGAAACCGGAAGAATGCCTTTTTGCTGACGACAGAATGGAGAACGTAGAAGCCGCCCAGCGTTTCGGAATGCAGACCATCTGCTTTGAGGATGCTGAACAGTACGAGCGGGAATTGAGAAAACTAAAAAGAAAGTGACTATGGAAGAAATGAAATTTTATAGTGAAGAAGAAATGCTAGATAAGCATGTTGGAAAGATTGGAACTCCTCATCGTGATCAATTTGAGGATGAAATCAACACATTCTTAATTGGTGAAGCTATTAAGGAGGCTCGTAAAAACAAAAAACTTACGCAAGAACAGTTAGGCAATCTTATCGGAGTAAAGAAGGGACAGATATCTAAGATTGAGAATGGCAAGAACCTTACACTCAATACTATTTCCCGAGTACTTCATGCTATGGGATTACAGGCTCATCTAAATATTCCGACAGTAGGACAATATGCAATTTAGATCCTACATT
>CAVHWE010000262.1:0-3440 GCA_963639495.1 bacterium | reverse complement strand
TTATAATAACAATATTTTAAAATTTTAAAATCATGCCAAACGGAAAGAAAAAGAAGGGCCACAAGATGGCTACTCACAAGCGTAAAAAGAGATTACGTAAGAACAGACATAAGAGCAAGTAAGCTAGCATTGTAGCTAGTCTACTATAGCTCTCGGTCAGTTCGTGACTGAGGGGGTGTGTCAGTTCAGATATGGAATGACATACCCTTTTTTTGTATTAACTTAAAGTAAAAAGATTATTGAAGATATGACAAGCGAAGTTGTAATTGATGTCCAACAGAAAGACATCTCTATAGCACTCATGGAGGACAAGCAGCTGGTGGAATACCAGAACGAACCTCGTGAGGCATCGTTCTCTGTGGGCAACATCTACATCGCAAAGGTAAAAAAACTGATGCCGGGTCTTAACGCCTGCTTCGTGGATGTAGGTTATGAACGCGACGCCTTTCTTCATTATCTTGACCTAGGAAGTCATTTTAATTCCTACCAGAAGTACCTTAAACAAGTACAGAGCGACAGAAAGAAACTTTTCCCATTCTCTAAAGCCAGCAAAATGCCTGAATTGGAAAAGGACGGCAGCATACAGAATGTACTCAAAGCAGGACAGGAAGTGCTGGTACAAATCGTAAAGGAACCAATCTCTACCAAGGGACCTCGACTCACAGGCGAAATCTCATTCGCGGGCCGATACCTGGTACTCATGCCATTCGGTGATAAAGTTTCTGTCTCGTCGAAAATTAAAAGCGGTGAAGAACGCTCCCGACTCAAACAACTCATTCACAGCATCAAACCAAAGAATTGCGGTATTATCGTCCGCACTGTGGCTGAGGGAAAGAAAGTCGCTGAGCTCGATGCTGAGCTGAAAGTCCTGGTGAAGCGATGGGAGGATGCTATCGCCAAGGTACAGAAGACCCAGCAGCGCCCGCAACTTGCATTCGAGGAGACCGGAAGAGCCGTTGCTCTCTTGCGTGACTTGTTTAACCCATCTTACGAGAACATCTACGTGAACAACGAAGATGTGATGAACGAGGTGAAGAACTATGTTTCTCTAATAGCCCCTGAAAAGGCGGGCATAGTTAAGCTCTACACCGGTAAGGTGCCTATCTTCGACAATTTCAGCATCACCAAGCAGATTAAAGCTGGCTTTGGTCGTGTTGTTAACTACAAGCACGGTGCTTATCTCATCATCGAGCACACCGAGGCCTTGCATGTTGTCGATGTAAACAGTGGTAACAGAACTCGTGAGAAAGGTCAGGAAGCAAATGCACTGGATGTTAACCTCGGCGCTGCCGATGAGTTGGCAAGACAATTGCGCCTCCGAGATATGGGAGGTATCATTGTTGTCGACTTCATCGACATGAATCTTGCCGAAGACCGACAGTTGCTCTATGAACGCATGTGCAAGAACATGCAGAAGGACCGTGCCAAGCACAACATCCTGCCATTGAGCAAGTTCGGACTGATGCAGATTACACGCCAGCGTGTACGTCCGGCTATGGATGTGAATGTAGATGAAACCTGCCCTACCTGTTTCGGTACGGGCAAGATCAAGTCGAGCATCCTCTTCACCGACCAGTTGGAAAGAAAAATCGACCGCCTAGTCAACAAGATCGGCGTCAAGAAATTCACTTTGTATGTGAATCCTTACGTGGCTGCCTTCATCAACAAGGGCTTCATTTCCCTGAAGCGCAGATGGCAGTTTAAGTATGGTTTCGGCTTCAATGTGATTCCTTCACAGAAACTGGCATTCCTCCAGTACGAATTCTACGACAAGGACAACCAGTATCTGGACATGCAGGAAGAACAGGAAACAAAGTAAGTTTTTAATTATCAGAAAAAAGCTCCATTCGTATCAGTTTGCGAATGGAGCTTTTTTATTTTGTTTTTCTACACCTTATTATATATAGGGCATTTTAGTACTCTATCTCATTATTCACCATCTTCTCTGTATCCCAAGGTGCAGGAGCACCGCCGAGATAACGATGGAACCAGTCGAGGTGCGCATTGTAATAGAGCGGCATCGACTTCAGGTTGCTTGGCCAGTGACCATCATACTTCAAGACGATCAGTCGCGAAGGAATGTTCAGGGTCTGCAAAGCTGTAAAATATTGCAAACTCTGGGTATACGGTACACGATAGTCCAGTTCGCCCGTCATCACGAGGGTTGGTGTTGAGAAGTTCTTGATGTATGAGGATGGTGACCACTTCTCGTAGAGATCGGAATTATAAGGCTGTCCCTCTAACTCAAAGTTAGGAAACCACACTTCCTCTGTACTGCCCCACATAGAGCGCAAGTCATATACGCCCATCATGGAAGCCAGACACTTGAATCGCTTGGTATGTCCCTGCAGCCAGTTCATCATGTAACCGCCATACGACCATCCCATCGCTCCCATCCTCGTGGAGTCAACATATTCCAGAGTTGCCAACTTATCGGTAACCTTCATTACATCCTCAAATACCTTTCCGCCCCAGTCGCCAGAGATGGCACGGGTAAAGGCCTGACCATATCCCGTAGAACCGTGAGGATTAGGATAAGCCACCACATAACCGGCAGCAGGATAAACCTGCCAGTCGCCACGGAAGGAATTCATCCACTGCATCTGTGGTCCGCCATGCACATTGATGATAAGCGGATATTTCTTGCTGGCATCAAAGTTGTGTGGCTTCACGATGAATACCTGTACCTTGTCGCCACCAGCACCCTCTACCCAGATACTCTCAGATGGACGGATATCCACCTCATCCTCCAACTGCTGGTTGAGGAAGGTTATCTGCTGTTCCTTGCCGCTAGCCACAGGAGTTCCATTCCACTTCTTCATCTGCTGGCGATAGAGAGCCGATGGCTTGCCTGTCGTGCTATAGGTATAATATACCATACCTTTATTGTCGAAATCAAACTCCGAGATGGCCTTGCCCGTCAATACCGGCGAGATGGTTTTTCTGGCTATATCGAGCTTGTAGAGCGGCTCAGCGCCCTGTACCTGACCGAGGAAGAAGATACTCTTGCTGTCGGGAGCCCATTTGTAATCATCTACCCAGTTGTCAAACTTCTCTGTCAGGACGGTAGACTTCTTTGCAGCCCGGTCGTAGATAGCAAGACGGAAGCGATCAGACTCATAACCAGGCACTTGCTGCAAGCGGTAAGCGATATACTTGCCGTCAGGCGAATAGGCTGGAGTACCATCCCAAGCCTTGTTCTCCTTCGTGATGCAGACCGGCTCTCCCCCATTCACAGATACCGTCCACAGGTCGGCATTGGTGCTAGCCTCCTGATGCTCATCATGATTGGATACGAAACAGATCTCCTTGCTGTCAGGAGAGAATTGATAGGTGATTCCACCCCCAACCACGAATATCAGCGAATAATTGCCCGGAGTCAGATCCTTGTAAGTCTTCGTCTGTGTATCGAAAAGGATAAGGTGATTGCATCTGCCATC
>CAVHWE010000261.1:0-3440 GCA_963639495.1 bacterium | reverse complement strand
ATGAAACAAGCAGCAAAGAAGCAGCTCCTCAACGCCCAGAAGGTGGACGGAGCCATCATCAGTGAGGAAAACGGCACCATCGCCTTCCGCAAGGCGCCATGGAACGATACCGAGGTTATCTGCGAACAGCCTAAGGTGATACCGGGCAGAATGGTATGCTCTGGTGAGAAGGGAGGCGACGAGTTCGACTTCAAGCCTTATGAGCGTACGGGCGAGAAGATCTTCGAGGAAATCTTCAAGACCAAGCATGCCGTGGTGCGCACCACCAAGCGCACGGTGCAGGTGAACTATACCTTCAGCCGTGACCTGGACAAGCAGGACATGCTGCGCTACCTCAAGGTAGAGCACAAGGAACTGATTACAGGATTTAAGGATAATGTTTAATGTTGAATGTTAAATGTTGAATGTTGAATTAGGCTAGCGCCCTTGCGACCGTTAGGCAATTCAACATTCAACACTCAACATTCAACATTAAATTCACCATTCAACATTCAAAAAAGATGGAACATATTATAGCATATAATCCGTACAAGAATGGCAATAAGGGGAGCGTAAGCTCCCAGCCACTCTCGGTCTACGACAAGACCATCGCTTATCCCTGGATGGCAGACCTGGTAGCTGCCATCCGTGGGGGTAACGATGAACTGAAGAAGCAGCTGCCTTTCCGCTGCGCTCACTACTACCAGTTCCGAGACAACAGGCGTTCGCAGAAAAATGCCGTGCCCGAAAGCTTCCTCTTCCAGACCACCATCGACGTGGACGATAAGGAATATGTGGATAAGGCGATAGAGAAGGCACGAGAGCTGAACTGCAGCGGCACCATCTGGAATGGAGCCCTGCTGCACCTGGAGTACTCAGCCCGCAAGAAGTTGCACATCGACATCCGCATGCCCATCGGCATGACTATCGAGGAGACGCAGCGAGCCTATTGCGAGGCGCTGGGCGTGCCCTACGACGAGAGCTGCATCACGCCTGAGCGCATGCTCTTCATCACCGACAAGGCGTCGGAAATCTATCGCTCGCCCCACTGGTACGAGGTGCTGCCACAGGAAGAGCTGAAGAAGCGCAGACAAGCCTACCTGGACCGTGGACTTACAATCGACGGAAGACAGCAACAGGGCACTCAGCCCCAACCATTCAACATTCAACACTCAACATTCAACACTCAACAAAATGTTCAAGACCATCGACTTTCGGGCTCTGACAGCCATCACGCTGTTTCTGCTGGCTCTGCTATTCAGCCTGCCCAACCTTGTGATAGCAATGCTGCTCATGCTGCTCATCTCAGCCCTGCTGGAGCTCATCAGGATGCTGGCGCTGTGGCAACCGGCAAGAACCTAGCTGCCTTCGACCTCTTCCGCAATGCGGCAGGTCTGAAGGACGTAGACATCAACACCCCAGGCTCCCGCCACTCATCGCTCCTGGCGATTATGAGCGCAGGCGCATCGAGAGTGATGCCTGAAGACGATCTGAAGGCGGTGGTGGCACAGAAGATGCCTGCCTTCTCGCAGGAGCGTGACTGCCAGCAGCTCATCCACGACTTCTATGCGAAATATGGTGACAGTTCGAAACCGATGTCACAAGCCGTAATCCGCATCAATGCCCAGGCAGAGAAGTCGTCCCAGAAGGATGCCGTGTCGTTCAAGACCGTGAGTTCCGAGGATGGCACGGATTCCAATGCGGAAGATGATAAAAACGTTCCGCCTCCGATGCCCCAACATCTCCCAAAACTCGTGGAGCTGCTGCTGTCGAAGACCCCGGACGTCTATAAGCCTGCCGTGGCACACGCCATCTTCCCGCCACTTGCTACACACCTCTGCAAGACCACCTTCAAGTATATCGACAACGTGGAGCACGAGGCTACCCTGATGTGCTGTCTGCTGGCGGGTACGGGCGCAGGCAAGAACTGTGTGCAGATGCCCATCAACATGATTATGGAGGACATCAGACAGCGCGACCGTGAGAACCTGCAACGGGAGAAGGAATGGAAAGAAGAGGTGACACGCAAGGGTGCCAACAAGGATAAGCGCAAGCGTCCGGAAAACCTCATCATACAGGAAATAGACGCCGATATGACCAATCCAGCCTTCGTTATGCGCACGGCTGAGGCTCAGGAGCATTTCCTCTATACAACGCTCAACGAGATAGATCAGTTCGACGCCCTCAAGGGACAGGGCAACCAGCAGTTCAAGATCATGTGCCTTGCCTTTGATCCTGGGAACTCATACGGCCAGACCCGCGTGGGCACATCGAGTATCACCGAGCGCATCACCATCCGGTTCAACTGGAATGCATCAACCACCGTCCAACTGGGGCAGCGATATTTCTCCAAGGTGCTCACCGACGGACCTATCAGCCGCATCAACTTCTGTACCATCCCAGAGCGGGAAATCGGTGCTGAAATGCCAGTATACGGCGAATATGACGATGCCTTCAGAGAGGCGCTCAGACCGTACATAGAGAATCTGTGCAAGGCGTCGGGTAGGATAGACTGCGCTGAGGCTTCCGTCTTGGCGGAAAAGTTAAAGGATGAGAACGCCGACTTTTCGCGCATGTCGCAAAACAGGGTGTTCGAGAATCTCTCCTTCCGTGGCAACGTTATTGCCTTTCTCAAGGCTTGCGTGCTATACGTGGCAAACGGCTGCAAATGGGAACCCGAAATAGAAGAGTTCATCAGATGGAGCGAGAGTTACGACCTGTGGTGCAAGATGATTTTCTTTGGCGCAAGCATAGCCAAGGCTAATGAGGTAGGAGAGAAATCGAGCAAGCGAGGACCTGCCAACCTGCTGCAGCAATTGCCTGACACCTTCACTTATGCACAGGCTGAAATGGTACGTCTGCATAACGACTTCGGCAAGAAGGGTACGGCGACGATGCTGAGAAACTGGGTGAACCGCCATTATATCGAGAAAATTCCTCCGAAGGGAGTAAATGCCGACGGAGCTGACGGAAAGCAGGGCGGAAAGGTGTTCAGTATTCAGTTATTCAGTTTTAAGAAGCTATTATTCCGTTCTGACGGACTCGACCTGAGATGTTTCAACGAAAAATAGTTTAACACTTAACATTCAAACAAAATGGAAATAGTATTAAAGCGTATAGCTAAAAAAGGAACTTATACCATCGGCAGACTCTATCTGCTGACCGATGCAAGCGTAAGTCGTAACTCGCTGCCAGGCAAGAAGAAAGACGACAAGTGCAAATTGATTCATACCTTTGACAGCCAGCTGTTGTCCAAGGATACATATCTCTGCGATACCATGGAGCCTACATGGCGCAATCTGTTGGGTATCAAGCTAAAGCCAGAGGAAGTGGATGCCCGCTATAGCCGCAAGAGCGGCGTGAAGGCTCGTAAGGTACCTGGCCATACTGCCATTCCTGAGGGTACTTATCCTGTGGTCATATCGTATTCTCCAAGATTCAAGCGTTGGCTGCCATTGCTG
>CAVHWE010000260.1:0-3494 GCA_963639495.1 bacterium | reverse complement strand
GCGGAGAAAATCGTTTCCTCGCTGGCGGCGCTGAAATAAGTCGCAGGGGCGGCGGCCACTCCGCCGCCCCTGTCTGCACAAAAGCAAAAGGCCGTATCATTGCAAAACCTGAACAAGCGGGATATGCTAATATCAGAAAACAAAATAACTTTGAAAAGGAGGCTGTCAAATGTTCATCCTGAAAATTCTCTTTACGCCGCTGTCGCTTATCCTGTCCCTGTTCGTCTGGCTGTGCGCGGGGCTGCTGTCCTGCTCCAGTTTCGTGTTCAAGCTGGCAAGCGGCCTGCTCTCTCTGCTGGCTTTCGCCGTGCTGATTACCTACTCCGTAAAGAACGGCGTCATCCTCCTTGCGCTGGCATTTCTGATAAGCCCGATGGGGCTTCCAATGCTGGCCGTATGGGGGCTGGGCAAACTGCAAGGCGTAAACGCAGCCATGAAAAACTTCATCCATAGTTAAAGCACAAGCCGGGGCGAACGCCTCGGCTTGCTTTTTTAAGGAGGTGTCCAACATGGCAACCACGCGCCTGATGCCCCTGCACACCGGCAAAGGCCGCACGGTGGGACAGGCCATCAGCGACATCATCGACTACACCGAAAATCCGCAAAAGACAGACGGCGGCAGGCTGATTACGAGCTGGCACTGCGACAGCAGGATTGCCGATGCCGAGTTCCTTTTCACCAAGAATCAGTACATCCAAAAGACTGGCAGAGTGCGCGGCGAGGATGATGTGATTGCCTATCACCTGCGACAATCCTTTGTCCCCGGCGAGATCACGCCGGAGGAAGCGAATCGTTTGGGCTGTGAGCTGGCCAAGAGGTTCACCAAGGGCAATCACGCCTACATTGTCTGCACCCATATCGACAAAGCCCATATTCACAATCATGTGATCTGGAACTCCACCGCGCTCAGCCAGACCCGCAAATTCCGAAACTTTTGGGGCAGCAGCCGTGCCGTGCGGCGGCTCAACGATACCATCTGCATCGAGAGCGGCTACTCCATCGTGGAGAATCCGAAGCGCCACGGCAAGAGCTACAACAAGTGGCTGGGCGACAAAAAGAAGCCCTCCCACCGGGAGCGAATCTGCGCGGTCATTGACGATGCGCTGGCGCAAAAGCCCGACAGCTTTGAAGCGCTGCTGGAGCTGCTGCGGCAGGCCGGGTATGAGGTCAAGGGCAAGAAAGTCCCGTCCCTGTTAGGCGGCGAACAGAAAAAGTCCATTCGCATGGATACCCTCGGTGACGGTTATACTCCCGCAGATCTCCGCGCGGTGATTGCGGGTGAAAAGGAGCATACGCCGCGAAAGAACGCCGCCGCGCCGGTCAAACCTGAAAAGCGCAGCGGGAATCTGCTGGTGGATATTCAGGCCAAATTACGCACGGGCAAGGGTGCCGGTTATGCGCGTTGGGCAACGTTGTTCAACCTGAAACAGATGGCGCAGACGGTGGCCTATCTGCAAGATCACGAGCTTTTGGATTACGCTGTTCTCTCAGAGAAAGCGGCGGCAGCGTCCGCCCGCTTCAACGACCTTTCCGCAAGGATCAAGGCTGCGGAAACACGCATGGCCGAGATTGCCGTGCTGCGGGAGCATATCGTGGGTTACGCTAAAACCCGCGATACCTACGTTGCCTATCGCAAGGCCGGGTACTCCAAGAAATTTCTTGCAGAGCATGAAAGCGAGATCACGATCCACAAGGCCGCAAAGAGCTATTTTGATGGGCTTGGCCTCAAGAAGCTGCCCACCATTAAGGCGCTGAATACCGAGTACGCCGAGCTGCTGGCGGAGAAGAAAGCCGCCTACGCCGACTACCGAGAAGCCCGCGAGGAAATGAAAGAGCTGCTGACGGCCAAGGCCAATATCGATCGTATTCTGGAGCTGGACAAGGAGCAGGAGGAAGCGAATGAACGACGGGAAAAAGAGGCGGAGCAGCGCTGAGCTGCCCGCCCATAAGCGATTTGCAAAATCGCGCAGCCGATGGATTTATCCATCGTTTCAGAACACAAATTTTGTGTTCTGCGGGGATTGGGGCAGCGCCCCAACAAGCATGAAACAGGCGGGTTCCGTGTAAACGGAATCCGCCTGTTTTCGCAAAGTGGGTACCGCTTTGCATTGCTTGCCGCTTTCTTGCCCCCGTTTTCTACGTTCCCCAATTCCACTATCCTCTTAACGAAAAAAGACGGCCCGCAGGCCGCCTCTCTAAATTCAGCTTTTCTTGTTCGCTTGATTTGCTTTTATCTGCAATTCGATATAGTCGCGAACGCTTTGCCGCCCTTTTCGGTCGAGCGTTAGAACATCAGCCAGCATCTCATCCGCTGTATATCCGGCGACAATAGATTTTCGATAATCGTCCAATTTGATTCGGCAGGCCGTGCGGCCAAGGAGATAATCTACTGATACTCCATAAAAGTCTGCCAGAGCCGTAACATAACGAACGGGCATCTCGTATTTGCCAGTTTCATATTTGGAATAATACTGCTGTGAAGTGCCAAGAAGTGCAGCAACATCAGACTGCTTCATATCTCTGTCCTCGCGCAGCTCACGGAGAATTTCACAGAACGATTTCACACGGCACACCTCCTCTCCATTAGTGTGCAGACATTATAGCGCACATCAAATACAACTTATTGACGCGAAGGTGTATTTGGCTTACAATTAAAATACGCACATAATATTTTGCTTATTCGAGGAGTGGCTATGAAAGAAAAAACGTGCTGTGTCACCGGGCATCGGGACATTCCGTCCGAACAGGTTAGTCATATAAAAAAGTCTTTGGAGCTGGAAGTTGACCGTGCGATCAGCAATGGTTTTACTTGCTTCATCTCTGGCTTTGCCGACGGCGCTGATCTGCTGTTTGCCGGGATTGTCGCAGAGAGAATTGCGAAAAATCCGTTGCTTAAATTGATTGCGGCCATTCCGTATCAGAAGCGACTGGACACGCTGAAAAAATCTGAACGGACAAAGGCGTTGATTGACCTCTGTGCTGAAATATATGTCGCTGCCGAGGAATACCATCCCAGCGTGTATGCCAAACGAAACCGCTATATGGTCGAGCGGTCTGACCGCGTGATTGCCGTCTATGATGGCCGTGAGAAAGGCGGCACGGTGGGAACGATCCGACTGGCGCATACGATGAAACGTGAATTAAAAGAAATTCCGATGGGAACAATTTACATCTCCAAAAACATAAGGCGTAGTGATTATCAATGACACCGAAAAGTCATGCTGTCTCTATTCCCAAAAATGATAGTACGCTCTTGACTTTAGAACAAGAGCGTGCTATTATTTATCTGAAGGAGGGCGAGCTATGATGAAAGAAGAACGGTGCGCCGTGTTGATCAAGCAAATTCATACTGAGTTGGAGAAGAACGCCAATAATACACTCCGACAAGATGATTTAACAATGTCGCAAATCAGCGTTCTGGTCGAGTTAGACAAAGCGGTCGAGAAACAGTTGGAGTTAAAGCAGTTGGAACAGCTACTTCATGTTGCACAATC
>CAVHWE010000259.1:1191-3545 GCA_963639495.1 bacterium | reverse complement strand
AAAGAATACATGAATCTCCTGGAGAAATGGAGAGACAAGAAGGCCATCAAGGTAGTAACAGGCATACGACGCTGTGGCAAGTCATCGCTGCTGAGAATGTTTAGGGAGAAACTTCTCTCGGACGGAGTATCCGAAGAACAAGTACAGAACCTCAACTTCGAGGATCTCGACAACGAACCGTTCCTCGACTATAAAATTTTATACGCACACGTAAAGCAGAACCTGTGCCCAGACAAGATGAACTATCTCTTCTTTGACGAGATACAGATGGTGGAAAATTTCCAGAAAGTGATAGACAGCCTGTTTCTGCTAGACAACGTAGACATTTACGTTACTGGCAGCAATGCCTACCTGCTCTCTGGCGAAATAGCCACCCTGCTCACCGGAAGATACATCGAAATCAAACTCTTCCCTTTCTCCTTCCGAGAATTCATGCAGACGCAGCCTGCCCATACTTCCCGAGAGCTCGCCTATCGCCAATACATCGAACTGGGTTCCTTCCCATACATTCCCCAAATCAGCCAAGACCGAGAGATGGTGCGTGAATACCTGTCAGGTCTCTACAACACCATCGTACTGAAAGACGTGGTGAGCCGCAAGAAGATAACCGATGTGATGATGTTGCAAAGTGTGGTAAGATTCCTTGCTGACAATATAGGCAACATATCCGTAATCAAGCGCATCAGCGATACCATGACCTCGCTGGGAAGAAAGACTACATCTCATACGATAGAAAACTACGTCTCTGCCCTCACCGACAGCTATATCTTCTACCCTGTGCAGAGATATGATGCCAAGGGTAAGCAGTTATTGAAGACAGGACAGAAACTTTATCTTGCCGACGTAGGTCTACGCCAAGTCATCAATGGCACCAAAGGTGGCGACTTGGGGCACGTACTTGAGAACATCGTGTATCTGGAACTAGCACGACGAGGCGGAGAAATCTATGTAGGCAAAGCCGGTGATGCAGAGATAGACTTCGTGGTAATCATTGGTGAACACAAGGCATACTATCAGGTATCGCTCAGCGTAAGGGATGAGACCACGATGCAGAGAGAATTGGCACCCCTGAAGTCCATCTCCGACAATTTTCCAAAATATCTGCTCACCCTGGACAACGACCCCGTCCAGTTTCATGATGGAATCAAGCAAGAATATGTGCTCGACTGGCTTATGGAATGCTATGATTCGCCTAAAAAATAAGACTCACACAGAAAAACAATGATGGAAAAGAATCAGATTTTTGAAAATATTATGAGCCGTACATCGGTGAGAAGCTATACAGACATGCCTGTAGAGCCGGAGAAGGTGGAGATGATGCTGCGTGCCGGCATGGCGGCTCCATCGGCATGCAACAAGCAGCCTTGGCATTTTGTGGTTATCAACGACCGGGAAATTCTCGACCAGATACCACAGTTCAGTCCTTATGCCAGCATGGTGAAACAGGCACCGCTCGCTATCGTGGTTTGCGGATGCCTTGACAAGACGCTGGAAGGCACAGAGCAGGAGTTCTGGATTCAAGACTGTTCGGCAGCCACGGAGAACATCCTGCTGATGGCTCACGGCTTGGGACTTGGCGGTGTATGGACAGCCCTCTATCCCCTGAAAGAACGATACGAGGGAATGCAGCAACTGCTGCATCTGCCCAAGACGATGATTCCGCTCAACACCCTCATCATCGGATATCCGAAGAATCTGGCGGAAGCAAAGGATAAGTGGAAAGAGGAGAATATATCCTATAATAAATGGATGGAGAAAAATTCATAATAAAGAAAAAGTATGAATATCAAGGAGAATTATCAACAATATGTAAGCCGATACGCTTCTGAGGTGGCTGCCCTGAAGCGTAAGAATACGGGATTTATAACGGGCGAGCTGCTGGCTTTTGGCGGCATTCTCGCCTTCCTGATCTGCTATTTCGCATTGGATGGAGATACGCAGAACTATCTGATGGGGGCGGCGCTGTGCCTGATTGCCTATCTGGGAATCAGACGACTTGACGACAAGAACAAGGAGAAGATAGAGCATCTTTCGGCTTTGCTCAAGGTTTATCAGGACGAAATCAAGGCTTTGGAGGGCGATTTCTCGCCTTTCGAAACGGGCGATTCCTATCAGAATCCGCAGCATCCTTATTCCTTCGACCTCGATGTTTTCGGCAAGAGTTCGCTGTTCAACCGTATCTGCCGAACCATCACATCGGGCGGTTCGGAGGCACTCGCCAGGAATCTTACCCGGGAAACGCCTTTGGGCATGGAGGATATCAAAAGAAGAAGAGATTTGCAGAAGGAATTGGCTGGAGAAGGCGAAAACTGGCGAATGGAATTCCTGGCACTTGGCGAAAAGAACAGAAGCCA
>CAVHWE010000259.1:0-1132 GCA_963639495.1 bacterium | reverse complement strand
TGGATGCGATGCAGAAGGTTTCGAAGATGGAGGTGCCGGCATGGTTTGGGTCTCCGGTTTCGCTCGTTATCGGATGGCTGCTGATTATCGGAGTCATCGGTTCCGTGATTTTATCGATATGCGATATGGTTTCGGTGGATTTCGCCTTGTGGTGGGTGTTGGTTCAATACATGGTGGTGTTCTTCGTCTGCAAGCAGACACTTGACAAGATAGATAGCAATGGCGGCAAGCTTCGCCATCAGCTCATCGCCTATGCTCAGATACTTCAGCTTATCAACAGGCGCAATTTCCATAGCGAATCAGGCAAGGAGATGCAGAATTCCCTGGCAGATGCCCTGCCTTCCTTTGCCCAACTTGAAAAGATATTGAAGGGGTATGACAGAAGAGGCAACTTCCTGGGTCTTTTCTTCACCGATGCCTTCATGCTGAGCGATTTCTTCCTGGTTCGCAGTTTTCTGAAATGGAAGAATACCTATATGATGAAGATGGAGGAATGGATGCATATCATCAGCGAGATGGATGCAATGGTTTCGATGGCGGATTTCAGATATAATCATCCGGAGGCGGAAGAGGCAGAATTTGTTTCGGGAAGTCCGGAAGCAGATATCGAAAGCGTTGTTTCAGAAAATGCAGGAATCGGAAGTCCGGAAATCGTGTTCGAGGGTAAGAATCTCTATCATCCTTTCCTGGGTGCCAAGGCGGTGAAGAACGATTTCACCATCAAGGACGACAACTATTATATCATCACCGGAGCCAACATGGCGGGAAAGAGTACCTTCCTGCGTTCGCTGGGCGTGAACTATATCCTGGCGATGGCGGGTATGCCGGTGTTTGCTGATCAACTGAAGATTTCACGTTTCAGATTGTTCTCGAGCATGAGAACCACCGATGATTTGACGCACGGCATCTCTTATTTCAATGCAGAATTGATTAGATTGGAGGAACTTCTGAAGTTCTGCAAGGAAAGTGCAGAGGAAAAGTTCTGCAAGGGATGTGCAGAGGTCTATAAGGAGCCACTCCGAACGCTGATTATTCTGGATGAGATTCTGAAGGGAACGAATTCATTGGATAAGCTGAATGGTTCGAGAAAGTTCCTCGAAGCCATCGCCAAGCAGCCGGTGAGCGGTATCAT
>CAVHWE010000258.1:0-3596 GCA_963639495.1 bacterium | reverse complement strand
CATCCTCAGGAATGCTCTCGGTCATCGTCTTCTCCATATCGCAGGCATACTGCACGCAACTGTCTTCCTTCAATACATCCACCACGCTCTGCTTGATCTTAGCGAAATCCAACTTGTTTTCCTTGATGATGTTTCGATTGAAAAACACCTGATAGTTCATCACGGTCTTCACCAGATTACCCACGTTAGGATACTCCTGAGCCAGGGTCTGGTTCAGCTTCTTAGTCACCGCATCACCATCCCAACTGCCCGCAGGAATGCGGCGGTCTTGCAGGAAACGGGCGTTGTTCATCGCTCCATGATCGGCACTCAGGAAAACCAGATAGTTGCCCTTTCCCACCTTCTCATCGAGATAAGAAAGGAAATCAGCTATCGCCTTGTCCAGTCGCAGATAAGTATCCTCGGTTTCTACCGCATGAGTTCCCACCTGATGACCGATATAATCGGTGCTGGAGCAACTTACTGCCAGCAAGTCGGTTTCATCATCTGCACCCAACTGCTCTCCGTCTATCGCCGCCTTCGCCAAATCTATCGTCAGCGAATTGCCGAAAGGAGTTCTTCTGATGATTTCATAACCATATTTCTTATAAAGGGCTGGGAGATTGAGCGGCAGCGTAGCCTTCACGCCCTTGCGGATTCCATCCTCATACTCGTTCTCATCTTCCGTACTCTCGATGTAAGTATTCTTAGGATAGAGCGTGCTCCATTTTTCCGAGAGATAACGCTCAGGCAGATGCTGGTTGTTGAACGCATCCACCCACTTTGGCAACTGGTTCATATAATAAGAGCTGGTGATGAATTTGCCGCTCTCATCATCAAACCAGTAGGCACCGTTCGGATGATGTCCGGCAGGAAGAATGGAAGCACGGTCTTTTAAAGCCACACCCACCACCTTGGCTCTGCCGTTGGATGCAATCTTCATCTCATCGCCGAGGGTAGTAACCCATAGATTTCTAGGCGACATCAAGCCCGCCTTACTGTTGGACCCCACCGGTTTCACGGTTTCATCATCCGTGCAATACACCTTCTTGCCATTCTTCACGAAGTTGTTTCCGGCGATTCCGTGGATAGATGGAACACTACCGGTATAGAGACAAGTATGACCGATGGCTGTAACCGATGGAACATACGGAATACGGGTGTTTTCGCAAGAAAATCCCTCGTTGAGCAATCGCTTGAATCCTCCTTCTCCATAGCGTTTCTGATAGCGATAGAGATAATCCCATCGCATCTGGTCAACAACAATACCCACTACCAGTTTGGGGCGCTGAACGTTAGAAGCATTCACCTGCTGGGCAGAAACCGTTCCGCATCCCAGGAATGCCAACGCAATAAAACTAAATACCTTATTCATTTCTTTATTTAAAAATATCGTAATACTTTTTACCGCTGCAAAGGTATTTAAAGGATGTTGCTATCGTGTTACAAAGAAATGAAAGAAGAGTGAAGAAGAAATACCGGTTTCAACTTCATCTTTTCTTCATCCGATAGAAACCGTGATGTAACAAAATCATTCTACTTTTGCACCCGAAAAAAATTATGCAAGATAATAAATAGGTTATGAACAAATTAAAGATTGTATTGATGGCTTCCCTACTCGTGCAGGGCGCCACATGTCTGGAGGCGAAAGCCGATAATACTCCAGAAGGTAATAAAACTAATTCTAAAGCATTGGGCGTGAATGCCGTAAGCGGTAAGGTGACCAACGAACAGGGCGAAGCTTTGCCGGGCGTGGTAGTTCGCTGCGGCAACACGAATGTACAGACAGACTTGAATGGCGAGTTCCACGTCAACGTGAACGATGGCGACAAACTCACCTTTACCTATATAGGTTACAACACCATCACCAAAGATGCTGACGACAACAACATGAAGGTGGTGATGAAGGAAAACACACAAGCCCTGGGCGAGGTAATCGTTACTACCCAGAAGAAGAAGCAGAGCAGCCTGGAGATTCCTGTGGCTGTAAGTGCCGTAACCGGTAGCGTGATGGAGAAACTCAACCTTCATCAGATGGACGACGTGGCTCAGTTTACCCCGGGCGTTCAGATTCAGCTGCAGAGCCCAAACAACCCCGGCTACGTAATCCGTGGTGTGACTTCTGATGGCGGCGAGGCTTACTCACAGCCAAGAGTTTCCGTGTTTATGGATGGCGTTTCAACATCCAGAAGCCGCTCTTCTGCCGTTGAACTTTTCGACCTGGAGCGACTGGAAGTAGTAAAGGGTCCTCAGGGAACCCTCTTTGGAAGAGGTGCAGAGATTGGCGGCATCAACATCATCCGCCACAAACCTGTAAACGAACTGACAGGCGAACTCTCCATGAACTACGGCAGCTACAACCAGCACCAGGTAACAGGTTTCATCAACACCCCAATCATCAAGGACAAACTTGCCAACCGCTTTGCCTTCGACTATGATGCCCGCGACGGCTTCATCAAGAACGAGGCAGGTGGCAGACTGAACGGCAAGAATGCCCTGGCTTTCAGAAACTCTACCCAGTGGTGGGCTAACGATGATACTTCTGTAGGCGTGGTACTCGATTATCAGCACGATGATTATCCAGGCACTTCCTTCCACAGCATCAACCCAGCCTTTGGCAATAGCAACCCTAACAGTCCTGCCAACCTGGAAGCCGGCAAGCAGTTGGGCATCAAGCGAAACGTAGGTGGTGCCCTGCTCAACATCGAGCACAACTTCGGCAAACATTGGGCTTTCAATTCCATCACCGGTTTCAGAGCCTTCAACAGCGATGAGCATTTCGATGCAGACGGCACCTATCTCCCACTCCTGCTCTGCGAGGAAAAGGAGAAAGGAACCCAGTTCAGCCAGGAATTCCGTTTCAATTATGATGATAAGAAATTCTTCTCAGGCTTCGTGGGAGCCAGCTATTTCTACGAGAATTCATCGCAGGATGTCAACGCCAAGGCGAATCTACAGTACCTCTATCCGGTGTTTATCCAGAAGAGTGTGAAGGCTTCGCTCAGCAGTCAGATAGATAATGTAAAGGGATTGCTCAGCCAGTATCTTCCTGCAGCTTACCAGCCGATGGTAGATGTTGCGCTTGCCCAACTGATGAGCAAGTGGTTCCCTGAGAACCCAGAGACAGATGCCGATGGCAAACTGAAGCCACAGACCGCCACTCCTGATATTTATGGCGACTTGAAGACTGCTCTGGGTGCTGTGGGAATGGATTTAGACCAGATTCTGGCAGGCATGGGCGATAACGGCAAGCTGATTCAGGCTACCCTGCAGGGCATTTCGGGCAAGACGCTCGATACTACTTATACCGAGCAGGGCAAGAATTACGGTACCAACCAGGCTGTTGAAGTATTCGCTGACGGAACCTTCAAGCTCACCAAGAATCTGAATTTCACCCTGGGTATCCGCGGAACTTACGAGAACCAGGAAACAGGCTATTCATCCTCTACCGTTCCAAGCATGTTTGGTGCCGTACTTTACCATCCTACCGAGGGTGGAGCCAAGGTTACAGCCAAGGACAGCTACTGGTCATGGGTAGGTCGTGCAGCCCTCAACTATATGATTGGCCGCAACAACATCTACGCCAGCGTGGCTCGTGGCCGTCGTCCGGGAGTGCT
>CAVHWE010000257.1:0-3616 GCA_963639495.1 bacterium | reverse complement strand
TGTGGGCTTCCTCTATCTTGTCGCCTTCCTTGATGCGGATGGTCTGGGTGAGCAGACCGTTCATCAGATAACCGTAATACTGAGCCTTGTATGCCACATCATTCGGAGTCAGCCCCAGTTCTACCAATTTATGGTCGGCTACATAATAGAGTCCGAAAAGATCGGCTCTCGCCTCTTCTATCGTACTGCCATACGCCTTCAGTGCATCAGGGTCGGTACCAGGCAAAAGCTGTCCGCTACCATGTCCCAGACACTCATGCAGGTCGGTATGCAGATCATCGGTAATATCCTCGTACTGATTCATCAGACTGATGGTATCCTCGTCGATAACGAATTCATCGCGGAAGCCATTGCCTTGAGCTGCCTTGTTATATGCTTCGGTCAGGTTACCGATGGTCACACTCTTTGAACCATATTCCTGACGAATCCAGTTGGCATTCGGAAGATTGATGCCGATGGCAGAAGCAGGATATTCCTCGCCACCCAACATCGCTGCACAGATGACATTGGCTGTAACACCCTTCACCTCCGGCTTGCGGAAACGTGGGTCTACCGGTGAATGATCCTCAAACCACTGGGCATTCTGACTGATGGTCTGGGTGCGCTTCGTAGCTTCAAGATCCTTATATTCTACGATGCCTTCCCAAGTACCTTTCAGTCCGAGCGGATCGCCATACACTTCGATAAATCCGTTGATAAAATCAATCATTCCCTCGTGCTGCTGCACCCAGGCAATGCTGTAACGGTCGAAATCCTTGAGATCGCCTGTACGGTAATACTTCACCAGGAGATCGATGAGATGTTTCTGTTCCTCATTTTCTGCATATTTCTGAGCACGGAGCAACCAGGAAACAATCTCCTTGATAGCTGCGCCATAGAGGCCGTCTTCTGTCCATTTCAGCTCCACCAGTTCACCATTACGCTTGGTCAGTTTAGAGTTCAGACCATACGAAGGTGCCTGTTCGTTGCCATCTTCCTTCATCCTGGCATAGAAACGTTCTACTTCTGCCTGAGAAACATTCTCATAGAAATTGCAGGCTGAAGTCTGCACCAGATCCTCGCCATCCGTCTGATTCACGCGCTTAGGCATAACTTCCGGATTGAAGATGACAGGCACCAGAATGCCCAGCAGGTCTTCCTTGCTCTGTCCCTTGGAAAGAGGTAGGTATTCATCGGCTACAGCCCCAACCATCTCATAAAAAGATTCCTCAGAAAATCCTGGTACAAACTTTTCACATCCATAGTGATGATGGATGCCGCTGGCAAACCAGACACGCTTCAGATAAACTTCGAAAGCCTTGAAATCTTCGCTTTCGCGATTATCCTCGTAATGACGGTATACAGCCTCCAGGGTTTTACGGATACGCAGGTTGTATTTGCCCTGCTGGTCGAAGGTGATATCACGTCCCAAGAGGGTTGCCTTCGACAAGCAATAAATATAAATTTTCTGTGTGAGCGACAGGTTTTCGAAACCCTTCAGTTCATAACGGAGCATCTGGATATCGGCAAATCGCTCTTGAGTGTTTACATTACATTTTGCCATTTTTATCTGTTTTTACCATGCAAAAGTAACACATTTTTTTCACATATCAAACTTTTTCTCCTGTTTTTCGCTCTTTGCAAAGTTTTTTACTTGAAATATGCACTTTTTCTTGGAGAAAACTTTTATTTATGCAAATTATTCATTACCTTTGCATGAAAAACAAAACAAAAACATGCCGGTAAAGGCATAAATCATAAAACGGCAATCATGCAGATAAATGAGATATTAAAAAGCTATTTTGGATACGATTCCTTCCGCCCCAACCAGGAAACGATTATCAGAGAGGTAATGCAGGGACACGACTGTCTGGTTCTCATGCCGACTGGTGGTGGAAAGAGTCTGTGCTACCAGGTTCCCGCATTAGCGATGGAAGGTACCGCTGTGGTCATTTCACCGCTCATCAGTCTGATGCACGACCAAGTGGAGGCGCTCAAGGCAAACGGTATCCCGGCTGAGGCACTGAACAGCGGAAACGACACGACCGATGAACTCATCATCCGCCGCCGATGCGAGAAGGGAGAACTGAAACTCCTTTATGTTTCGCCCGAAAAACTCATCAGCGAGATACCTTATTTATTCAGCAACATCAAGATTTCGCTCTTTGCCGTTGACGAGGCCCACTGCATCAGCCAGTGGGGACACGATTTCCGTCCGGAGTATTCGCAACTCGGTATGCTGCACGAGAATTTCCGCAATGTCCCGGTGATGGCGCTCACAGCCACAGCCGACAAGATAACGCGCGAAGATATCATACGCCAGCTTCATCTCAATGGGCAGACGTTCGTAAGCAGTTTCGACCGTCCCAACCTCTCCCTCACCGTAAGACAGGAGAGCACCAAAAAGGCAAAGCTCCAATACATCACCCGCTTCATCAGTAATCATCCGGAAGAAGCGGGCATCATCTACTGTCTCTCCCGCAAGAACACCGAAATGGTAGCTCAGGAACTTATCGATCTGGGTATCAATGCCGCAGCCTATCACGCCGGAATGACTGCCCAGACCAGAGCATCAGTACAGGAGCGGTTCAAGATGGACCAGATTCAGGTGGTATGTGCAACCATCGCTTTCGGAATGGGCATCGACAAGAGCAATGTGCGCTGGGTAATCCACTATAATATGCCAAAAAGCATCGAGAGTTTCTATCAGGAAATAGGTAGAGCCGGAAGAGAAGGAGCACCATCAGATACCGTGCTGTTCTATTCGATGGCCGACATCATCACCCTCCGTTCTTTCTGTGAAGAAAGCGGACAGCGTGATGTGAACATGGAAAAACTGCGCCGCATGGAGGAATATGCCGAATCGAGAGTATGCCGTCGACGCATTCTGCTGAATTATTTTGGCGAGACATCATCCTGCAACTGCGGCAACTGTGATGTTTGCAAGAATCCTCCACGCACCTTCGACGGCACCATCAGAGCCCAGAAAGCCCTGAGTGCCGTGGTCCGTTCGGGTGAGCATATTGCAGTAGGTACCTGCATCGAGATTCTGAGAGGCATGCATTCTTCTGCAGTTGTGAAAAACAAATACAACGAGATGAAAACCTTCGGTGTGGGCAGGGATACGACATCTAAGGACTGGAATGCTTATCTGCTGCAGATGCTGCAGATGGGATTTTTCGAGATTGCCTACAACAACCACAACTACATGAAGGTTACTGATTTAGGCTGGAAGGTACTGAAGGGAGAACATCATGTTTCGCTGGCTTATATCGAAGAAGATGATAAAGCCACCCGCCCAAAGAGAACGGTACGCAACAGGAAGGGCGCCATCGCCCAGCCGGGAAATCTCATTCCTGAGGTGCATGCCGAACGTGTCATCTTCCAGGAAGACTCGAAAGGCGTGGAAGACAAAGGGCTCTTTGAACACCTCAGAAAGATACGCAAGAACCTTGCCGACGAACAGGGTTATCCTCCATATATCGTACTCAGCGACAAGAGCCTTCATGAACTCGCAAGAATGAAACCTACCACCAAGAATGCCATGAGCCTGATCAGTGGTATCGGAGAATTCAAGCTCAATAAATATGGCGATACCTTCATCAAGGCTATCAGGAAATATACAGGACTATAACAG
>CAVHWE010000256.1:0-3641 GCA_963639495.1 bacterium | reverse complement strand
CTTCCCAAGCCTGTGAGGCGGGTTCGACTCCCGTATCTCGCTCAGAACATCAGTAACCCAGGGTTGACCCCTGGGTTTCTTGTTTTTATTAACATCTTTTCAGCCTTCTATAGCAACAAAATCACTTTTTTCGAGTTATTATATAAATTAAACTAAGATAAAAGAATAATAATGAAGAAACATATCATACTTGTACTGGCGCTCGTTCTGTCTTCAGGACCACTTTTCGCACAGAGTTCACACATGACCGATGATCAGGTCATGAGCTTTGTGGTGAAAGAACATGAGCGTGGCACAGCCAATTCGCAGATTGTTACCAAACTGATGCAGCAAGGCGTAGACATCTCCCAGATTCGTCGTGTACGCAATAAGTATCAGAAAATGTCGCAGCAGAACGAGCTCTACAGCACAACCGCTGCAGGAAATGCAGGCAACAAGAGAATGCGGACCAACAATGGTAAGCAAAGAGAAGATTACCAGGACAAGGATAATGAGAAACTGTCTTCAACCTATAGCAATTATCGCATCCAGAGCAAGCAGAACGACAGCTACTATTCATCTTATGATGAAAATAATCCTGACTATGCTAACTTCAGCAAGGAGATGAACGGCCTGGTACCCGATACAGCTACCATGGTTAAACAGATGCAGGCTGAACTCGGCATCAAGCGAAACAAGGTATTCGGCCGTGACATCTTTAATAACAAGGATCTCAGTTTCGAGCCAAATATGAACATCGCTACCCCACAGAACTATCGTCTGGGACCTGGCGATGCGGTTATCATCGACATCTATGGTGCCTCACAGAAAACCATCGAGAGTACCGTTTCGCCAGATGGTGAAGTAACCATCGAGGGTTATGGTCCAGTCAGCGTTTCAGGCTTGACCGTAGCTCAGGCTAATGCCCGCCTACGCAATACCGTGGGTAGCAGATACCGTTCAAGCCGCATCAAACTCACCGTAGGACAGACCAAGACCATCATGGTAAACGTAATGGGCGAGGTTAAGATTCCGGGCACCTATACCCTCTCAGCCTTCGCCACCGTATTCCATGCCCTCTACATGGCAGGCGGAACCAACGATCTGGGTACATTGCGAAACATCAAGGTTTACAGACATAATAAGCTGGTAACAGTTGTTGATATCTACGACTACATTCTGAACGGCAAGCTGACGGGTAATGTCCGTCTTGCCGACAACGATGTTATCGTAGTAGGTCCATACGACTGTCTCGTAACCATCGCCGGAAAGGTAAAGCGCCCGATGATTTACGAAATGAAGAAGAACGAGAGTGTCAATTCCCTTCTGAAGTATTCCGGCGGTTTTACAGGCGATGCTTATAAGAAATCGGTAAGACTGAACCGCAAGACAGGCAGAGAACATGCCGTATATAATGTTGGGGAGTTCGACTTCTCAAGTTTCCGCATCGATGACGGCGACTCAATCAGCGTAGACAGCATCCTGCCACGCTACGCCAACACCGTAGAGGTGAAAGGAGCCGTATTCCGTCCGGGCATGTACAATCTCGGCGAAGAAATCAACAGTGTACGCACCCTTGTAGAGCATGCCGAAGGATTGACTGAGGAGGCATTCACTAACCGTGCCGTAATGCACCGCATGAAGTCTGACCGCTCGCTCGAAGTAATAAGTGTAGACATCGCCGGCATCATGAACGGCAAGACTCCAGATATCCCATTGAAGGAGAACGATGTTCTCTTCATCCCTACCCGACAGGAAAAGATTGTAGAGCGCACCCTCACCATCCGTGGCGAAGTGCAGTATCCAGGCGTCTATCAATATGCCGACAATGAGACCCTCGAAGACTTCGTTCTTCAGGCAGGCGGCTTGACCGACAAGGCTTCAACCGTTAATGTAATGGTAAGTCGTAGAGTAATGGATGCCAAGGCTTTACGTCCAGATAGCGTTATCGCCAAGACCTACACTCTATCTCTCAAAGACGGCTTCGTTATCGACGGCACTCCAGGCTTCAAGCTGATGCCATTTGATGAAGTAATGATTCGTCAGAGTCCGGCTTATGTAGAGCAGCAGAACGTATCAATTACCGGTGAAGTGATGTTTGCCGGTCTCTATACATTAGACCACCGCAACGCCCGCCTGAGTGAACTCTTCAAGAAGGCAGGTGGAGCTACCGACCAGGCATATCTCAAGGGAGCCCGCATCATCCGCAAAGCCAACGAACAAGAGAAGCAGCGCATGGAGGCTGTATTGAAGATGCAGCGCGAAGAGCTGCAGAAAAATCTTCTGCAGCTAGCCTCCAGCAGCAACAATGCCAGTGCCATCTTGCAGAACTCTAAGGATGTAGAACGCACCAACATAGAGAAGTTCAATGTACCTAGCGAATATCCTGTAGGTATCGACCTTCCAGAAGCATTGGCGAACCCAGGCAGCGATGCCGACATCATTCTGCGCGAGGGCGACCGCCTGGTAATTCCTCAGTACAATGGTACAGTAAAGATCAATGGTGCCGTGATGTTTGCTAACACGGTAGCCTACGAAAAGGGCAAGAAGGCAAGCTATTACATCGATCAGGCAGGTGGTTTTGCCTCAGATGCATTAAAGAGTAAGGCATACATCATCTACATGAATGGCAAGGTAGCCAAACTCTCTCATGGAGCTAAAGTGCAGCCAGGCAGCGAGATTGTCATCCCAGCCAAGCTGAAGCGCAAGATGAGTACAGCCGAAATGATGAGTATGGGAAGCAGCATGAGCAGCATCGCCGCCATGATTGCTACGATTGCTAATATGAGTAAGTAAAGAATAATCAAACACCTATAAGAAAGGAGTCATTCTATGAAATATCCTATAGGAATACAAGATTTCGAAAAGCTACGTACAAATGGATATTCGTATGTAGACAAGAGCCGATTCGTGTACAAGTTGGCGACAGAGGGAGAATACTATTTCCTGAGTCGCCCACGCCGATTCGGAAAGAGTCTCTTTCTGTCTACTTTGGAAGCATACTTCCAGGGTAAGAAAGAACTCTTCAAGGGCTTAGCCATATATGACTTGGAGACCGAATGGAAGAAATACCCTATATTCCATATCGATCTCAACACAGCCAACTTTCGAGAGAAAGACAGCCTGTATACAGTGCTTAATGACTACCTCACAACTTGGGAAAGCAAATATGGAACCCGTGAGTCTGAAGCCACACTTGCCCTTCGTTTCAAGGGTGTGATAGCAAGAGCTGCAGAGAAAGAAGGATGTGGTGTCGTAATTCTTATCGATGAATACGACAAGCCTATACTTCAGACCCTGCGCAACCCAGAGTTACAGGCAGAACACCGAGCACAGCTGAAAGCATTCTATTCGGTATTGAAGACACAAGACCGATATATCAAGTTTGCATTCCTCACCGGTGTAACCAAGTTTGGCAAGGTTAGTGTGTTCAGCGACCTCAACAACCTGACGGATATCTCGATGGATTACCGCTATATCAGCATTTGCGGAATGACTGAGAAGGAATTGCTTACGAATTTCAAGGAGGGTATCAGCGAACTTGCCGAAGCCAATGGCGATACAGAAGAAGCCACAATAGCAAAACTGAAGGCAAGATACGACGGATATCATTTCGAGGAAAATACAGTAGGCATCTATAACCCATTCAGCGTACTGAACAC
>CAVHWE010000255.1:0-3664 GCA_963639495.1 bacterium | reverse complement strand
ATGAGCAACTGTCTCGACAAGGAGAGGAAGATGCTGATCTTCACCTTTCCGATGCACTGGAAGAAGTTGGTGATGACCATCTGGAAACCGATGACCGGGAAGCAGAACATCACCACTCTAATCGCCTTAATACCCAAGTCTATCAGCTGCTTATCGGTAGTAAACATTCTCGCGCAGTAGTAAGGCAGGAACATCGCTATCAGCCAGCCCGTTACCATGATGGCGGTGGCGGCAATGATGCTCAGGTTCAGTACGCGCATCAGTCGGTCTAGTTTCTGGGCTCCGTAATTGTAGCCGGCGATAGGCTGCATTCCCTGGTTTACGCCGAATACGAACATGATAAACACCATCGCAATACCGTTGGCTATTCCGTAGGCTCCCACGGAGAGGTCGCCTCCGAACCGCACCAGCTGGTTGTTGATGAAGATGACGATGATGCAGGCGCACACGTTCATCAGGAAAGGCGAAATACCGATGGCGAGGATATTATCCACGAGTTTCTTCTTCAGTTTGTAGATGCCTTTCTTGAAGTGGAGCAGCTCGTTCTTGTTGCTGAAGAGCTTGATCTGCCACATCAGCGCCATCAGCTGCGAAAGGATGGTGGCGATGGCGGCACCCTGTATTCCCCATTTGAAAACGAGGATGAAGAGGGCATCCAGTATCACGTTCATCACCACCGTGAAGATGGTGGCGTACATCGCCTGCTTGGGCTTGCTCGCTGCTCGGAGCAGGGCGTTCATGCCGAAATACATGTGGCTCACCACATTTCCCAGCAGGATGATGACCATATACTCATGGGCATAGATGAGTGTCTGGTCGCTGGCTCCGAAGAATCTCAGGATAGGGTCGAGGAAGAGCAGACAGATGATGCTCAGTCCGATACCGATGATGAGATTCAGTGAAATCGTGTTACCCAGAATGTTTTGCGCTGTGGCATAATCTTTTTGTCCCAACTTCACGCTGATGGCAGTAGACGCTCCTACGCCTACACCGGCTCCGAAGGCAGCGGTGAGGTTCATGAAGGGGAAGGTGATGGCGAGACCTGAGATGGCCATGGCTCCCACACCCTGACCGATGAATACTCGGTCTACGATGTTGTAGAGTGAGGCGGCGGTCATCGCAATCATAGCTGGCAAGGCATACTGAACGAGCAGCTTGCCCACCGGCTTCGTACCTAATTCTAATGTCGCTTGTTTATTTTCCATTTATATCTGTTTTTGCCTCATAGCCGCTCGCCCAGCTTCTTTCAGAATGCAATTGCAGCGGCTACTTGTCTGCAAAAGTACAAAAAATATCTGATACCTTATTATATATATGAGAAAAACTTGCATTTCATGATAAAAACTTCCCTTTTCCTTTGGTGTTTTCGTACAATTTCTGTACTTTTGCACTTCAGAATAAACAATTCAACTGATTAATAAATGCAATACAGAAATATTGCAGCAACAACAATAACAAACCGGACTACCGATATAATGATGAAAAAATTTTTGATGCTTTATGCATTTTTAATGACCACTCTTTCTTTGTTTGCTCGCGAAGACAGGGTTAGTAATTTTGAGCAACTGATGCGGTTGCCCCGCATCGCCGAAACCGATATGGTGTCGTATCCGGGAGGCAAGTGTATGATGTATCGTCTTTATCTCAGAGATAAAGACCTCAGTCACACTCCCTTCTCGGTAAGTCGCCCGGCAGAATTCCTCTCTTCCCGTTCCATAGAGCGCAGAAAGAGGCAGAATCTGCCCATCGATGTTACTGATCTGCCTATAGCTCCTGCTTATGAGCAGGCTGTAAGCGAGGCAGGCATCGAGATAGTGGGCAAGAGCAAGTGGAACAATACCCTGCTGGTCCGCATTCATAAGGAGAAGGAACTACGGAAACTGGATGATCTGGATTTCATCACACGGAAAATGAAGGTCTTCACTGCTCCCGATTCTGTCAGTCAGCGCATCAGAAGTAGCGTTCGCAGGGGATTGAACGATTGGACTGGTGGAGTAGGCGAATATGGTGCTGCCGATGCGCAGATCCATTCGCTCAACGGCAAGCGGCTGCATGAAACCGGACATTTGGGCAGAGGAATGATGATTGCTGTCTTCGACGGCGGATTCATGAATGTGGATAAGATTCCGGCGCTGCATAATATCAGATTGGCGGGCGTTAAGGACTTTGTGGTACCTCAATCCAAGAATATTTTCGCCGAGATGGAGCATGGAACGATGGTGCTTTCTACGATGGCTGCCAACGAACCCGAAAGATTCGTGGGGGTGGCGCCTGAGGCTCAATATCTGCTGGTGCGCTGTGAAGATGAGCGCACAGAGAGTCTGGCAGAAGAGGATTACTGGGCTTTTGCGGCTGAATATGCTGATAGTTGCGGCGTGGATGTCATCAATTCCTCGCTGGGTTATCATGGCTTCGATGATGCGTCTACCAACCATCATTATTATGAGCAGGACGGCAATTCTACCCTCATCTCCCGTACCGCTTCGATGTGTGCTGACAAGGGAATCATCTGTGTCAATTCTGCAGGAAACGACGGAATGGGAAACTGGAAGAAAATCAATTTCCCTGCTGATGCACGCAATATCCTTACCGTGGGCAGCGTAAACGAAATGGGCGAGAATGCGGCTTTCAGTGCCGTGGGACCTACTGCTGACGGCAGAATCAAGCCTGATGTGATGGCTTACGGAAGTCCTACCTGTGTGATTACGGGTCGTGGAAATATCATCAATGATAACGGAACGTCTTTCTCATCTCCGCTCATCGCCGGAATGGTAGCGTGTCTCTGGCAGGCTTTGCCTCAGAAGACGGCTAAGCAGATTATGAAACTCGTGAGATTGGCTGGTAATAATCAGCATCATCCCGATAATGTATTCGGATATGGTGTGCCTGATTTCTGGAAGGCTTATCAGACGGGGAAAGCGATTAAGTAGTTAATAGTTATTAGTTAACAGTTGAAAGTTTATAGTTTACAGCAATCTTGCAAACGGCTAAGCCCTATAAACTATTAACTTTCAACTATTAACTTTAAACAGTAAACTTTCAACTATAAACTGTAAATTTTAAACAGTAAACAGCATGGAACGACTTCGATTGTCCCTTTTTGAATTGAACTCGATGGTCCGCGACGTCATTTCGATGTCCTTGCCCGACAGCTATTGGGTGGAAGCGGAACTCTCCGAGGCTCGCGAGGGCTACGGCGGGCACTGCTATCTGGAACTCATCGAGAAGGATGAGCGCTCTAATACGCCCATTGCCAAGGCGCATGCCTCCTGCTGGCGAAACCGATGGATGTTCATCAAACCGAATTTCGAGCGCATCACCGGACAGCGCATTCATGCCGGAATGAAAGTGCTGCTCAAGGTACACGCGCAGTTTCATGAGAACTATGGCTTTTCCTGGATAGTAGATGATATTGACCCTAACTATACGATGGGCGATATGGCGCGCAAGAGGTTGGAAATCATCAATACGCTGAAAGCAGAGGGTGTATTCGAACTGCAGAAGGAGTTGGTGCTCCCGATGTTCTGCCAGCGTATCGCCGTCATTTCCAGTGCTACGGCAGCAGGTTATGGTGATTTCTGTAACCAGCTTGCTGATAACGATTATGATCTGCAGTTTCAAACCCGCCTCTTTCCGGCTACGATGCAGGGCGAGGGGGTAGAGC
>CAVHWE010000254.1:0-3718 GCA_963639495.1 bacterium | reverse complement strand
AGGATTGGGCATACGTGCTCCGCAAGGCAGGCTTCAACCTCATCTCTGATATCCGCGAAGAGAAGGCTCAGGGTCTCCAGCAGAAAATCGGCGAAATCAACAAGAAGTACAAGCTTGGCTACGAGAAGCCTTCTGTTGACGACATCCAGGGCTGGATTGACGCAGCCAACAAGTAAGAGATATTAAATGTATAGTTGGGAGCCTTTGTTTCCAACTATACATTATTAATATATAACATTAAACATTAAGACGAAGTGTTCAACTGCGGAAAAATTGCTATTATTGGCGGCGGTAGCTGGGCTACGGCAATAGCCAAGATTGTGGTGGGTCATACTCATCACATAGGCTGGTATATGCGTCGCGATGACCGCATCGAGGACTTCAAGCGCATGGGGCACAACCCTGCCTATCTGATGTCGGCACGATTCAATGTAGAAGAAATCTTCTTCTCTTCTGATATCAACAAGATAGTGCAGAACTACGATACACTCGTGTTTGTCACCCCATCGCCTTATCTGAAGAATCATCTCAAGAAGCTCAAGACGCGACTCAGCGACAAGTTCATCATCACAGCCATCAAAGGTATTGTGCCAGATGAAAACCTCGTTTGCTCAGAGTATTTCCATCAGGTTTACGATGTGCCTTACGAGAACCTTGCCTGCATCGGCGGTCCTTCTCATGCCGAGGAGGTAGCCCTGGAGCGATTGAGCTATCTCACCGTGGGCTGTAGCGATACCGAAAAGGCGCGTGCCTTCGCCAACGATTGTCTGGCGAGTGAATTCATCAAGACCAAGACTTCGAGCGATGTCATCGGCATCGAATACTCTTCGGTTCTGAAAAATGTATACGCCATCGCAGCAGGTATCTGCGGCGGACTGAAGTATGGTGACAACTTCCAGGCGGTACTCATGTCGAATGCCGTTCAGGAAATGCACCGCTTCCTGACAGCCGTCCACCCTATCGACCGAAGCATGTACGACTCAGTTTATCTGGGCGACCTGCTCGTAACAGGCTACAGCAACTTTTCCCGCAACCGGACTTTCGGTACCATGATAGGCAAAGGCTACAGCGTGAAGAGTGCACAGATAGAGATGGAAATGATTGCCGAAGGATATTTCGGCACCAAGTGTATGAAGGAAATCAACCGCCACATGCACGTCAACATGCCGATTCTCGATGCTGTATATAATATATTGTACGAGCGCATCAGTCCGCAAATCGAAATCAAACTCTTGACCGACTCGTTCAGATAGGCACACCCTATCCATCAGTTTCGGCAGAAGAGCTTGTCTTCAAGTAGTAACATTAACACATTCATTTAGATATTAAAAGAAAAATGAAAAGTATCAGCTTAAACATTACAAAGGCTGCATCATTCCTCGCAGAAGGTGCAGTAAAGGCTTACGAGCCTAAAGTTAAGGCCGCTCAGGAAGCTCTTGAGAACGGCACATGTGAAGGTAACGATTTCTTGGGATGGTTGCATTTGCCATCTTCTATCACTCCTGAGTTCCTCGATGAGATTCAGGCTGTTGCCAACACTTTGCGCGAAAAGTGTGAGGTTGTTGTTGTTGCAGGTATCGGTGGTAGCTACCTCGGTGCCCGCGCCGTTATCGAAGGCCTCGGCAACTCTTTCGCTTGGCTCGTAAACGACAAGAAGAATCCTACTATCCTCTTCGCAGGTAACAATATCGGTGAGGACTACCTCTTCGAGTTGACTTCTTTCTTGAAGGACAAGAAGTTTGGTGTCATCAATATCTCTAAGTCTGGTACCACTACTGAGACAGCTCTCGCTTTCCGTCTTTTGAAGAAGCAATGCGAGGATCAGCGCGGTAAGGAAGAGGCTAAGGATGTAATCGTAGCTGTAACCGACGCCAAGAAGGGTGCTGCACGTACTTGTGCTGACAAGGAGGGCTACAAGAGTTTCATCATCCCTGACAATGTAGGTGGCCGTTTCTCTGTTTTGACTCCAGTAGGTTTGTTGCCTATCGCAGTAGCTGGTTTCGATGTTAAGCAGCTCGTAGCCGGTGCAGCTGACATGGAGAAGGCTTGCGGCAAGGACGTAGCTTTTGAGGAGAATCCTGCAGCTATCTATGCAGCTACACGTCAGGCTCTCTATACACAGGCTGGCAAGAAGATTGAGATTGTATGCAACTTCCAGCCAAAGCTTCACTACTTTGCTGAGTGGTGGAAGCAGCTCTATGGTGAGAGCGAGGGTAAGGACCAGAAGGGTATCTTCCCAGCAGCTTGCGACTTCACTACCGACCTCCACTCTATGGGTCAGTGGATTCAGGAGGGCGAGCGCTCTATCTTCGAGACTGTTATCAGCGTTGAGACTCCTAACGAGAAGCTGCTCTTCCCTCACGACGATGAGAACCTCGACGGTTTGAACTTCCTCGAGGGCAAGCGTGTTGATGAGGTAAACAAGATGGCAGAACTCGGTACACGTCTGGCTCACGTTGACGGTGGTGTTCCTAACATCCTGGTTAACGTACCTGAGTTGAACGCTTACTACCTCGGTCAGCTGATCTATTTCTTCGAGAAGGCTTGCGGTATCAGCGGTCTCTTGGAAGAGGTGAACCCATTCAACCAGCCAGGTGTTGAGGCATATAAGAAGAATATGTTCGCATTGCTCAACAAGCCAGGTTATGAGGCTGAGAGCAAGGCTATCCAGGAGCGTTTGGCTAACGAAAAATAATTGATGAAGGAAATTATTTCGAAATACTTAAAAGAACACGGCTTTGGGGATTTTAGCCCTAAAGCCGTGCTTTTTGATATGGACGGCGTGCTGTACAACAGTATGCCTAACCATGCTGTGGCATGGCAGGAATCGATGAAACAGTTTGATATCCACATGACTGCAGCTGATGCTTATGCTACAGAAGGAGCCCGAGGCATTGACACCATCCAGATGATGGTGAAGAAGCAGAAGGGCATCGACATCACGCTGGACGAAGCACAGAAGATGTATGATGTGAAGACCGAAATATTCCACTCGATGCCTACTGCCGAAATATTTCCTGGCGTAAAGGAAATCATGCAGAAGATTAAAGATGCCGGCATGCAGGTAGGAGTGGTAACAGGAAGCGGACAGCGCCCGCTCATCATGCGACTGCTCAACGACTTCGGCAATTTTCTGGATGAAGCACATATCGTAACCGCCTATGATGTAAAGCGCGGCAAACCAAATCCTGACCCATATCTCATGGGATTGCAGAAGGCAGGAAACCTGAACCCCTGGGAAGGCATCGTGGTAGAGAATGCTCCTTTGGGCGTCCGTGCCGGCGTGGCAGCCAACATTTTTACTGTAGCAATTAACAGCGGTCCGCTACCAGATGAAGAATTATCCAATAAGGGTTGCAATCTACTCTATCACCAGATGACTGAATTCTGTGATGACTTTGAAAACCTGATTGCTAAGGCTTAATCCGGTTCACCCACAGATATTCTGACTTATTCAATAAAAAGACATCATTAAAAACATATAATGACATGAATAGAAAAGTAGCTTTAATTACAGGTATTACAGGCCAGGATGGTTCATACTTGGCTGAATTATTATTGGAAAAAGGATATGATGTCCACGGTACTATCCGACGTTCATCTACTGACTACCGTGAGCGTATCGCTCATCTGGAAGGTCAGCCAAACTTCCACCTTCACTATGCCGACCTCGGTGACTCTATGAGCATCATCCAGGTGATGAACAAGGTGAAGCCAA
>CAVHWE010000253.1:0-3738 GCA_963639495.1 bacterium | reverse complement strand
TTGACAATGGTGCAGACTTCCTTTGCATCCTTGCCACAACTGGTGAGGCTCCATGTCTTACACAGGAAGAGAAAGATAAAATCACAGAATTGGTGAAAGACGTGAACAAGGGTCGCATCAAGATATTGAAATATTGTGGCGGTAATAATACTGCTGCTGTCGTTGAAGAAATCAAGAACACCGACTGGAGTGGCATCGATGGCATCCTCAGTATCTGTCCTTACTACAACAAACCTTCTCAGGAAGGTCTCTATCAGCACTTCAAGGCCATTGCTCAGGTTAGTCCGCTGCCTATCGTGCTCTACAATGTTCCTGGCAGAACCGGTATCAACATGAAGCCTGAAACAACCTGCCGTATCGCCCGCGACTTCCCTAATGTGGTAGCCGTGAAGGAGGCTAGTGGCAGTCTGGAGCAGGTAGATGAGATTATCAAGAACAAGCCTGATAATTTTGATGTTATCAGCGGTGATGATGCGCTTACCTTCTCAATGATTGCCAGTGGTGCTGCCGGCGTTATCTCTGTTATCGGCAATGCCCTGCCTAAGGCTTTCAGCCGCATGATCCGTCTTGAGTTCCGTGGCGAATATGAGCCAGCCCGTAAGATTCATCATTCTTTCACTGAGCTCTACAGTCTGCTCTTCGTTGACGGTAACCCTGCCGGCGTAAAGGCGCTCCTCAATGATATGGGCTTCATCGAGAACGAGCTCCGTCTGCCTCTGGTTCCTACCCGTATCGCAACCAAGCAGAAGATGAGCGACATTCTGAAGACTTTGAATATCTAAAATATTGATTAGTTATTAATCATTTAGTACCATGGCAGAAGATAGAAGAATCATACACGAGATAACACCGCTGATGGGTAAGGATGTGCTCTATATTGCAGACCGACACAAGAAGGAGTTTACTTATCCTATCCATAACCATTCGGTGTACGAGTTGAACTTTGTTGAGAATGCAAAGGGAGTAAGAAGAATCGTTGGCGATTCGCAGGAGGTGATAGGCGACTATGATCTCTGTCTCATCACATCGCCCGATCTGGAGCATGTATGGGAGCAGAACGAATGCCACAGCGATGACATCCGTGAGATTACCATCCAGTTTGATTTCTCCATGAGTGATGAAACGCTCTTCGGAAGAAATCCCTACGCCAGCATTACCCGTATGATGCAGGAAGCGAAGAAGGGACTCTCATTCCCGATGCAGGCAATCATGAAGGTATACGGAATGCTCGATACTTTAAGTTCCGTAAAAGACGGTTTCTATGCCGTACAGCAGTTCCTGACCATTCTCTACGAACTGTCACGCTGCGAAAATGCCCGCACCCTAGCTTCCAGCAGTTATGCCAAGGTAGCGGTAGAAGACGATAGCCGGCGCATCCTGAAGGTGAAGAATTATATCTCCAAGAACTATATGGATGAACTCCGACTGCCGGAGCTTGCCTCGCTGGCAGGCATGAGCAGCAGTGCGTTCAGCCGTTTCTTCAAGCTCCATACCGGCAGAAATATCTCTGAGTATATCATCGATCTGCGTCTGGGTTATGCTGCCCGCATGCTGGTAGATACCGCCAAGAGCATCAGTGAGATAGGCTTTGATTGCGGATTCAACAATCTCAGCAACTTCAACCGCATCTTCAAGAAAAAGAAAGGATGCTCGCCAAGCGAGTTCCGTGAAAGCTATCATAAGACAAGAATCATTGTATAATACAGCCCAACGTAATCGTTTAAGTGAAATTATCAAAAATATTTCGCTTAAACGATTCTTTTTTCCGATATTTGTTGTACCTTTGCGCTACAATTCATAGTGAATAAATAAACATTTAAAAACTACGATAACGAATTATGAAGCAATTTATGGATGAAAACTTCCTGCTCGACACTAAGACTGCACAGGATCTTTTCCACAATCATGCGGCTAAAATGCCAATTATCGATTATCACTGCCACCTCATCCCTGAGATGGTAGCCAATGATCACAAGTTTAAGAGTATTACAGAACTTTGGCTCGGCGGCGACCATTACAAGTGGCGTGCTATGCGTACCAATGGTGTAGATGAGCGTTTCTGCACAGGTACTGATACTAGCGACTGGGAGAAGTTCGAGAAGTGGGCTGAAACTGTGCCTTATACTTTCCGTAACCCTCTCTATCACTGGACTCACCTGGAGCTCAAGACAGCTTTCGGTATCGATAAGCAGCTCAGCCCTAAGACAGCCCGTGAAATCTACGATGAGTGTAACGAGAAGTTGCAGTTGCCTGAGTTCAGCGCTCGTGGCTTGATGCGTCATTATAACGTAGAGTGCGTTTGTACTACAGACGACCCAATCGATGACCTGCGTTACCACAAGCAGACACGTGAGAGCGGTTTCGAAATCAAGATGATTCCTGCTTGGCGTCCTGACAAGGCTATGAACATCGAGAAGCCAGATTTCGCTGACTATATGAACAAGCTCGGTGAGGTAGCTGGTGTTAACCTCGTTACATTCCAGGATATGGTTGATGCTTTGCAGAAGCGTCACGACTTCTTCACTGAGAACGGCTGTAAGTTGAGTGACCATGGTATCGAGGAGTTCTACGATGAGCCATACACAGATTCTCAGATTGAGACTATCTTTGCCAAGGCTATGCGTGGCCAGCAGCTTTCTGCTCTCGAAATCCGTCAGTACAAGCATGCATTCCTCAAGGTTTGCGCTGAGATGGATCACGCTGCCGACTGGACACAGCAGTACCACTATGGTGCTATCCGCGACAACAATACACTGATGTACAACAAGCTCGGTGCTGATACCGGTTTCGATTCTATCGGTGAGTTCACTACAGCCAAGGCTATGAGCAGCTTCCTCAATGAGCTCAACATGGAGGGTAAGCTTACACGTACTATCCTCTATACATTGAACCCATGTGCCAACGAGGTAATCGCTACTATGCTCGGTAACTTCCAGGATGGTTCTTGCCCAGGCAAGATTCAGTTCGGTTCAGGCTGGTGGTTCAACGATCAGCTCGATGGTATGACCCGTCAGATGAACGCTCTCTCAGTATTGGGTCTCTTGAGCCGTTTCGTAGGTATGTTGACCGACTCACGTTCATTCCTCAGCTACCCACGTCACGAGTACTTCCGTCGTTTGCTCTGCAACCTCCTCGGCAATGATGTAGAGAAGGGCTTGCTTCCTAACGACATGGAGAGCCTCTCTCGCATGGTAGAGGATATCTCTTACAACAATGCTCGCAACTACTTCAAGTTCTATTAATCCATAGAACTGTAGCAATTTATACTAAGACAAATCCCTTCACGGCATCCCGGTGGTGTTGTGGAGGGATTTGATGTTTTGTCGTGAAACCAATACTTTAAGCTTATGGGGGTAATAGACAGAATACTAGGTTTTTACGAAGATATCAGAGAGTTCAATTCTTCTAATATCAAAGACTTCCGGGGCAGACTCAAGTCTTGGATCAAGATGGGTATGCTTGCCGGTCGCATCTTCTATCTCAAGGATATGTGGGCAAGGGATGTGGCTGCCTTGACTTTTGCCTCCTTCATGGCTCTGATACCTTTCATGGCAATGATGTTTGTCATAGCCCGCGGTTTCGGCTATGCCTCTCTGCTCGAATCCTGGCTCTCTACCACCTTCGAGGCACAGCCCGTTGTAGCGCAGACCATCGTTAACTTCGTTCACAATTATATCGAGAATACGCAGAGCAACTATATCATCGGTACGGGTATCGTGATGTTTCTCTATACCATCG
>CAVHWE010000252.1:0-3814 GCA_963639495.1 bacterium | reverse complement strand
AAGGATGGATATAGCTTCAAGGGTACGCAGATTAGCCGAGACTATAGCTTTGGCAAACTGAATGCAAGATTTGAGGGAACGGAGAACCATGTATCTTCAAGAGCCAACTCTACTCTGCAATACGAGCAAGGCGATCACAAGAGCAACCATGAGCCATCCATGTCGGAGAGCAGCCAAGACACTTGGGATGGTATTTCTTCCATTGGACTTTTTGCTCCAGCCAATGCTCAGACCTTTGAGCAATTCCCAGAGGATGAATCATCCAAGAAGAAAAAGAAGAAACGCAGAAGAGGCTTTAGCCTTTGATGCAAGTTACAAACCATTCAAACAACAAAAGAAAGATGAAAGAAGAACTATTGGAAGCCATCTACGGCACAGTTGAGAGATTGGAGCAGAAAGTCGATGAACTTTCTGCTTCACCAAAGTACGCAGGAGCGGAAACCGTTCCTGCAAGTAATGACACAACCAAGTTGGAGAAATCAATCATTGCTATGTTTGGCAAGGAAGAGGAAGTCAGAGGTAAAATATCCAAATTAAGAGATGCCATTGTTGTTTTTGTTGACCTTATCAAGGCTGAACTCGGCAAAAATGAGCAGCGAAGCAAGCTCTTGGTTGATGCTGTCAAGCAGATGAGACAAGAGAATGATGTTTCCTCGAAGGCATTGCAAGACAAACTTGAAGTGATGAACAATTCACCTCAAAAGAAGGTTGTAACCCATCGCTTCGAGCCTACATCAAAGTATGTTCTTCTTTTCATTGGCGGCTTGGCTCTATCTCTCGTTCTCTCCATTTGGGGCAACCTCACCCAATGGCGAGAGCACCAAGATTGGGAGGAGGCAGACTTGAAGTATAGAGCTTTGAAGATGGTTCTGTCTGCTGATGACCCAAACATCTTATATATAGAGAAGCACTTCTCTGTAAACAGAGACGAAAATGTCATAGACTATGTCAAAAATCGTGTTGCAGCTTACGAAGATTCTGTTCTCAAATACAATGAAATGGTACGGATGGCTGCATACAAAGACAGTGTAGCTAATGAACTTCGCAGAGAGTCTAATAGCATAAAACGTACTATTAAAAATTACCAATAATTTTTATCCAATACCCCAATGAGATGGAATTTACATTCAAATCCATTTCATTGGGACATATAATTAAAACTGTTTATTTGTTTCTAATAACATATTCAAATTCATCAAAATTCTCATATCCTAATTCTATTAAGACTTGGCGACTGTGTTTCCTGTCATCTTCGGTGTTGAACTTGGGGATTATGGGGAGACGAAGGATGATCTTGTCTTTATGTTTGGCATGAGTTTTGAGCCAGACAAGGTTGTCGATAACTTGCCGGTTGGGCTTACCTGTGTAGGCTTGATAGATGGCAGGATTCATGTCCTTGATGTCGATGATAAAGGAGTCAATGTATGGGGTGACTTTCTCCAAGTGATGGCGAGGTACGTTTAGACTCGTCTCCATCGTAAAGTGCCATCCCTCTGGGCATAGTTCACAAAACTCCTTTATGAATGAACTCCACAGAAGCGGTTCACCTCCACCAAAACAGATGCCGCCTCCTGTAGCTAAGAAGTAGAGGTTGTCCATCTCCACGTTCGCCATCAGCAGTTCTGTATCCACCTCCTGCCATACGCCGTCAGCATCAAGGCATTGGGGATTGAGACAGTATTTGCAACGAAGCGGACAACCGTGGAATGCCACAAGCGTGGTGACGCCCTCGCCATCTATCGTGAGGCGGTGGCGGTCGATGCAAATGAGTGGGGCGGTCTTCATATTATTCTACTTTAAATGTGAAAGGAACGGTGGCATGTGATTTCACCACCTTGCCGTTTTTCTTGGCAGGAGTCCATTTCGGCATGCTTTTCAGTACTCGGATGGCTTCTTCGTCGAGGATAGGGACAAGACTTTTCTCCACCTTGATGTTGCTCAAACTTCCGTCCTTGTTGACGGTGAAACCAAGGATGACTCTGCCTATTGGCGCGCCTTCCCGACATTCTTTTGGATATTGAAGGTTAGTCTTGATGTATTGCGTCAATGCAGTCGAACCGCCTGGGAATGAAGCCTCTTCGAATGTATCTTCTCTTTTGATGACGGGAGCTGTTCCTCTAACTCTGACTTCGGGAACGATTCCTGCCACGACTTCCCCTAAGGCACTTTCGTTGAATATTAGAGTGATGACATTGAGCTTGTCTCGGCTCATTTCTGATAGTTTGATGCTTCGGTCTATGAAGCCGATGTATTGCACGGTTATCGTGTCGCCTTGCTCCACTTCGAGAGTGAAGTTTCCATTGACATCAGTTATTGCATACTTTCCCGAATGTTTAGCGATGACGGAGGCTCCAATAAGCGGCTCATTGTCCTCGTCGCTAATGAGATGCCCTTGGACGAAGAGCACTCCTTTCTTGCTGAGAGAATCTTTCGCTTGGAGTAGGGCGGTGTCGTTGGTGGTGTATTCTTGGAACAGGATAGGGATAACCTTTTCAGACTTAGGCGGTGTCGATTTGTAATATCCCTTCTGCGTGGCGCACGATGTGGCGGATGCGGTGAGGGCGGTGATGCCCAAAGCCACTCCTGCGACCTTGATGGCTTTCCCTGCCATCTGTCGGAGGTGCAGTTCGTGTTCTAAGTCCCTCACGTCTTGCTCGCATTTCGGGCAAGTGCCCTTGCATTCACCCTCGAAGTGACATTCGTCGGGTGAATAACTGATTCCGTTGGCATCCGCTATTTGCTTGCGGATGGCCTTGAGCGTGTTGCAAATGTTGCGTCCTTTTGTTGCCATGATTATTCCTTTTTTATAGTTACTGCACGTGGATGTAGACAGGAAGCGTGTATCTTGATTTAACAGCCTTGCCGTTTTGCTTGGCAGGAATCCAACTCGGCATACTTTTCACCACCCGGACTGCTTCTTTGTCAAGGTCAGAATAGACGCTTTTCTTCACTTTGATGTCACTTAGATTTCCATCCTCATTGACCGTGAAAGTAACGACAATTTTTCCTTGTATGCTGCAATCGCCCTGTATGTTTGGATAGCGAAAATTGTCTGCAATATATTTCATACACGCCGCTATGCCACCAGGGAATGACGCTTCCTCATCAGCATTATCAAATATTTTGCTGCTTTCAATGGAATCTATACCAATGGCAGACCTGGTGACAGCATTCCTGGCTTGATTTTTTGAGGAATTGCCTTTGATATTCTTTTTTATCTCTTTTGTTTCTAAGGATGGATTGTATGAAGCCTCCCCGTCCTTTCTGTTTTCTTCTTCCAGAAGTTTCTCCTTGTTGCCAAGAGAAATGGCTCCTTCTAATTGTCTGTTTCTTGGGTTCGGTTCTTCTTTTTTAACAATGATTGTTTCACCTGTAACCATGTCTGAAGCATTTCGCTGTGGTTTTCCATCAGAACAAGCCGTTAATGCAACAAGTCCTGCTGCAATGCCAACGACCTTGATGGCCTTTCCTGCAATCTGCCTACGTCGCAATTCATACTCCAAATCTCTCACATCTTGCTCGCATTTGGGGCAAGTTCCCTTGCACTCACCAGTGAAGTGACATTCTTCTGGTGAATAGGCAATCCCATTAGCATCTGCTATTTGTTTGCGAATGGCTTTGAGAGTGTTGCAAATGTCTCTTCCTCTTGCCATAGTTTATTTTCTTTTATGATTATGTCTCTTTTTGATAACAACAATTTCCCCTGTGAGTCCTCCACTTTCTGTCAAAGTAATGACATTGAGTTTTTCAAAATTCATCTCAGAGAGTTTGATGATTCTGTCTTGCATACCAATGAACTTTATGGTGATTGTAT
>CAVHWE010000251.1:0-3825 GCA_963639495.1 bacterium | reverse complement strand
TGATCAAGATCATGAAGAAGCACAACGGTTAATTCGTTGCCTCTTAACGATTAAGTATATGGCCGTCCAGCATTTTTTTCAATGCTGGACGGCTTTTTTGTTTTTATAAGTGAGATTTTCTTTTCATTTTATTTTGTTTTCTCAATAATTTCATTTAACTTTGCGGCATGAAATATTCGATGATAACCATATTGGGACCTACAGCGAGTGGCAAGACGAGTCTTGCAGCAGCTCTTGCAGCCAGGATCAGCAGCCTGGATGCTGATTTGTCGGGTATCCCTGCCAAGGGTGCTGAAATCATTAGTGCAGACAGCCGGCAAGTGTATCGCGGCATGGATATAGGTACGGGTAAGGATTTGGCTGACTATACCATCCATGGTAAGCAGATACCTTATCACCTGATTGATATCTGTGAGCCTGGTACGAAATATAATCTCTTTGAATATCAGCAGGATTTTTATGATGCTTATCAGGATATTCAGAAAAGAGGGGCATTCCCGATATTATGTGGAGGTACTGGACTCTATATTGAGTCGGTGCTGAAAGGTTATCATCTCTCACCTGTTCCGCAGAATCCTGAACTCCGTGAGTCGTTGGCTCATAAGAGTTTAGATGAACTTGCAGAAATGCTGAAAGAACTCAAGGCGAAAACAGGTTCTAATATGCACAATCGCACAGATGTAGATACGGCACAGCGTGCCATCCGGGCGATTGAGATAGAGAGCTATAATCTGGAGCATCCGATGCCGGAACGAGAACTCCCGCCGGTTGATTCGCTGATTATCGGTGTCAGTATTGACCGGGATTCAAGAAGAGAGAAAATTTCCCGAAGATTAAAACAACGATTGGATGATGGAATGGTGGATGAAATCAAGGGATTGTTAGACCTTGGTATTCCAGCCGAAAATCTCATCTATTATGGTTTGGAATATAAGTTTATTACAGAATATGTGATAGGTAAGACATCATACGATGAGATGTATCGCGGTTTGGAAATAGCTATCCATCAGTTTGCTAAACGGCAGATGACGTGGTTCAGAGGTATGGAACGCAGAGGCTTTACCATTCATTGGGTAGATGCTTTGATGCCGATGGAAGAAAAGGTGGAGACTGTCTTGGGGCTGGCATCCGATGGAATTGGATGTAACGGTGGCTAGGCTTGAAGGCATGGCTGGGCGGAAGTGATATTTTATACAACTTTCAAATTACAAAGAAGAGACAATGGTAAACGAGAATAAATGGGGGTTGCTCTATTGCCCTAGAGGAGGCTGGCGAAGTAACAAGCGCTGGGAAAAAATAGAGAAGGTGCTCAAGCAGCAGGGCGTGGATTACGACTTTGTGCAGAGCGAGAATCAGAAGAGCGTAGAGCGACTGATCAGAATGTTTATCAACAATGGCTATAAGACAATTGTCATTGTAGGAGGAGATTCTGCTCTCAATGATGCCGTAAATTGCCTGATGCAGATAGACCAGAAGGAAAGAGACGAAGTAGCATTGGGCGTGATTCCTAACGGACTGATGAACGACTTTGCCCACTTCTGGGGATTCAGCGACAGTGACATCGAGAAGACGGTGGCATCGCTGAAGAAACGTCGTATCAGAAAGATAGACCTTGGTTGTATCCGCTATGTGAACAAGAAGGGGGAGAAATGCCGTCGCTATTTCCTCAACTGTATCAATATCGGACTCATCGCTGCCATCATGAACCTGAGAAGAAAGACCCATCATATCTTCGGTTCGCGTACCCTCTCCTTTCTCTGTTCCTTTATCCTGATGATCTTCCAGCGTATGGACTATAAGATGCATGTGAAAATCAATTCGGATGTAATCAAGCGTAGAGTGATGACGATGTGTATAGGCAACGGAACAGGATATGGACAGACACCGAATGCCGTGCCGTATAATGGACTGCTCGATGTATCGGTGGTATCGCATCCTAAGATGACCCAACTCTTCGAGGGTATCTATCTCTTTGTGAAAGGCAAGTTCCTTAACCATAAGAGTGTGCATCCTTACCGTACCCGAGAGGTAGAGGTGCTGGATGCCCAGCATGCCCTGATAGGTATTGATGGCAGATTGATGAATACACCGGTAGGTCCGTTCCAGGTAACTGTAATTCAGGAGGTTATCAACTTCCTGATACCTGTGTGACCAGTATACCCGTATTCATGCGAAACGTATAAAGAAAAACGTATAATGTAAAACATATAAATAAAAATAGCAGAACTTTATCCAAGTTCTGCTATTTTTATGATTTCTTCTTCCTGTAAGATTTTGATTTTTCTTCCTTCAGTCTTAATGAGTTCTTCTGCCGTAAAGGCTGAGAGCGTACGGATGGCATTGCTTGTTGTCATATTACAGAGGTTTGCCAAATCTTCACGACTCAAACGGATGTCAAGAGTTTTTCCGTCTTTTTCTACACCATAAGAGTCTTTCAGGAACATCAGTCCCTCGGCAAGTCGGGCTCTGATATGTTTTTGTGTGAGATTTACGGTACGGTCGTCCGATTTTCCAATCTCCACACTGAGATATTTGATAAAGAAGAAGCCTATGTTAAAACTTTTGGAGAGCAACTTCATGAGAACCGCCAATGGGAACTGGGCAATAACACAGTTTTCTAGCGACATGGCTGCCGTCTTGTATATCTCATCCGCAAAATAGGCTCTGAAGCCAAAAAATTCAATCGGTTTGATGACACGGATAATCTGGCTCTTGCCACCGATACCCTCTTTGTAAATCTTCACTTTTCCCGATATGAGACATAGAGCATGTTCAGGAGTGCCCTCGTTTTTATAGATGATTTCGTTCTTCTTATACTTCTTGATTTCGAGATGTTCTTTCAGTAATTCGAACTGGTCATCAGCGATGCCTCCCCATAGCTTAGCAATCAGCTTTGCTATATTTCCTTTATCGTATTTTCCTCTAGCTGCCATGTGTACAAATCTTTTAAACCGAAAACTATGTGCAAAAGTAATGCTTTTTCTTGAAATAATCAAGAATTTTAGTGTAAAAATATGTTTTATAACATAAAAAGGCATTTTTTTCTAAAAATGGCACACAAAAAACTTTGTTATACCACAAAAAAGTGTTACCTTTGAAAGCAATTAATATAGTCAACAAAAAATATAGAACCTTAATATAGATCTATGAGTTATCTAAAATTCGAAAAGGCCCTTATGACGAATCTTCAAGAATCGTTGCCTAAGGAGTTGTTGAGAACCAATCGGTCGGGTGCATATTCGTGCTCAACGATTGTAGACTGTAATACCCGCAAGTATCACGGATTACTTGTCGTTCCAGTTCCTGAACTGGACGATGACAATCACGTGCTCTTAAGTTCGCTGGATGTTACAGTAATTCAGCATGGCGCTGAGTTTAATCTCGGCTTGCACAAGTACCAGGGTAACAACTACAGTCCGATGGGTCACAAGTACATTCGTGAGTTTGATTGTGATAAAGTGCCAACTACCCTTTATCGCGTAGGTGGTGTTATCCTGAAAAAGGAAGTTGTATTCCAGCATTATGAGAATCGCATTCTGATTCGCTATACGCTGGTAGACGGCCATTCGGCTACAACCCTTCGTTTCCGTCCATTCCTGGCTTTCCGCAGTGTCCGTCAGTTTACTCATGAGAATGCTACCGCATCTCGTGATTATGCTGAGGTTGATCATGGCATCAAGACCTGTATGTATGCAGGTTATCCTGATCTCTACATGCAGTTCTCCAAGAAGAACGAGTTTAAATTCTGTCCAGACTGGTATCGTGGCGTGGAATATCCAAAGGAGCAGGAGAGAGGTTATGCTTCTAATGAAGACCTCTATGTTC